>NZ_JAJCXE010000018.1:0-134493 GCF_021056325.1 Lentzea sp. CC55 | reverse complement strand
GCACCGGCCGCGGGACCGCCCGGCGGCTTGCCGAGGCTCGGCGTGAACGAGGCGGCGCCGCCCTTGGGGCCCTGGGTCGGGTTGACCTTGCCGCCGCCGGCCGGAGCGGGGCCGAGGCTGGGCGTGAAACCGGCACCGCCCTTGGGACCCTGGGTGGGGTTGACCTTGCCGCCACCTGCCGGAGCGGGGCCGAGGCTGGGCGTGAAGCCCGCTCCGCCCTTCGGGCCCTGGGTGGGGTTGACCTTGCCGCCGCCACCTTGCGGGTTCAGGTTCGAGCCGGGGTTGGCGCCGCCGCCCTTGGGGCCCTGGACGTCGCCGACCTTGCCGCCGCCCGGAGCGGGGCCGAGGCTGGGCGTGAAGCCCGCGCCGCCACCCTTGGGACCTTGGGCGGGGTTGACCTTGCCGCCGCCGCCCTGCGTGTTCAGGTTCGAGCCGGGGTTGGCCCCGCCGCCCTTGAGCGCGTCGGGACCGGTGGCCTTCGGGCCGCCCTGCGCGTTCAGGCCCGGCGTGAAGTTCCCGCCGCCCTTCACGGCCTGCGGTCCGGTGTGCTTCGGGCCGCCCTGGGCGTTGAGGCCCGGGGTGAAGTTCCCGCCTCCCTTGATCGACTCCGGACCGGTGACCTTGCCGCCCGACGTGTTCAGGCCGGGGGGCGGCGCGGTGGCGCCGGGTGGCGGCTTCGCGTTGGTGCTCGGGTCGATCGAGCGGAAGTTGGAGCCCTGGTTGGTGTCCGTCGTGGTCGACGTCTGGTGCGTGGCCTTCAGGCCGGACTGGACGTCGGTGAACGCCTTGGCGCCCCTGTCCGCCTGCGCGACCGCGTTGTCGTTGGACGCGTTGAGCGCGGGCACCGCGAACAGGCCGATGGGGCCGAGCGCGTTGCCGCTGAAGTTCAGGCCGCGAAGGCCGCTCGAGATGCTCGCCAGCCGGGACCCGAGGTCACCCGCCTTGTTCTGCAACCCCTGCATCGAGGAGTCGCTCATGGAGTAGCCGCTGTTGCCGGTGGGACCACCGCCCGTGCCGGTGCCGCTCGGTGGCGCCGAAGGGGGTGGGTTCGCCGCCGGATTCGCCGCCGGGTTCGGCGACGGGTTGGGATTGACGTTCCCCTTGGCCATGAGCGGTGCTTCTCCAGTACTGCGTCAGAACGAGGCGGGATCTCGGATCCCGGCCGTTGGCTGGACTTACTCTGTCGGCCGGACGGAACGCTGGAACGTCGGCTGCAGCGGTTCCGCCGCCGCACCGCCGGCCTGGGCCTCCACCTCGAACGCGGCGGCCGGGCGCAACGGCTCGTCCGCCATGAGCGGGTTGACGCTCTCGTAAGCGGCGGGCTCGGCCTCGATGCGCGAGGCGTAGTAGGCCTCACGCGGCTGCGACGGCTCAAGAGCGTCGTACGCGTGCGACATCTGCGTCCGCGCGAGCGGCTCGTAGGCCGTGGCCTGCTGCAACGGCTCGGACGGCGTGTCCGCGCTCGTGTAGACCTCACGCGCCTGCATCGGCTGCACGGCCTCGTGCATCGAACCGCCCGAGGTCATGCTGACGCCGGACACCATCGTCGAGTCCGAAGCCACGCCGCGGGAGAACGCCACGGGCGCCTCCACGGCCTCCGCGCGCTGGAACGCCATCGGGGCCTGGACCGCCTCGGCGCGCTGGAACGCCATGGGCGCCTGAACGGCCTCGGCACGCTGCATGGGCTGCAACGGCTGAGCCGCTTCCGTGCGGTGCACTGCCTGCATCGGTTCTGCCTGCATCGCCTCGACGCGCTGCATGGGCTGCAACGGCTGCATCGGCTCGGCGCGGTGGAACGGCTGCAGAGGCTCTGCCTGCACCGCCTCCGCGCGGTGGAACGGCTGCAACGGCTCCGCCTGCACGGCCCGCACGGCGTGGGCGGCCTGCATCGGCTCCGCCTGCATCGCCTCAACGCGCTGCATGGGCTGCAACGGCTGCATCGGCTCGGCGCGGTGGAACGGCTGCAGCGGCTCCGCCTGCATCGCGCGCACGGCGTGGGTCGGCTGCAGCGGCTCAGCCGTCTGCATCGCCATCCGGGCCTGCGCCGGCTCGGCGTCGGCGAGGCGTGCCGAGTTGTGCAGCGTCGCCGTGGCGGTGCCGGTCCCGTCCGCGGGGGTCTCACCGGCAGTGGCACTCGGAGCCGTGCCGCCGCCACCGCCGGCGCCGCCGCCCTGGTTGGCCTTGACCGCCTCGTCGATCTTGTCGTTGACGCCGTCCTGGGCCTTGTAGCCCTCGTAGATGATCTCGGCGGCGTCGGCGGAGTTCTCGAAGCGCTCCCAGCCCTTGCTGATCTTCGCCATGATCTCGTCGAGGTCGCCGATGCGCTTCAACTGGCGGCCGAGTGCGGCGACGACGCGAGCCACGCGCGCGGCGATGTTCACGCCCAGCGCGACGGCCTTGCCGACGGCGAAGCCGATGAAGATCGGGATCGAGGCGCCGAAGGTCGGGATCATCGCGGCGGCGGCGAGGATCGCGCCACCGATGAGCGAGCCGATCAGCTGGGCGATCAGGTCGCGGACGATGTCGCGCAGCACGGTGACGAGCATGCCCATGATCGCGACGATCTTGGCCTTGCTCTCGACGGCGCTGGCGAGCTCGTCGAGCTCCTGGTACATGCCGTCCATGGACGTCTTGAAGCGCTCGGACGACTGACCGGTCCAGCCGTCGAACGTCGCGAGACCGTTCTTGTGGTCCTCGGCGAGCACCCGGAGCTCGGCCGCGCGGGCCTTGTTGGCCTCGACGTTGGCCTGGATCTCCTCCGGGTTGCCCATCAGCTGGTTCAGGGCGTCGCGCAGGAACGACACGTGCTCGATCAGCCAGCCGACACCGGCGCCGATGATGCTGCCGAGCGGGTCGATCGCGAGCATCACCGTGGCGGAGGCGGCGCCGATGGCGTTGAACGTGATGTCCAGGGCCTTCTCGGTCTCGCTCTCGGCGTCCTTGCTGATGCCGTCGATGAGACTGCCGTAGGCCTCGATGAACAGCGAGCCCTTGAGCTTGTTCTCCTCGGTGATCTTCATCCCGGGAGGAGACGAAATGGGAGTTTCCGGCGCGGTCATCGCTGTTCCTTACCAGGGCTGGTTGTCGTCGTCATCGTCGTCGTCCGCGCGGGACCTGCCGCGGACGGGCGGCGGCTGGGGAGCCGCCGCGGGCCGGGACGCCGGCGGTGCCGCAGGGGCCGGTTCCGGCTCGTCGTCGATCTCGTCGTAGGTGTCGCCGGTCTCCTCGGCGTCCTCGTCGTCCGGGATGGAGTCCGAGACCATCTGGTAGGCCTCGGTGCCCTCGCCGAGCGGCTTGAACAGCTCCAGGACCTGCAGCGCGGCCTGCTTCTGGGCCTGCCGCGCCGTCTCCAGGATCGCCGCGGTGAGCCGGGCGGCGCCCAGCTCGACCGCGCGGTGCCCGAGCTGCAGGTTCTGCAGGCCGCCGTTCGGACCCACCGTGACGGTCACCGAGCCGTCCTTCGACGTCACGGTGGCGGAGGCCGCCGCGAAGTTCTCCGTCAGGTCCTCCGACTTCTTCTTCAGGTCGGCCAGCTTGGCCTCGTACTCTTCGACCCACTGGGTGGGGTTCGCGGGGTTCACACGGTCCTCCGGCGGCGGCGGTTCGACTGAGACGCGTCAGATCACGCGAGCACAGCGTTGATACGGGTGGCGATGCGGTCGTTGTCGGTCGGCGAGAGGCTCAGCCAGCCGTCCGAGTTGACCATCAGGTAACGGCCCTGGTGGGTGTCGAACCAGTTGATGACGACCCCGGACCGCTCCCGGCCGAGGGTGACGCCGAACTGGCCACCCGCGACGCGGTTCGCGGCGAGCTCGTCGAACTGCTTGGCGTCCTGGGCGGACAGACCGGCCTGCCGCAGCGCCTCCTGGTCGTCCACCCCGCCCTCGCCGAACAGGTCGTCCGGTGACTTGGCCCCTTCGGCCTCCTGCAGCGCCACGGCGTCCTGCAGGGACTGGACCCGCACGTTCACCGCCGTGCCCGGTCCGGGCACGGCGTCGGGCAGGACCTTGACGATCTCGCGGGCGATGCCGGTCTCCCGGATCCCGAGCAGCCCCACCCGGTCGTCGTCGATGATCGCGAGCGCGGCGCGCTCGCCGTTCGAGACGGCGAGCGCCCGCACCGTGCGGTCGAGTCCGGCCACGGCGTCCACGGACACCTTGTGGTCGTCGAGCAGCCGCAGATGACCTTCGAGGCGCTCGTTGTCGACGAGACCGCGCGAGCGCAGCTCTTCGAGCGTCGTCTCGGTCAGCACACGGCGTTCCTGCTCCGTCGCGCCCTCGCTGGGCACGTCCAGCGGGTAGGGCACGCTGCCGAGGTCCAGCGAGTGCCACAGGACGTCGAACTCGCGCGGCGTGAGCAGGAACTCAGGCGTGATCACGCGGGCTCGGCCCCCTTCGGCTTCTTGACCTTCGCGGCACCGATCACCGACGGGGGCAGGTTCTCACCGGGGACCTCGAACAGGTCGCCGCCCATGATGTAGCTGGCGGAGCGGTGTTCCTTGTCCTCCTCGCCCCTGCCGCCGGCGCCCGGAGCGCCACCCATGGGCGCGCCCGCGCCCATGCCGGCACCGGCCGCCGCGGCGCCACCGGGGCCCATGCCCATCGGCATGCCGCCGCGGGCCGCGTTCTGGACACCCGCCGCGCCACCGGACTGCATCGCGCCACCGGCACCCGCGGTACCACCCGCGCCACCGCCGAACGCACCGCCGCCGCCGGCACCACCACCGCCACCCGCGCCCATCTGCGGGGTGTAAGGCATCGGGCCGCCCTTCATGCCGCCGCCACCACCGGCACCGCCGGCGCCACCGCCCGCACCGCCACCGGCGCCGCCGGGACCGTTGTAGCCGGGCGCGGTCGGCGTGTAGGCCGCGGGACCCTTGGGGTTCTGCGGCGTGTAGCCGGGGTTCTGCGGGGTGTAGTTCGGGTTCGCGACGTTCCTGCCGACGACCGGGGCCTTGGGGATGTTCTGGTTCTGGCCGCCCCCGGACCTGCCGGTGCCGGTGCCGCCGAGCTGCGGCGTGTAGCCCGGCGCGGTCGGGGTGTAGCTGCTGCCGCCACCACCGCCACCGCTGCCGCTCGTGTACGTGCTGCCGGAGTTGCCGCCCAGCTGCGGGGTGTAGCCCGGCGCGGTCGGCGTGTACGCCGCCGCGGTGTTGGTGCTCGTGCTGCCGGGGTTGTAGCCGGGCATCTGCGGCGTGTAGTTCGCGCCACCACCGGCGCCACCGCCACCGCTGCCGGCGGTTCCGGCACCGGTGTAGCCGGGCGCGGTCGGCGTGTAGGCCGCCGCGGCGGGCTGGGTCCCGGTCGTGGTGCCCGTGCCGGTACCCGCACCGGTGCCCGCACCCGCGCCCGCTCCGGTGCCGGTACCGGCACCCGTGGGGGAGGGCGGAGCGGCCACGGCGGCTCCGCTCTGCGCGTGCGTCGCCATGAGGGCGTCCGCGCTGCCGTTGAGCGTGGGCACACCTCCCATGCGCTGCATCGCCATCACCGGCTGCTCGACCTGGCCGGTGTTCGGGTTGAACGGCGGCTTGAAGGCCGGGGTCGTCGAGTCGATCTGGCGGGAGTTGGTCTCCATGTCGGTCATCACGGCGACGGCGTGCTCGTGCGCCGCGCGCGAGGCGTGGTTGGCCTGCGCGATGTCCGCGGAGGCCAGCACGAACGCGGGAGTGCCCGGCTGCGAGAGCGCGGCCGCGGCCTTGTTCCAGTCGAACTGGATCGGCTGGGGCATCTGCGCGCGGGCGTTCTCCATGACGCGGCCCTGGTCCGCGACCTTGGTGCCGACCTCGACCGCCGTGCGGGCGGTCTCGTCGACCCAGTCCCCGAGCTTCTTCATCGCGGCTCGGGCGGCCTCGGCGGCGTCACCGGTCCACTTGGACTCCGACGCGGCGATGACCGAGTTGATGGTGCGCGCCGCCTCGGTCAGCTCGTTGCCGTACTTGCCCCAGTCGGAGCTGATCTGGCCGGCTTGACCGGGGTCGTTGTTGTTGTGCACCGCGGCGTAAAGCTCTTGGTGCGAACGAGACGCCCAGTTCTGCGGGTCCGTGAGGACCGGGACGTTCTCGATGTCGCTCGGGTCGGTCTCGGGGGGCATGACCGGCTCGCCTCTCACGTCGTTGGATCAGCTGGCCACAAGATCAGCTGTTACCCATGTGCTTCTTCAGTTCGGCCTGCTGGTCCTCGTCGAGGCGGGTGAAGTTCTCGATCGCCTCGACGATCGAGTTCTTCGTCTGCTCGAGAACCGTGCGGTACGCGGTCATGACGCTGACGAACGAGTACTGCTCGCCCTCGGCGCGGTGGGTGAACTTGTCGCGCATCTTGTCGCCGACCGGGTTCGCTCCGAGCGGAGCCGGTCGGGCGATGCTGCTGGTCGCGCGTTCGATCCAGGAGTCGACCTGGTCGATCTGGGCCTGGAACTGCTTGCGCAGCTCCTCGCCCGCTGCCGGGTCGAGCTGAACCTGACCCGAGGAGACGGTCTCGCCGAGCGGGACAGCCTCTTTGTCACCGACGATGTACATGCGGGCAGTATCAAGGGTCTTTTCGCGCATCGCGCGCTTTGCCGCAGGTGATTCACCAATTGAGACCTGGGACCACAAAGCGTTGCGGCGGAGGGAAACGGGCCACCTCCAGGTGAACGTACCGTAACAGACCTGATCGTTTGCGCAGGTTGTGGGAGCGCTCTCGGCCTGTTGCCCGTTCGGGCATCCGACCTCTGTTCGGTTCACTGGAACGGCCCTTGACCGAGGGCGCTGTGACTCAAATCACAGTGCATGAAATCGGGAATTTAGGGCTGTCTTGAGGTTGGTCGTGCACAGGTTCGTCCATCACCGGATCGGATGAATCTGTCAACGCGCGAACGAACGCGGACGAACTCGGGAGAGTACGTCCGCGTTGCCCGTTTTGATCAGTTCCCTCCGGGCGGTCACGCCAGCACGGAGTCGATCCGCGTGGCGATCCGGTCGTTGTCGGTGGGGGAGAGGCTGAGCCACCCGTCGGAGCGGACCATGAGGTAGCGGCCCTGGTGGGTGTCGAACCAGTTGATGACCACGTCGGCGCGGTGCCGGCCGTGCGTCACGCCGAACTGGCCGCCCGCCACGCGGTTCGCCGCGAGCTCGTCGAGCTGGCGCGCGTCCTGTGCGGACAACCCGGCCCTGAGCAGCGCCTGGCGGTCGTCGAGTTCGTCGTCCGCGGCACCCCACGGGTCCTCAAACTCTTCTTCCTGCTCGGCCTCCTGCAGCGCCACTGCCTGCTGCAACGTCTCCAGCCGCACCGACAGCGCGCTGCCGGGACCTGCGACGCCGTCGGGCAGGACCCGCACGATCTCGCGGGCCAGCGCGGTGGGCCTGATCTCGGACAGGCCTACGCCGTCGCCGTCGATCACGGCCAGCACGCCCTGGTCGCCGTTGGAGGCGGCCAGTGCCCGCACGGTCCGGTCGAGCCCGGCGACGGCGTCCACGGACACGTCGTGGTCGCCGAGCAGGCGCAGCAGGTCCTCGAGTCGCGGGTCATCGGCGAGCCCGCGGCTCCGCAGGTCCGCGATCGTCCTGTCCCGCAACGCTTTGAGCTCGCTCTCCGTAGCTCCTTCGCTGGGCACGTCGAGCGGGTACGGCATCCTGCCGAGCCGCAGCGTCTGCCACAGCACTTCGAACTCGCGGGTCGACAGCAAGTACTGGGGCGTGATCACGAGTGCTCGGCACCTTTCTGCTCTACCTGCTTTGCGCGCAGTATCGGGCAGGAATGGGGCGGACGTTCGTCATTGTGGGATTGCGTACCCGGTTGAGACGGAATGTCCGCAGTCCGTCGCACTGCCCGCAATCGGCCCGCTTTCATGTCATTTGGCCTGGAAGGACCCTGGCGCGACCTGGATCGGGGACCGTTCTCGAGTTGCGCTGCGTGTCGGCGTGTGGGTGCCGTTCCGAGGCCCGGCCGGGCATTCCGAGCAGTCTGACGTGACGTAACTCACATACTTTTGGGGGGATGGGTGAATGACGCGAGCCGTCACCGAAGGCATGGTCATCCAACCCTGATTCCATGACGCTCGATAACTTCAGTGTTGATCAAAACGAACGCTCGGCGATGTGGACCCGTGAGTGTGAAGATCGAACGGTGACAGCCTCCGCATGGGCGCCTCTGCGCCGCAGCGCGTTCCGCGCGCTGTGGATCGCCCAGTTCGCCTCGAACATCGGCACCTGGGCGCAGACGGTCGGCGCCCAGTGGCTCATGGGTGACCTCGGGGGCAGCGCCCTGCAGGTCGCGCTCGTCCAGACGGCCACGACGCTGCCGGTGTTCCTGCTCGTGGTGCCGTCCGGAGCGCTCGGCGACATCCTGGACCGCCGGCACGTGCTGATCACCGGTCAGGCGCTGATGCTCGCGGGCGCGGGGGGCCTGATGCTCCTCGCGGGCACGGACAGGGCGACGCCCGCGAGCCTGCTCGGGCTGCTCGCCCTGATGGCGGTCGGTCAGGCGCTGTCGATGCCGTCGTTCCAGGCGATCCAGCCGGAACTGGTGCCGCGCGAGGAGATCCCCCAGGCCGCGCTGCTCAACGGCGTCAACATGAACGTCGGCCGCGCCATCGGTCCCGCGCTCGGCGGCCTGCTGATCGCGCTGGCGGGCTCGGAGGCGACGTTCGCGTTCAACACGGTCTCGTTCCTCGGCGTGCTGGTCGTGCTGGCGCGGTGGAAGAGGCCGTCGGACCACCGCCCGCTCGGCACCGAGCACATCACGACCGCGATGCGGACGGGCGCGCGGTACGTGGCGAGCTCGCCGCTGTTCCGGCGCGTGCTCGCGAGGCTCGCGCTGTTCATCGTGTTCGGCAGCGGCCTGTGGGCCCTGCTGCCGGCGATCGCCCGCGGTCCGCTCCGGCTCGACGCCGGCGGGTACGGCGTGCTGCTCGGCAGCGTCGGCGCCGGCGCGATCGGCGGCGCGTTCGTGGTGCCGAAGCTGTTGCGGCGCATGAGCAAGAACCGGATGGTGCTGCTCGCGACATGCGTCTACGCGGCTTCGACGAGCACCGCCGTGCTGACCGGCAGCCTCGCGCTGGTGATCGTGGCGATGCTGCTGACGGGTGCGTGCTGGATCGCCACGCTCTCGACGTTCAACGCCACGGCGCAGGTGCTGCTGCCGGCCTGGACCCGCGCCCGCGCCCTGGCCTACTACCAGCTGATCCTGATGGGCGGGCAGGCGCTCGGCGCCGTGGTGTGGGGCGTGATCGCGGACGCTTACAGCTTGAAGGTCGCGATGATCGCGCCCGCGGTGGCGATGGTCGTGCTCGCCCTCGCGGCGTCGAAGTGGCTGCCGCTCAACGACAGGCCGCTCGACGTCAGCCCGGCGACCTACTGGGAGGAGCCGCCGGAGATCACCGACAGCGGGGCGGGACCGGTGCTGGTCACCGTCGAGTGGCCGGTGGCGCCGGAGAACGAGGACGCGTTCATCGACGCGATGCAGCGCGTCGGCAGGGCACGCCGCCGCACCGGCGCCACGATGTGGGGCCTCTTCCGCGACACCGAGCAGCCCGGGACGTTCCTGGAGACCTTCACCGTGGCGACCTGGCAGGAGCACCTGCGCCAGCACGTGGAGCGCGGCACGGTCGTGGACCAGCACAACCAGGAGGCCGCGCGGGAGCTGGCCAAGGGACCCGCGCGGGTGCGGCACCTGCTGTTCGCCGAGCCGGGGAAGCCCGCGTAGGCCCGGCGGGTGTCCCATAGCAGTGGGCTATGAGCGGAAGGGATGCTCGCGGGACGGCGGGCGGTGTGACGCTCTAGGGCACCTCGAACCCTGCGGAGGAACCCGATGAGATCGTTCGCCCTGGTCCTGGCGTTCTTAGGTGGCCTGCTCGCTCCCGCGTCGGCACACGCCGCTCCCGCTCAGGCCGGCTCGCCGAACAGCCCGCTGCTGCCGCCGGAGATCGCCCGGAACCTGCACCACGACACCCCCGAGCCGGTGATCCACGCCGCCGTCGCCGACTACCCGGCCGAGTTGCGCGCGTTGACGGTGCTGCTGGACAACTACACCAGCGCCGACGACGACGCGGTGCACGCCGGCATGCTCCTGCTCTACCACGGCCACGGCGATCCGGAGTTCCTCGCGGCCGTGCGGGCCGACACCGAGGTCCTGCGGGCGTTGCGCCGGTTCGTCCTGGCACACCTCGACTTCTTCGGCACCGGCCGCCAGTACCTGGTGCACAACGCGACCCGTGAGCTGGGCAGGTTCCTGCGGCACAACGACATCGCGCTCACCGCCCGTCCGCTGCTCGTGGACCTGGCCCGCCGCGGTGACGTCGTCGGGCGCCTCGCGCCGCTGTGGGTGGGCGTCGCCGAGATGGTCGACTGGTACGACAAGGCGAACTGCCGCCGCTACGGCACCTGCGACTTCCGCGCGAAGATCGACCGCCGCGTCCTCACCGTCCGCCACACCTGCAGCGCCACGCTCAGGATCCGCGCCCAGCAGCTGACCCCCGCCCAGCTGCGCCGGACGTGCGCGTCGCTCGCCGGGCAGGACGCCGTCTTCCACCGCGTGGTGCGCGATCCCGGTCCCGTCGCCGGGGACGGCAACACCTCGCTCGAAGTCGTCGTCTTCGACACCGGCGACGACTACCGCACGTACGCCGGTGTGCTGTTCGGCATCTCCACCAACAACGGGGGCATGTACCTCGAGGGCGACCCGGCGATGAACCAGGCGCGGTTCATCGCGCACGAGGCGGACTGGCTGCCGTCGTTCGCGATCTGGAACCTCAACCACGAGTACACCCACTACCTCGACGGCCGGTACGACCTGCACGGCGACTTCGAGGAGAACATGACCACGCCGACGGTGTGGTGGATCGAGGGCTTCGCGGAGCACCTCTCGTACAGCTACCGGGGTGAGGTCTACGCCGATGCGCTGGCTGAGGCGAAGAAGAAGACGTACGCGTTGAGCGCGCTCTTCGACACCACCTACGACCACGACGCCACGCGGGTCTACAACTGGGGGTACCTGGCGGTCCGGTACCTGCTGGAGAGGCACCCGGAGGACGTCGCGGCCGTGCTGGCGGACTACCGCGCGGGGGACTGGGCCGGGGCCAGGGACCACCTGACGCGGGTGGTCGGGACCCGGTACGACGCGGACTGGTACGGCTGGCTCGGCGCGCTGGGCTGACGGAGCTCAGCCGGATGCCGTGAGGGCCGCTCCGCGTTCCCGCCACCACGGCCGGAACACCGGGCTGGCCAGGGCCTGCTCGGCGTAGGCCCCCAGCACCTCGGCGAACACGCGGCTGGCCTGGTTCCAGGTCAGCCGCTCGCGCCGCCACGCGAACACCAGGCGCATCCGCAGCGGCGCCCCCGCCAGCGGCCGCACGACCACCCCGGGTCCGCCCTGCGACGTCGGCTCGACCAGCTGCACGGCCTTGCCCGCCGCGATCAGCTGCCGGCCCGCCCCGCTCGGCATCTCGAACCGGATCCGCGGCACGAAGCCCACGGCGCGGCACGCCGCCCTCAACGCGGTCAGCGACCCGTCCTCGGCGCCCGGCGGGCCGACCCACGACTCCCCGGCGAGGTCGGCGAGCTCCACCTCCGGCCGGTCGGCGAGCCGGTGACCGGCGGGGAGGGCGATGAACACCGGCACCCACGGCACGACGACCCGCTGCGCCACCCCGCGCGGCAGGCCGAGGTCGCCCTCCTCGTCGACCGCGATCACGGCCGCGTCGAGGTGGCCGTTCGCCAGCGCCAGCGCGAGGCCCGTCGAGGACGGGTCGACCACGAGCGTGATGTCGTCGAGCACCTGCTCCAGACGCGTGTACAGCGGGCCGACGCACTCCATGTGCACCGAGCCGAGGCGGGAGGGCCCGTCCCGCTGGACCATGTCGGAGCCGAACGCGTCCAGCTCGACGAGCAGCAGCCGGGCGCGTTGCAGCATCTGGGCGCCCAGGGCGGTCGGTTCGGCGCCCGCGCGGCCGCGTTCGAAGAGCTTGCCGCCGACCAGGCGTTCCACGCGTTGCAGCAGGGTGGTGAGCGAGGGCTGGGAGATGCCGAGCTGCGTGGCGGCGCGCGAGAGGCTCCCCGCGTCGCCGATGGCGCAGACGGCCCGCAGGTGCCGGATCTCCAGTTCCATAGCCTGAGGCTATCCCCGTTCGGGAGTGGCGAGACCCCTCCGGGAGGAGGGAGGGTGGCAGGCAGGACCGCTCTGAGAGGACGCGAATTGGCTCGGACACGCCGCGACATGGCGAAACTGGTGGACGCGGACGGGTTCCGCACCTACATCCGCGACGGCTGGGGCGAGTGGGACAGCTCCGTCGACCTGCCCGCGGGCACGGCCGAGGCGGCGCGGGCGCACCGCGCCAGGCTCACCCAGGCCCTGCCGGGCAAGCGGATCGCGCTGGCCGCGGGGCGTGCGCACGTCCGGTCCAACGACACGTTCCACGAGTTCCGCGCCGACAGCGACTTCGTGTGGCTCACCGGCTGCCAGGTCGAAGGCGCCGTGCTGGTGCTGTGCGACGACGACGCCACCCTGTTCGTGCCGGTGCCGTCCGAGGCGCACAGCGTCGACTTCTTCGGTGACGCCGACCGCAGCCCGTTCTGGATCGGCGCCGCGGCGGGCCCGAAGGAGTGGGGCGAGGCGCTCGGCGTCACGGCCCGTCCGCTCGAGGACCTGGCGAACGTCCTGCGCGGCCGCCACCCCGAGACGCTCGTCGCCAAGGGCGTCGACCCGCTGCTCGACGCGCTGACCGGTTCGCACAGCGACGAGCTGCGCACCGTTCTCGCGGAGCTGCGCCGCATCAAGGACGACTGGGAGGTCGAGCAGCTCCGCCAGGCCGTCGACGCGAGCGTCAAGGGCTTCGCCGACGTCGCCATGGAGCTCGGCCAGGCCGTGCGCGGCGGGGGAGAGCGGTGGCTGCAGGGCACGTTCGACCGCCGCGCCCGCACCGAGGGCAAGGGTCCCGGCTACACCTCGATCGTCGCCGCCGGGCCGCACGCCCCGGTGCTGCACTGGACGCGCTGCGACGGCCGCGTGAACGACGCCGACCTGCTGCTGCTCGACGCCGGCGTGGAGATGAACTCCCTCTACACCGCCGACGTCACCCGGACGTTCCCGGTGAGCGGTGAGTTCAGCGAGCCGCAGCGCCAGGTCTACGACCTCGTGCACAGGTCGCACGTGGCGGCGCTCGCCGAGGTCCGGCCGGGCAACGACTACAGCGCCTTCCACCACACCGCCATGCGCGTGCTCGCCGAGGGCCTGCACGACTGGGGGCTGCTGCCGGTCAGCGTCGACAAGGCGCTCGACCCGTCCGGTCAGCACCACCGCCGCTACATCGTCTGCGGCACCGGGCACTTCCTGGGCCTCGACGTGCACGACTGCGCCGACGCCCGGCAGGAGACCTACCAGCAGGGCATCCTCGAGCGCGGCATGGCGCTGACCGTCGAGCCGGGCCTGTACTTCCACCCCAACGACGAGACGCTGCCGCCGGAGCTGCGGGGCATCGGCGTGCGCATCGAGGACGACCTCGTGGTCACCTCGACCGGCGCGGACGTCCTCTCGGACGCGTTGCCGATCGAGGCGGACGACGTGGCCGCCTGGGTGCGCAAGCAGCGTTCCTAAGTGGACGGGCTGGAGCGGGCCCACGCGAACGTGAGTTCCACGGCCCGCTTCCAGTTCGCGTACTCGGACTCGCGGTACCGCGCGTCCATCACCGGGTTCCACCGCGCCGCCAGGTGCCAGTTGCGGCGCAGTCCCTCGAGGTCCGGCCAGTACCCGGCGGCGAGGCCGGCGGCGTAGGCGGCGCCCAGCGACACCGTCTCCGCGACCAGCGGCCGCTGCACCGGGATGTCCAGCACGTCCGCGATGAACTGCATCAGCAGGTGGTCGGCCGTCATGCCGCCGTCCACCTTCAGCACCGGCGTCGGCGCCCCGAGGTCGGCGTTCATCGCGTCCACGACCTCGCGCGTCTGCCAGCCGGTCGCCTCCAGCACGGCCCGCGCCAGGTGGCCCTTGTTGATGTAGGACGTGAGCCCGACGACGAGCCCGCGCGCCTGCGCGAGCCAGTGCGGCGCGAACAGGCCCGAGAACGCCGGCACGATGTAGCAGCCGCCGTTGTCCTTCACCGTGCGCGCCAGCGTCTCGATCTCCGGCGCGGAGTGGATCAGCCCGAGGTTGTCGCGGAACCACTGCACCAGCGACCCGGCGACGGCGATCGAGCCCTCCAGCGCGTACGCCGGTTCCCCGCCGATCTGGTAGCCGATCGTGGTCAGCAGGCCGTGCTTCGACCGCACGAGCTCGTCACCGGTGTTCATCAGCAGGAAGCCGCCGGTGCCGTACGTGCCCTTGATCGAGCCCTTCTCGAAGCACGTCTGCCCGAACAGCGCCGCGTGCTGGTCGCCCAGCGCCGCCGTGATCGAGATGCCCGGCACCACCCGCGTCGTGACACCGCTGATCTCGGTCGACGGGCGGATCTCCGGCAGCACCACCGAAGGCACGCCGAAGAACTCCAGCAGCATCGGATCCCATTGCCGCGTCGAGAGGTTCATCAGCATCGTCCGCGACGCGTTGGTCACGTCGGTGACGTGCAGGCCGCCGTTGACGCCGCCGGTGAGGTTCCAGATCAGCCAGGTGTCCATGGTGCCGAACAGGACGTCGCCGCGTTCGGCCCTGGCGCGCAGCCCGGCGGTGTTGTCGAGCATCCAGCGCAGCGACGGCGCCGAGAAGTAGGTCGCGAGCGGCAGGCCGCAGCGGTCGCGGACCTCCTCGATGCCGGGCTGCTTCCCCAGCGACGCGACGAGTTCCTCGGTGCGGATGTCCTCCCACACGATCGCGCGGCCGACCGGGACGCCGGTGTGGCGGTCCCACAGCACGAACGTCTCGCGCTGGTTCGTGATGCCCATCGCGACGACCTGCTCGGCGCCGATCCCCGCCTGCCGCAACGCCTGCGGCACGATCCGGTCGACGTTGCGCCAGATCTCCACCGCGTCCTGCTCGACCCAGCCGGGCCGCGGGTGGTACTGGCGGTGCTCGCGCTGCGCGACCGCGACCAGGCGGGCGTTCTGGTCGAAGACGATGCAGCGCGTCGACGTCGTCCCCTGGTCGATCGCCATTACGAACCGTTGCACGGCGAGCCCCTCAGTTCTCGTCGACAAGCGAAGTGGTGACGGAGTCCGCGGCCTGCACGACCTGGCGCACCAGCGTCTGCCGCGGCCTCCCGGCGGAGTCGCACAGGCGGTCGGCCGCGCCGGAGATGCCGATCGCGCCGACGACCAGGCCGCCGGGGATGCGGATGGGCGCGGCGATGCTGGCCTCACCGGGCATGTACTCCTCCGCCTCACCCGCCCAGCCCTGCGCGCGCACCTCGGTCAGCACCCGCTCCAGCATCTGCGCGCGCGTGATCGTCC
Organism: Lentzea sp. CC55; assembly: GCF_021056325.1. NCBI lineage: Bacteria > Bacillati > Actinomycetota > Actinomycetes > Pseudonocardiales > Pseudonocardiaceae > Lentzea > Lentzea sp. CC55. The sequence continues at coordinate 119,144 of NZ_JAJCXE010000018.1, read as the reverse complement.
TGCGCGTCAGCGACGTGAGCTCCCGCCGGCGTGCGGCCGCCGACAGGTCCGGGTCGTAGGCGAGCAGCACCTTGCCGAGCGCGGTGGCGTGCAGCGGCAGCATCGCGCCGATGCCCAGGGTCTGCACGGAGTCATCGGGCCGGAACACGTGGTGCACGACGAGCACGGCGCCGTCGTGGTGCATGCCGATCCTGACCTCCTGGCCGCTGCGCGCGGCCAGCGTGTCGGCCCAGTTGATCGATCGAGAACGCAGTTCGTTCGCGTCCAGGTAGGACGTCCCGAGGTGCAGCAGCGCCGCGCCGAGGCGGTAGCGGCCCGTCGCCTGGTCCTGCTCGACGAACTCGACCCGTTGCAGCGTCCGGAGAATCCCGTGCGCGGTGCCGCGGGCGAGACCGAGCGAGTCCGCTATTTCCGTGAGACCGTGGTGGCCCGAGCCACGCGCCAGGAGCCGCAGCACGGCTGCGGCTCGTTCGATCGACTGGATGGGTCCCGGCACGCGAAGAACGTAATTGAGACGACCCGTGTCGGCAATGTCGAACAGCTGGGGCGACCGTCACCCCTGGACACGAGCCTGAAACGCCTTGTCTGCGCGCAGCGTGACCGGTTGGTCACACTTTCGGGGGTCGCAGGTGTCGACATTGTCGAAACGTGCCCGTTGAGCAGGCGTGACGCCGCTCATTACGTTCCGCGTCAATCACCACGGGGTGATCAGCCGTTCAAGGACGAATGGGAGGCCAGCGTGGGTCTCGGGACAGTGTTCCTCAGCGAGTTGCTCGGCACGGGCATCTTGTTGTTGCTGGGTGCGGGCGTGGTGGCCAACGTGCTGCTCGCGAAGTCGAAGGGGTTCGACGGCGGCTGGCTGTTGATCAACTTCGGTTGGGGTCTCGGTGTCTTCGCCGGTGTCTACATCGCGTACAAGTCGGGGGCGCACCTCAACCCCGCCGTGACGATCGGCATCCTCACCAGTGGCGCGGACGAGTTCGCCCCCGGCGTGCCGGTGAGCGTGACCTCGACCCTCGTCTACTTCGCCGGTGAGTTCCTCGGCGCGTTCCTCGGTGCCGTGCTCGCGTGGCTCGCCTACAAGCCGCACTTCGACGAGACGCCCGACGAGGGCCTCAAGCTCGCGGTCTTCTCCACCGGCCCGGCGATCCGCAGCTACACCTGGAACCTGGTGTGCGAGGTCATCGGCACGTTCGTCCTGGTCTTCGTGGTCCTCGCCCTGGGCAAGACCCCGACCCAGCTCGGCCCGCTGGCCGTCGCGATGCTCGTCGTCGGCATCGGCGCCTCCCTCGGCGGCCCCACCGGCTACGCGATCAACCCGGCTCGCGACCTCGGCCCGCGCATCGCGCACGCCCTGCTCCCGCTGTCCTACAAGGGCACCGACGGCGAGGCAGCCAAGACTGGTGTGGCCGGCAAGAAGGACTCCGACTGGGGTTACTCCTGGGTTCCCGTCGTCGGCCCGGTCATCGGTGGCGCGCTCGCCGGTGTCGTCGCCTCGCTCGCGTTCTGACCTGACCATCCCGAAAGGACAGCTTCGATGACGCAGTACGTTCTCGCCGTCGACCAGGGCACCACCAGCACGCGGGCGATCATCTTCGACCACAGCGGCTCCATCGTCTCCGTGGGTCAGAAGGAGCACGAGCAGATCTTCCCGAGAGCCGGCTGGGTCGAGCACAACCCGGTCGAGATCTCGGAGAACACCCGGTTCGTGATCGGCCAGGCGCTCGCCAAGGCCGACCTCAACACCGGCGACCTCGCCGCCGTCGGCATCACGAACCAGCGCGAGACGGCCGTGGTGTGGGACAAGAACACCGGTGAGCCCGTCTACAACGCCATCGTCTGGCAGGACACCCGCACCCAGGCGATCGTCGACGAGTTCGGGGCGCTCGGCGGTGGCGCCGACCGCTACAAGGCCAAGGTCGGCCTGCCGCTCGCGACCTACTTCTCCGGTCCCAAGATCCGCTGGATCCTCGACAACGTCGAGGGCGCCCGCGAGCGCGCCGAGGCAGGCGACCTGCTGTTCGGCAACACCGACACGTGGACGCTGTGGAACCTCACCGGCGGCCCCAACGGCGGTGTGCACGCCACGGACGTCACCAACGCGTCGCGGACCATGCTGATGGACCTCGACACGCTGCAGTGGGACGCCGAGATCGCGGGCGAGATGGGCATCCCGGTGTCCATGCTCCCCGAGATCCGCTCGTCCTCGGAGGTCTACGGCACCGGCGGCCCCGGCGGCGTCCTGAAGGGCGTGCCGATCGCGGGCATCCTCGGCGACCAGCAGGCGGCGACGTTCGGCCAGGCCTGCTACGAGCCCGGCACCGCGAAGAACACCTACGGCACCGGCAACTTCATGCTGCTGAACACCGGTACCGAGAAGGTCGCCTCGAAGAACGGCCTGCTCACCACCGTCTGCTACAAGATCGGTGACGAGGCGCCCGTCTACGCGCTCGAAGGCTCCATCGCCGTCACGGGCTCGCTCGTGCAGTGGCTGCGCGACAACCTCGGCATCATCGGCTCCGCGCCGGAGATCGAGACGCTCGCGCGGACGGTCGAGGACAACGGCGGCGCGTACTTCGTGCCCGCGTTCTCCGGCCTGTTCGCCCCGTACTGGCGTTCCGACGCCCGTGGCGCCGTCGTCGGCCTGACCCGGTTCGTCAACAAGGGCCACCTGGCGCGGGCCGTGCTGGAGGCGACGGCGTTCCAGACCCGCGAGGTGCTGGACGCGATGAACGCCGACTCCGGCGTGCCGCTGACCGAGCTGAAGGTCGACGGCGGCATGGTCGCGAACGAGCTGCTGATGCAGTTCCAGGCGGACGTGCTGGACGTGCCGGTCGTGCGCCCGGTCGTCGCCGAGACCACCGCCCTGGGTGCCGCGTACGCCGCCGGTCTGGCCGTCGGCTACTGGTCGTCCCTGGACGAGCTCCGCGCGAACTGGGCCGAGGACAAGCGCTGGACGCCGGAGCTCGACGCCGACGAGCGCGAGCGCGAGTACCGCAACTGGAAGAAGGCCGTCACCAAGTCGTTCGACTGGGTCGACTCCGACGTCCGCTGATTTTCCCCTGAGGAGCTGAAGAAGTTGTTCGCAAGGCTGGATCCGGCTCGGCGTGCCCGGTCCCTGGAGGCCCTGGGCACCACGGAGTTCGACGTGCTCGTCGTCGGCGGTGGCGTGGTCGGCGCGGGCGCCGCCCTCGACGCGGCCTCCCGCGGGCTGTCCGTCGCACTGGTCGAGGCCGACGACTGGGCGGCGGGCACGTCGAGCCGGTCCAGCAAGCTCGTCCACGGCGGGCTGCGGTACCTGGAGCAGCTGGAGTTCAAGCTGGTCCGGGAAGCTCTGAAGGAACGCGGGTTGCTGCTGCGCCGGCTCGCACCGCACCTGGTGCGGCCGGTGCCGTTCCTCTTCCCGTTGAAGAAGCAGTGGGAACGCGCCTACGTCGGCGCGGGCGTGCTGCTGTACGACTCGATCGGCGGCGCCGGTGCCGTGCCGATGCACCGGCACCTGTCCCGCCGCAAGATGGCCGGCGTCGGTCCCTCCCTGGACGCCGACGCGTTCGCGGGCGCGATCCGCTACTACGACGCGCAGGTGGACGACGCCCGCCTCGTGTCGACGCTGGTCCGAACGGCCGCCCAGCACGGCGCGACCGTCGTCTCGCGGGCACGGGTCACGTCGTTGCTGCGCGTGGACGGCCGGGTCGCCGGTGCCTCGGTGCGCGACGAGCTCTCCGGCGTCACGCACGTCGTGCGCGCACGCCGCGTGATCAGCGCGACCGGCGTGTGGACCGACTCGCTCAACGCCCTGTCACCCGGCACGCCGCCGTTCGAGGTGCGGATGTCCAAGGGCGTGCACGTGCTGGTGGAGCGCTCGAAGATCCAGCTCGACGGCGGCCTGATCACGCAGACCGAGAAGTCGGTGCTGTTCGTGATCCCGTGGGGCGCCCACTGGATCATCGGCACCACGGACACGCCGTACTCCGGTGCGCCGGAAGACGTCGCGGCCACCGCCGAGGACGTCTCGTACATCCTCGACCACGTCAACGCCGTGCTGCGGTCGCCGTTGTCGGTGGACGACGTCGTCGGCACCTACGCGGGGCTGCGGCCGTTGCTCGCCGGGGCGTCCAGCGACACGTCGAAGCTGTCGCGCGAGCACGCCGTCGCCGAGCCCGAGCCGGGGTTCTTCGTGATCGCGGGCGGCAAGTACACGACCTACCGCGTGATGGCAGCGGACGTGGTCAACGCCGCTGTTTCCGGCCTGGGGCGCGCGGTGGCGCCCTCCCTGACCGACCGGTTGCCGTTGTGCGGCGCGGTCGGTTTCCACGAGCTGTGGGCGGACCGGGCTCGAGTCGCTGCGGGGTCCGGCCTGCCCACGTCCACTGTGGAGCGTCTGCTGCGCCGCTACGGCTCGGCCGTGTCCGACGTGCTGGCGCTCATCGCCCGGGACCCGTCCCTGGCCTCGCCGGTCGCGGGCCACCTGGCGGCGGAGATCGTGTACGCCGTGACGCACGAGGGCGCGCTGGGCCTGGAGGACGTCCTGGCCCGCCGCACGCGGATCGCCATGGAGCACCTGGACTTCGGTGCCTCCGTGGCCGGTGAGGTCGCCGACCTGATCGCCGGTCCGCTCGGCTGGTCCCCGGTCGAACGCGACGCCGCCGTCGAGGCCTACCGGGCCGGTTCGGAGCTGGCGGCGAGCTGAGGTGGACGGCGCGGAGCTGCTCGGGAGGCCGCCTTCCGAGCAGCTCCGCGCCGACGGGGGACACCGGGCGGGGAGCAGGGGTGCACCCGGCCCGGTTCTCCCCGCCGGTGCCGGCTTCAGGCCGGGTGCCGTGCCGCGGCCGGACCAGGACGGTCCGGCGCTGCCGCGACCGGTGCGCCGGTTTTCGCCACGACCTCCTCGACCGTGACACCGGGGGCGAGCTCGACGAGCGCGAACGCGCCGTCCGCGACGTCGAGCACGGCCAGGTCGGTGATGACGCGCGAGACGACGCCACGTCCGGTCAGCGGCAACGTGCAGGTGGCGACCAGCTTCGGGTCGCCGCCGCGGGCGGTGTGCTCCATGAGGACGATGACCCGGCGGGCGCCGCTCACGAGGTCCATCGCGCCGCCCATGCCCTTGACCACCGCGCCGGGCACCATCCAGTTGGCGAGGTCGCCGTGCGCGGAGACCTGCATGCCGCCGAGGACGGCGGTGTCGACGTGGCCGCCGCGGATCATCGCGAAGCTGGTGGGGGAGTCGAAGAACGACGCCCCCGGCAGCACGCTGACGGTCTGCTTGCCGGCGTTGATCAGGTCAGGGTCGACCTCGTCGTCGTAGGGGAACGGCCCGACGCCGAGGATGCCGTTCTCCGCGTGCAGCGTCACGGTCGAGTCCGCGGGCAGGTGGTCCGGGATCAGCGTGGGCAGGCCGATGCCCAGGTTGACGTACTCGCCGTCGCGCAGCTCGAGGGCGGCGCGGGCGGCCATGTCGTCGCGGGTCCAGGCCATGTCAGTTCGCCTCCCGGCGGGCACGGGTGGTGCGCTTCTCGATGTCCTTGCGGGCGGCCTGCTCGGGGGTCAGGGCGACGACGCTCTGCACGAACACGCCGGGCAGGTGCACCTGGTCGGGGTGGATCTCGCCGGCCTCGACGACGCGTTCGGCCTCGACGACGGTGAACCGGCCCGCCATCGCGGCGGCCGGGTTGAAGTTGCGGGCGGCGGCGTGGAAGACGCAGTTGCCCGCCCGGTCGGCGACGGCGGCCCGGACGAGCGCCGCGTCGGTGACGATCGACTCCTCCAGCACCATCTCCCTGCCGTGGAAGGTGCGGACCTCCTTGGGCGGCGAGGAGAGCGCGACGGTGCCGTCGGGGTGGTAGCGCCACGGCAGGCCGCCCTCGGACACCAGCGTGCCGACACCGGTGGGCGTGTAGAAGGCGCCGATGCCGGAACCGCCCGCCCGCAGCCGTTCGGCGAGCGTCCCCTGTGGAGTGAGCTCGACGGTCAGCTCGCCGGCGAGGTACTGCCGGGCGAACTCCTTGTTCTCCCCCACGTACGACGCGATGACGCGGCTGATGCGGCGGTGTTCGAGCAGCAGGCCGAGACCGGCGCCGTCGACGCCGCAGTTGTTGGAGACGATCGTCAGGTCGTCGGCGCCCTGGGCCAGCAACGCCTCGATGAGGAACCACGGGATGCCCGCGAGCCCGAACCCGCCGACCGCGACGCTGGAACCGGACCGGATGCCCGCCACGGCCTCGGCCGGTCCGCCGGCCACCTTGTCCAGGATCATGAGCGGTTCTCCTCCGTGAGGTGGCCGACGAGCGCGGCCGTGACGGCGCCCGGCTGTTCCGCGTTGGCGAGGTGCGCGGCTCCCGGCACGACGAGGAGCTGTCCGTCCCGGACGGACGTGGCGATCTCCCGCAGGTGGTCCGGTGGCGTCGCCGGGTCGTCGGCCCCCGCGATCGCGAGGGTGGGCGCGGTGACCTCGCGCAGGCCCTCGCGCTGGTCCATGCCGGCGATCGCCTCGCAGCAACTCGCGTACCCCTCGGCGGGGGTGGCGGCCACCATCGCCTCCCACGGCGCACGGTCCCGGTACGCCGGGGTGAACCAGCGCTGGACGACGGACTTCGCCACCGCGCGCGTCCCCTCCGCGCGGACGAGCGCGGCGCGGTCGGTCCAGGTCGACGCGGGCCCGAGGCAGGCGCTCGTGCACAGGACCGCGAGCCGGTCGACGCGCTCGGGGTCGCGGGCGGCCACGCGCAGCGCCGTCATGCCCCCGAGCGACAGCCCGACCAGGTGCGCCTTCGGCACGCCGAGCCGGTCGAGCAGCCCGACGAGGTCGTCGGCCAGGTCGTCGAGGGTGCAGGCACCGGGGACGACGGGGGAGCGGCCGTGACCGCGGGTGTCGTAGCGGACGACGCGGAAGTGCTCCTCCAGCGCGGGAACGGTGGCTTCCCACATCTCCAGCGCCGACCCGAGCGACCCGGACAGCACGACGACAGGGCCGTCCCGCCTCCCGCTGACGACGTGGTGGACGTCGACGCCCATCAGCGCACCGCCTCGAAGACGGCGGCCAGGCCCTGGCCGCCGCCGATGCACATCGTCTCCAGGCCGTAGCGGCTGCCGCGGCGGCGCATCTCGTGCGCGAGCGTCGCGAGGATCCGCGCGCCGGTCGCGCCGACCGGGTGGCCGAGGGAGATGCCGGACCCGTTGGGGTTGAGCCGGTCGTCGGCCGGGTCGATCTCCCACTCGCGCAGCACGGCGAGCACCTGCGCGGCGAACGCCTCGTTGAGCTCGATGACGTCGACGTCGCCGAGGGTGAGCCCGGCGCGGCCGAGCGCGGCGGCCGAGGCGGACACCGGCCCGATGCCCATGACCTCCGGTCCGACGCCGGTGACGGCCCAGGACCTCAGCGCGAGCAACGGCCGCAGCCCGCGCTTCTCGGCCTCGTCGCGGGTGGTGACGACGCACAGCGCGGCGCCGTCGTTCTGGCCGCTCGCGTTGCCCGCGGTGACGGTGGACTCCGGGTCCAGCTTCAGCCGCACGGGCCTGAGCGCGGCCAGGTCTTCCAGTGTCGTGTCCGGTCGCGGGTGCTCGTCCCGGCCGACCGTGAGATCGGGCTTGCCGCGCCGCCCCGGGACGGTCACCGGCACGAGCTCGTCGGCGAACAGCCCGGCCTCGTCGGCCGCGCCCCACCGCTGCTGCGACCGCACCGCCAGCTCGTCCTGCTCCTCGCGCGAGATGCCGTACTCGCGGCGGAGGTTCTCGGCCGTCTCGAGCATGCCGCCGGGCACCGGGTGGAATCTGCCACCGGCGGTCTCCCTGGCCCGGTCGAGGCGGTCGACGAGCTGCACGCCGCCGCTGCGGACGCCCGTGCGCAGCCCGAGCACGTAGTGCTCGACCTGCGACATCGACTCGGCACCTCCCGCCACGACGACCCGCGCCGCACCGGTCGCGACCTGTCCCGCCGCGTAGAGCACTGCCTGCAACCCGGAGCCGCAGCGCCGGTCGATCTGGAGGCCGGGCACGCCCGTGCCGAGTCCCGCGTCCAGCGCCGCGATCCGGCCGATCGCCGGCGACTCGCCGCCCGCGTAGCTCTGCCCGATCACGACGTCGTCGACATCGCCCTCCTGCAGCCCCGTGCGCCGCACCAGTTCGGTGAGCACGGCCGTGGCGAGGTCGGCGGCGCTGAGCGAGGACAGGGCCCCGCCGAACCGCCCGACCGGGGTGCGGAGGGGTTCGCAGATCACGACGTCGGTCATGGTCTCGACGCTAGGCCCCCGCGGCGATATTCAGAAATACTCATTTCGTGCCCGGTGAGACTCTGAGAATATCAATCGCGTGGAACTGCGTCACCTGCGCTACTTCGTCGCGGTCGCCGAGGAACGGCACTTCGGGCGCGCCGCCGAACGCCTGAACATGGCCCAGCCACCGCTGTCGCAGCAGATCCAGCAGCTGGAGGCCGAGCTCGGGGTGACGCTCCTGCACCGCACGACCCGCAAGGTGGAGCTGACCGGCGCCGGCGCGGTGTACCTCGAACGGGCCCGTGCCGTGCTCACCGCCGTGGACGACGCGGCCGCCGAAGCGCGGCGCGTGGCCAAGGGACTGCAGGGCCGCCTCGTCGTCGGCTGCGTCGGCTCCGCCACCTACAGCCTGCTGCCCGCCTTCGCCCGGGCCCTGCGCGAGGAGCTGCCGGCCGTCGACTTCACGTTCCGCGGCGAGATGCTCGCCCCGGACCAGCTCGACTCCCTGCTCGGCCGCCGCATCGACCTCGCCCTGCTGCGCCCGCCCGTCGAGCACTCCGCGCTGAGGGTGACCACGGTCCGCCGCGACCAGCTGATCGTCGCGCTGCCCGAAGCTCACCCGCTGGCCCGCCGCAAGCGCCTGGGGGTCGAAGACCTGCGCGACCAGGACCTGATCGTGCACGCCTCCCGCGGCCGGTCCGTCATGCACGGCATCGTCACGGACCTGTGCCGCTCGGCGGGTTTCGAGGCGCGCATCCGGCACGAGGTCGCGGAGACCTCGACGCTGGTCACGTTCGTGGCGTCGGGGCTGGGCGTGGCGGTGGTCCCGCGGCCCGTGGCGGAGCTCGGGGTGCCGGGGACGACCTACCGGCCGCTGGCCGGGAACCAGGGCGTCGACCTGGTGGCCGCCGTGCGTGCTGACGACGACTCACCGGTGCTCGCCAGGGCGCTCGGGCTGCTGGAGCGGGTGACACGGCGCTGAACCGCGGCGCCGCACACGTCACTTCCGCCAGAACAGGTGGTGCGTCACCCCGCTCGAGCTCGGCACGACGTCCACGTGGAACCGGTCGAGCAGCTCGTCCGGCGACTTCCACAACGGCACGCCGTGCCCGAGCTCGACCGGCGACACCGCGACGTGCAGCGTGTCGATCAGGTCGGCGTCGAGGAACGAGCGGATGGTCGTGGCGCCGCCGCCGATCCGGACGTCCCTGCCCCGCGCGGCTTCCTTCGCCTGGCGCAGGACGTCGGCCGGGTCGCCGCCGACGAAGTGGAAGGTCGTGTCGGAGAGGGTGAACGATGGCCGCACGTGGTGGGTCAGGACGAAGACCGGCGTGTGGAACGGCGGTTCGTCGCCCCACCAGCCCTGCCAGTCGTGGTTCTCCCACGGGCCGCGGTGCGGGCTGAACTTGTGGGCGCCCATGATCTCCGCGCCGATGTTGTTCGCGAAGTCGCGGACCAGGTGGTCGTCGAGGCCGCGGGTGCCGCCGGGGTCGGTGCGGTTGGGCCAGCTCGCCGTGGCGCCCGCCCACGCGAACATGGTGCCCGGGTCGGCGTGGCCGAACGGCCGGTCGAGGGTCTGGTCCTCTCCCGCGCCGAACCCGTCCCGCGAGACGACGAAGTTCTGGACCTTCACCAGCTGGGTCATCGAGCTTCCTTTCCGTTCCTGGTCGGCAGGTTGACCGCGGTGGCCGCACGAACTCATCGGTCCCGGCCGCAAGAGCATGCTCCGACGGCCGCCCCCTGCGCGCGGTCAGGTGCGAGAGCGCGCTGACCAGCCGCTTCGGCGACTCGGGGGAGCAACCTGAACGGTTTCGGCGCGCGTTGGCAAAGACGGGGTGCAAGGGCTAAGCGAAACCCGAGGAGCTTCATGTCGTCAGACGCGGAACTGATCGGCAGATCACTGCGCGGAGACACCGATGCCTTCGTGGAAGTGATCAGCCGCCACGAGACCGCGATCGGGAACTACCTCGCGCGCAGAGTGGGGCGGCAGGCCGCCGAGGACGTGCTCGGCGACGTGTGGGTGGCGGCCTACGAGTCCCGTGCGACCTACGACCGGTCATTTCCCGAAGCCAGGCCCTGGCTCTACGGAGTCGCGCTCAACAGGGTGCGGCGGCATTGGCGGTCGGAGCCGGCCGAGGAGCCGTCAGCGGACCTCACCCGCGTGGTGAGCGACTGGGACCCGTGGCCGGCGGTAGATGCCCGCGTGGACGCGCAGGCGTTGCTGCGCACGGCACTGGACCGGCTCAAGCCGGAGGAACGGGAGGTGCTCGGCCTGGTCGCCTGGGAGGACCTGACGGTCGCGGAGGCGGGCCGGGTGCTCGCCATCCCGGCCGGCACGGCGCGCCGGCTGCTGCACCAGGCGCGCAAGGCGTTGCGAGAGGCCCCCGAGGTGGCCGCGCTGCTGCAAGTCCCGACAACGTGAGAAGACACCCCCATGGATGAGATGGACCTGATGAAGAAGCTGCGTGATGTCCCGTCCCCCGACGCCGAGGCCTACGACCGTGCTCGCACGGCACTGCGGGCGGCGATGGCGGAACCCGGGAGCACCGTCGTGCGACCCCGGCGGTGGAGGTCCTGGCCCGCGGTGAGCGCCGCCGCCGTGGGCGCGGCCGCCGTCGCGGTGGCCGTCGTGATGGCGACGACGAGCGGCACCACCCCGGCCGGGCCGGCCGACGCGGGCCGGTCCGAGGCCGCGCCGCAGGCGGTGGTCGAGTCGCCGCTGGTGAAGCTCGCCTCCGAGGTCAAGGCGGGGGGAACGCTGCCGGGCGACGCGTCGCTGATCATCGGCACGAAGCCCGCGCCCGACGGCACGCCGTACGTCTACTACACCGTCTACAGCGACCGCGGCCAGATCTTCAAGGGCGACTCGCCGCAGACGCTGGCGAGCTCGGTGGCCAAGAACGACGACCAGGCCATGCCGTTCGACGCCAAGGTGATGGCGGCGGCCCGCCTGGCCGCCGACGGCGACGTGGAGAAGGCCAGGACCGCGATGGTCACCCCCGCCGGCAACGCCCTGGGACTCGGCCTGAGCCCCGCCGAGGCGGACAAGGCGTGGGCGGACGCGCAGGCCGAGATGGCGGAGGAGTTCCGCAAGCTCGGCAAGCAGGTCCCGGCCCCGAGGCCGCGTCCGACGGGCAAGGAGCTCGAGAACCGCATCAACAACCACCTGTGGAGCAACAGCACGTACGCGCTGTTCGTCGGTGCCGCCAACACCGACGTCCGCGCCGGCGTGCTGAAGCTGCTCGCGACGATCAAGGAGGTGACCGTCGCCGAGGCCGAGGCCGGCGGCAAGCGCGTGCTGAACCTCAGCGCGAGCCCCGACATCCTGGGCGGTGACGCCTCGACGGTGCTCACCCTCGACTTCGACAACGGTCTGCCCATCAGCAACGAGATCTTCCCGGCGAAGGACTCGAAGACCCCGTCGAAGCACGCGATCGTCACCTACAAGTCGTCCCGCGTGACCCTCGCCGACGTGGCGGCGGGCAAGATCTGACCATCGCGCGGCACCGCGGGAGGGCCGGGGAACACACCGGTCCTCCCGCGGTCGTGGGTGGGTGTGGCGCACCCTCCCGGGAGGACGCCGGCGGCCCTAGCGTCGAGATCATGAACGACGAACGGGTGATCGCGGACCTGCACGAGCGCTGGGTGTTCGGCTGGGACCGCCGCGAAGGGGACGAGCCCTTCGACTTCCGGCGGGTCTTCGGCGAGTTCTACGACTTCGGCGCCCCGGACGTCCGCCTCTACGACGACTTCGACCCCGAGCACCGCGTGGCGACGTCGGCCGCCGCGTACGGCGAGATCTGGACCCCGGCCTTCCAGGGGATGACCTCCGCCCACCACGCGGTCGACGACGGCCCGCACGTCCTCGTCTCCGGTGACCTCGCGGCGTCCACCCTGCGGTTCGCGGCGCGGATCGCCACCCCCGACGCCGTGACGGACATCCGCACCACGACCTCGCTGGTCTGGCGCCGCACGCCGGACGGGTGGCGGATCGTGCGCGAGCACAACTCGACGCAGACGCTGCCCGCCGGGGAGCTCGACGGGCGGTTCGGCGAGGACTCCGGGCCGGTGCCGGCGGCCGGCCGGGCCGGGTAGGCGCGTCGCGCCCGGCGCGGTCGTGCAGACGTGTGGCCGGTGCGGCCGGCGCCTAGGGTGACCTGTGTGGATGTTGTCGTGGTCGGGGCGGGAATCGCCGGGCTCTCGTGCGCACGCGCGCTGGCGGACGGTGGCGCTCGGGTGCGGGTCGTCGAACGCGGCCGGGTCGTGGGCGGGCGGATGGCCTGCAAGCGGATCGGCGGCCGGTACGCGGACATCGGTGCGGCCTACTTCGTCGCCGACGACCCGGATTTCGCCGAGCAGGTCGAGTCCTGGCGGGCACGGGACCTCGCCCGGCCCTGGACCGACACGCTCAAGGTCTTCCCGGAGGGCCGGGACACGCGGGGACCGGTCCGGTGGGCCGCTCCGGGTGGGCTGCGCGGCCTGGCGGTCGACCTCGCCCGCGGGCTCGACGTCCGGCTGTCGACCCGGATCGACTCCGTGCCGGAGGACGCGGACGCGGTGGTGCTCGCCATGCCGGGCCCGCAGGCCCTGCGGTTGTCCCCGCCGCCCGCGGTCGCCTCGGCCGCGTCCCGCCAGACCTGGCGGCCGGTGATCGCCGCCGTCCTGACCTACCCGGACCGCTCGTGGGCGTCCCTGCCCGGGGCGTTCGTCAACGACCACCCCGTCCTGGCCACCGTCTGCGACGACGGTGACCGCCGCGGCGACGGCGCCCCGGTCCTGGTCACCCACTCCACCGCGGGACTGGCCGCCGCGCACCTGGACGACCCCGATGCCGCCGGTCCGGTGCTGGCGGACGCCGTCGGCGAGCTGCTCGGACTCAGCGCCCCACCGCGGATCGAGGTGCACCGCTGGACCTACGCCCAGCCCGAGGCGGGTGACGCGTCGCCGTACGCGACCGACGGCCGGGTGTGGCTCTGCGGTGACGCGTTCGGCCGTCCGCGCGTGCAGACCGCCTGGCTCTCCGGACGAGCCGTGGCCCGCGCGCTGCTCGGCTGAGCCGCGGACCCGGGAACGGCGCCGCGACGGCAACCCCGCACCGGCCGGAGCCCTGCGTCGAGCGGCCCCGTGGCCGAGGCGGCCATCGCCGCTCTGGCGCAGTGGCGGGCGTCCTCCCGGAGGACCGGCCGCGCCGGGGTGTGACACAAGCGGACAGGAATCGTCCCGCCACTCTCCGTGAGAGCGGTTCCATGGTCCACTGCCCTTCGGCCACGGGTCGGTCCCGGGGCCGGGAGAGGTGCACGGAATGAGTCCCCGGCGGTGGATCGGTCGTGTCCTTCTGAGCGTGGTGACGGTGTGCGGCGTGCTCTCCGGTGCCTCACCGGCGACCGCCGCCACGCCGCCGTCGCTGCGGTTCGCGAACCCGGACAGCCAGGCGCTGTACGGCACCGCGTACACGGCGGCGCTGGACAACCTCTTGCGGCGCAACACCTTGGCCTACGACCCGCGCTACAACAGGAGCGGCCTGCAGGATCCGGCCGTCGGCTTCGTCCGCGCGGGCGGCGGCTACCAGCAGCCGTGGACGCGCGACGCGTCGATCAACAGCTGGAACGCGGCCAGCCAGCTGTCCCCGGCCCTGGCGGAGAACACGCTCTGGGCCGTGGTCGACAGGGACTCCACCGGAGCCCTGCGGGTGCAGCAGGACGACCAGCAGTGGGACCAGGTCGTCTGGCTCACCGCCGCGTGGCACCACTACCTCGTCACCGGCGACCGCGAGTTCCTCGGCAACGCCTACGACACCGCCAGGAACACCCTGACGATCCGCGAGAACGCCGGCAACGCCGGCTTCAACGCCACCTACGGGCTCTTCACCGGCGCGTCGTTCTTCAACGACGGCATCGCGGGCTACCCCGCACCGCCGGCGGACGCGACCGAGTCGGTCAGCACCGGCAGCATGCCGTGGCCGGGCATCGCGAGCGGGATGTACCTGAGCACCAACGAGGTCTACTACGCCGCCTACGTCAACGCGGCGAACATGGCCGACCGGCTCGGGCGGGCGCGGGAGGCCGCCGGCCACCGCTCGAAGGCCGCCGCGCTCAAGGCCGCGATCAACCGGCACTTCTGGAACCCGGCGACGGGCCTGTACGACTACCAGCTGCTCGCCGACGGCACGCGCGGCGCCTACCAGGAGGGCACCGGCCTCGCCTTCGCGATCCTCTTCGGTGTCGCGAACCCGGACCGGGCGCGGTCGATCGTCGCGAACGCCCGCGGGATGAAGTGGGGCATGCCCGACACGTTCCCGCACTGGGACCGCTACTCCGAGGCCCAGCCCGGCAGGCACAACGCGATCGTCTGGCCGCTCGTGCAGGGCCTGTGGGCCAAGGCGCTGGCACGCCAGGGCGACCAGGCGAAGTTCGCGGCGGAAACCGCGCGTCTCGCGAAGCTCGCGAACAACAACAGCGGGTTCTGGGAGATCTACAACGGCACCACGGGTGTCGTGGACGGCGGTTACCAGCGACTGGGCGACACGGTGAAGTTCCACTGGGGCTCGGAACCCGACCAGACCTGGTCCGCCACGGCGTTCCTCGACATGGTCCACACCGGACTGTTCGGCCTGAGGTACGGCGACGCGGGCCTGACGTTCGCGCCCACCCTGCCCGCCGGCTGGGGTGACGTCACCCTGCGGAACCTGCGCTACCGCGACGCCGACCTGACGATCTCCCTGCGCGGGGCGGGCACGACGATCCGCTCGGTCACGGTCGACGGCCGCCCGTCACGTCCCGAGATCCCCGCGACCCTGACCGGCGCGCACACCGTCGAGATCACGCTGACGGGTGCGACCGGCGGCGACCGCGACGGCGACGGCGCGGCCGACGCGCGGGACCGCTGCCCCGACACGGCGGGCACGGTCTCGGGCTGCCCGGCACCGGCCCACCTGGAGGCCGAGGACGCGCTGAACACCGGCGGCGTCAAGACGAACGTCAACCACACCGGCTACTCCGGCCGCGCTTTCGTCGACGGGCTCTGGGCACAGGGCGCCTCGTCGGCGTTCACGGTGCACCGCGCGGCGGCCGGGCAGGGCACCGGCGCCGTCACGGTGAGGTACGCGAACGCCCACAACGATGCGCGCACGATGACGTTGTCGGTCAACGGGAGCGTCGTGCGCCAGGTGAGCTTCCCGAAGGTCTCCGACAGCTGGGACTCCTGGGGCACGGTGACGTTCGACGACGTTCCGGTGAACGGCCGCGACGCGGTGGTGACGTTCTCCTACGAGCAGGGTGACACCGGCGCCGTCAACTTCGACCGGCTCTCCTACAGCGGGTCGTGACCGCGGGACCGGCTCGGGTCCACAACCCGAGCCGGAACCCGGGGTTCTACTGCGCGGTCGGCATCGGGTGGCCTTCCGACGCCTGCACGACGACGATGCCCTGACCCTGCAGCGCCAGCTGGTAGGCCTCACCCGAGCCGCGGCCGATGACCGCGCCGAGCTTGGCCGTCTTGCGGATCGACGACTGCAGCGAGGTCGACCACAGCACGGCCGACTGCATGTCGACGTACGTCGGCACGTCCACGTTCAGCACGACCGGCGTGCCGTAGGCGGTCACGGCCAGCGCCCCGGTGCCCGTGAACGTGGTGTTGAACAGGCCGCCGCTGAGCATCGACGCGCCCTCGGTGCGGTTGATGTCCCACCGCAACGAGCTGTCGAAGGCGAGCACGTTCTTGCCGTTGACGGTGACGCTCTCGTCCTCCAGGTGGAGCACGAAGATCTCGTCGGCGTCCTGGGCGAGGAACACGTCACCGCTGCCCGACACCTTCATCAGCGACATGCCCTCGCCGGTGAACGCCTTCTTGAACAGCTTGCCGATGCCACCGGCGCCTTCGTAGGCGAAGTCGACGTCGCCCTGGTAGGCGATCATCGACCCCTGCTTGGCGAAGAAGAAGCCGCCGCTGCCGGTGAGGTCCACCTTGAGCATGCGTTCGTTCTGCAGTTGGAAGCTTCCGGGCTCGACGGCCCGCTCCTCGTGGTTGAACAGTGAGCTGCGCATGCGCAGATCATGCCTTAGCCGCCGCGTGGACGATCCCGCGCGCCATCGTTGCGAACACGAGGTCGTGCAAGGGTTTCTGCGTCCACCAGTACAGCTGGCCCAGCAGCCCGTCCGCGGTGAACGTGATCTTCTGCCGGTAGCGCGTCCGGCCGCCGTCGCGGTCGACGCGCATGTCGAGCAGCGTGTGACCGGGCATCTTCATGTCCGCCCGCAACACCAGCCGCCTCGCCGCGTCGTCGCGGTGCACGACGGTCCAGAAGTCGACGACGTCGCCTTCTCCGACCCGGGGTGCGCGGCCGCGGTAGAGCCCGATGCCGCCGGCGAGGTGGTCGATCGCGCCGCGGACCGTCCACACGAGAGGGATGGTGTGCCAGCCGTTCTTGCCGCCCAGCGTCGTCACCGTGCGCCACACGTCCTCCGTTGACGCGTCGGTGAGCACGGTCCGCTCCTCGGTGAACACCTCGCCACCGGACTTCTCCGGCTCGGGCGCCGTCGCGGCGCGGATGGCGTTGTCGACGCTCGTGACGCCGCCGGGCGGCGGGGGCAGCACGTCGGTGACGGGCGGGCCGTCGGCCGTGAGGTCGTGGTCCAGGGAGGCGAACAGCGGTTCCGCGACCGCGGCCGGTGTGGGCGTCACCAGTCCGGCCACCTGCGCGGCGAGCTTGTGCGACCACACCGGCGCGGGCACCGGCAGCCGGACGGGGAGCCCGAGCACGCGTGCGCACCGCTGCACCAGCTCGAGGTAGCTGAGCTGTTCGGGACCGGGCACGTCGAACGTGCCGTCGACCGGCTCGGGCAGGTCGGCGGCGGCCAAGAGGTAGTGCACGACGTCGGCGACGGCGACCGGCCTGCTGGTGTTGTGCATCCACGACGGCACCGGCACCCACGGGCTGAGCTTCGCCGACGACCGCAGCAGCTCGAAGCTCGCTGAGCCGTCGCCGATGACCATCGACGCCCGCAGCACGAGTGCGGGCACCCGTCCGGCGGTCACGACGTCGCCGACCTCGGCCCGCGAGGCGAGGTGCGGGGACGGCGAGGCGGAGTCGGGCCGCGGGCCGCCGACGTAGACGACCTGCCGCACGCCCGCGTCTTCCGCCGCGGCCGCCAGCACGAGAGCGGCCCCGCGGTCGACGTCGGCGAAGTCGGCCCGGTCGAGCGAGTGCACGAGGAAGTACACGAGCTCGTTGCCCGCCAACGACTCCCGCACCGCGTGCGGGTCCGTGGCGTCACCGACGTGCACCATGACCCGGGTGGGAAACCTCGTCGCCTGCGCGCTGTCGCGCACGAGCACGGCGACGTCGTGGCCGGCCGCGAGGAGCTCCGGCACGAGGCGCGACCCGAGGTGCCCGGTCGCGCCCATCACGAGGCATCTCAACGGATCCCTGTTCGGTTCTGCAGCGCGCCGACCTTGATGCCGTAGAGGAAGAACACCGCCATGAAGACCTCGATCCGCTGCTCGGACGACAGCCCGTCGAGGTCGACCGCGATCTGCGAGTCCCGCACGTCGGCGCTCTCCGCGAGCCGCTGGTTGAAGATCGCCCGCGCGACGTCCTGGCTGCGCTCGTCGACGTCCGCGTGGAACAGCCGGCGCAGGTCGCAGTCGTGCGGCAGCGGGTGGCGGACCAGCTCGGCAGGGTAGCGGGCGTTCATGACGCGCGCGGCGGTGTTGAGCGCGTGGGCGACGAGCGCCGGTCCCTTGTCGAAGTGCTCGACCATGGCGACCAGTTCCTCGAGGGTGGCGACGTCCTCCTCGATGCTGACCGGTGTGCTGATGTCGAGGTCGACCCGTTCCATCGCCATCGCGACGTTCTCGAGCACCTGGACGGGGTCGACGAGGAGCTGGTCGCCGAGGTGGGCGCTCGCCCGGTGGTGGTGTGGATCCAGTAACTCCCGCGTTTCGCGGTCGAGCGGCGCGCGGAGCAAGTCGTCGTTCTCGGTCGTCACCGGCTCGAAATGCCCACTTTGGAGTGAGTGCAATCGTCCGTCCACGAACGGATGACGGCCGGTGCGGCGCGCGGGTGGTCAGCGAAGTGCGCGCCCCGGCCGGAGCCGGGCCCGTTCTCGCCGCTTTGAGCAGCAGGAACATGGTGGGCCCCGCAGGTTGCCGTTCGGCTGCGACGACCCGTCGTCCCCCGTTCGGGCACGGCCTGCGGGTACCGTGGGCCGATGCCGAGTGGAGTGATCATCACCGGGGCGTCGCGGGGCATCGGCCGCGCGACGGCCGTGGCCTTCGCCGAGCGGGGCCACCGCGTCGCCGTGCACTACAGCAGCCGCCGCGACGACGCCGAGGACACCCTCGCCCGGCTCGCCGGCGACGGCCACGTGCTGATCGGCGGCGACCTGGCCTCACCGGAGGCCGCCCGCTCGCTGGTCGCCGAGGCGGTGGCCGCCCTCGGCGAGGTCGACGTGCTGGTCAACAACGCCGCCGTGGCACCGAGCGCCGCCAACCTGCACCGCCTCGGCGACAGCACGTGGGAGGAGTGGACCGCCGCGTGGCGGTCCATGGTCGACGTGAACCTCCTCGGTGCCGCCAACGTCACGTGGGCGGTGGCCCGGCACCTGATCGACCGCGGCTCGCCGGGCAGCATCGTCAACGTCGGCTCCCGCGGCGCGTTCCGCGGCGAACCCGACCACCCGGCCTACGGGGCGAGCAAGGCGGCGCTGCACGCGTTCGGGCAGTCGGCCGCGATCGCCCTCGCCCCGCACGGCATCGCGGTGACGTCGGTGGCGCCGGGGTTCGTCGCCACCGAACGCCAGGCCTCGAAGCTCGCCGGGGACGACGGTGACGCGGTGCGCGACCAGAGCCCGTTCGGGCGGGTCGGCACGCCGGAGGAGATCGCCTCCGCGATCGTGCACCTGGCTTCGCCGCAGGCCGCGTGGTCGTCCGGGGCGGTCCTGGACCTGAACGGGGCCTCCCACCTGCGCACGTGACGTGGCGCCGCCGACGCGGATGGGGCGCGAACGCCGGGAGGCCGCCAGGCGCCGGTGATCAGGCGACGACGGCCGTGACCTCGGCCTCGACCAGGATGCCCGGCTCGAACAGGACCTCGACGCCGATCAGCGCGGCGGGCGGGGTCGCGGTGATGCCCAGCTCCTCCGTCGCCTGCTCGACGCCCGCGACGAACGCGTCGTACATCTCGCGCTTCCAGCCCGCCGCGTACCAGGTGACGCGGACGACGTCGTCGAACGTCGCCCCGGCGGCCGCGAGCGCCTTGACCACGTTCCGGTAGACCTGCGCCACCTGCCCGGTCAGGTCGCCGGGCGCGACCAGCTCGCCGTTCTCGTCCCAGGAGACCTGCCCCGCCACGTGGACCTGCCTGCTGCCGGTGGCCACGGCCACGTGGTGGTAGAGCGGCACCTGGACGTGATCGTCGGGGTTGATCAGGGAAACCGTCATCACTCACTCCTCAATGACTTCACGCTTGAAGTGACACCACTATGCGCTCACTTCAAGCGTGAAGTCAAACCGATCCCGGTAGGGTGTCCGCGTGGCAGCAGTGGACCCCGTACCCGGCTCAGGCGCTCCGGAGGAGCCGCGCTGGCTCGACGCCGCCGAGAAGGAGGCGTGGACCGGGCTCATCTCGCTCGCGCTGCTGATGCCGGGCCGCCTCGAGGCGCCGCTGCACCAGGAGCACGGCCTGACGCTCTTCGAGTACATGACGCTGAGCCAGATCTCGGAGGCGCCGGGCCGGGCGATCCGCATGAGCGAGCTGGCGTACCTGACCAACGGCTCGCTGTCCCGGCTGTCGAACGTCGTCAAGCGCCTCGAGCAGCGGGGCTGGGTGACGCGCTCACCCGACCCGGCGGACGGCCGCTACACGCTCGCCTCGCTGACGGACGACGGCTACGAGCTCGTCGTGGCCGCGGCGCCGGTGCACCTGCGCGCGGTGCGGGAACACGTGCTGGACCCGTTGAACAAGGCCGATCGGCAAGCGTTGGCGCGCATCGCCGCGAAACTGCGCACGCGTCCGTCGGACTACGGCCGCGAGGCGCACTGACCGTCTACTGAGGACGGTCCCCGCCGAGCGCGCCGAGGACCGTGGAGACCTGGAGGTGGGTGCGCGCCGCGGCGTCGTCACCCTCGCCGAGCTCGGCCGCCCCGGCCGGGAGCTGGTGCACCACGTCCAGAACCGCCAGGTAGAGGCGCAGGCACCAGGACGGTGACGCCGCCGTGATCGCGCCGGCGGCGTGCAGCCGGGAGAACAGCAGCTGCGCCCGCTCCACCACCTCGTCGCCGAGGAACGAGCGTCCGTCGTGGACCCGGCTGACGACGTCGACCACCAGGCGGTGGCTGAACTTGATCCCGATGACCAGTTCGGTGACGCGGTGCGGGGCCATGAGCGGGGGAGCGGTCTCGACCTCGGCCTCGTCCAGCGCGCGCAGGTACTGCTCGTTCAGCTGCGCGAACAGGGCCTCCAGCAGGGCTTTGCGGGACGAGAAGCGGCGGTGCACCGTCGCGCGCGCGAGCCCGGCCTCGTCGGCGATCCGTTCCAGCGACGCGGTGGGGATCCGCAGGTCTCGTTCCACGGTCACGGCGCGAGGGAGCTTCAGCAGCCGTTGCACGAGCAGACTGACAGCCCTGCCCGCGAGGTCGAAGCGCGGTCGTGCGCCCACGCCGTCCTTCCCATCAGGACGGAAGACGCACGGCGAGGACACGTGACGATCTAAGGTGTTGTCCTCCACCCTGGGGGACACGTGCGGAACGAACTGGCCGCCCTGGCCGCCGAGGTCATGGGCATGACACGCGAGCCGTGGGAGTACCTGCTGCTGCGCGCGACGGTCCGGCGTGGCGCGCTGTGGCCGAACGACCGGATGAACCACCGGCTCACCTCGGGACCGTCCGAGAAGCACGTGCGGTGCAAACACCCGCAGGCTTTGCGAGCCTTGCCTCGTGACTGCGTCCTGGAGATGCGCATCGAGCGAGATGGCACGTTCGAAGCATTGCTGACCAACGGCATCAAGCAGTTCACCGGCTACCTGCCCCCGTCGTACACCGTGGTGGTGGAACCGCGTCCACGGGAGCTTTTCGAGCCCTACGAGCGCGTTGGCGTGGTGGGCGACGGCCCGTTGGCGCACGTCGAGGCCGCGCTCGGCGCGCAGATCCCCGCGGAGGTCCACGACCTGTACCGCGGCGGCCGCACCACGCTCGGCAGGGACGAGCTGATCCCCGCCGACGAGATCCTCGCGGTGCACCGGAGGTTGCTCGGGAAGGGCAGGGAGAAGGCCGGTGACCCGCGCCGGTGGCACAGCTTCTGGCAGTTGGCGTTCAACCCGCCGGGAACCGTCCGGCCGGTGCCCTTCCACCCGCTGTGGGTGCCGATCTCGCGCACGCCCGGCTACTACGGCGAACGGTGCGTCGACCTCGCGCCCGGACCTGCCGGGCGGGTGGGCCAGGTGCTCGACGACGGCGTGCTCAGGGCCGGTTCCGTCGAGGAGTGGTGCGCGGCCCCGATGCCGCCTGGGATCAGGTGCGAGCGGCTGACGAGTCCGACGCCCGCGCGGATCGCGGCGGTTCCGCGGGACGTGGTGGTGCTCGAGGTCGACGCGGCGGAGGAGCTCGACCTGACCGCGCTCGACCTGCCGTCCCTGGGGAGGCTCAGGGTGCGCGCCGGCCGCGTGCGGGTGGGCGATCTGCCGATCGGGGACCTGGAGGTCCACGCGGACGAGGTCGAGCTGGGCGCCCTGGACCGGTTGACGACGCTGAAGATCAGCGGTGCGCGCGTCGCACTGCCACCGCTGCCTTCGTTGCGCGTGCTGCACGCGGCCGAAGCCGAGGTCGACGTCGTGCCGGACGGCCTCGACTACCTCGCGCTGAACGCCGGGCAGTGGTCGCGGTGCACGGCGCGCCCGGCCGCCGCACGGCTCTACGGCGAACGATCGCTCGCCCGCGCCCTCGACTGGGCCGGGGGCCTGGGAGCGGAGCTGCCGCGCGAAGTGGTCCGGGGGCGGGCCGGGTAGGCGGTCAGGAGGGGGAGCGGTGCACCGGCGAGTCCTCGTCCAGGTCCACGAGAACGCGGTGGAGGTGCTCGGCGGCCGTCTCGAGGACGTCTTCGTCGACCTGGCCGAGAGCGCGGCCGATCACCTCGGTGACGGCTGCTCCGGTCTCCCGGGCGACGTCCCTGCCCTGCTCGGTGATGCGGACGATGGTGCTCCTCGCGTCGGCGGCGTTCGCCTCGCGGGTGATGTGGCCGTTCTCGTGCAGCCTGCGCAGGATGTTGCTCAGGCCTCCCGTGGTGAGCAGCAGCTGCGAGGAGAGCTCCTGCGGACGCGCGCCGTCGCCGCGGGCGGCCAGCGCTCCGAGCACGTCGAGCTCGCCGCGGGAGAGCCCGTGCTTCTTGAGTGCGTCGGTGATGGGGCGTTCCAGCAACGTCTGCAGCCTCACGGCGTGCTGGGCGAGAGACAGCGAGGACAGCTCACGAGCGGAAGGCACATCCGGATCCTACCGGATCGCTTTCGTGATAGCTTTTCGAAAAGCTAAATCGGAGGCGTGATGACGACGGCGATCGAGAACGTGCGGGTCTTCGACGGCTCGGCGGTGGGCGAGCCCCGGCGGGTGGTGTTCGGCGACCGCCTGTTCGGGCAGGACACCGGTGCGGCCGACGAGGTGGTCGACGCGGCGGGCGGGGTGCTGCTGCCGGGGCTGGTCGACGCGCACGTGCACGTCGTGCGCGGCCGGGCCGACCTGGAGGACCTCGCTCGCCGGGGCGTGACGACGGGCCTGGACATGGGCGCGTGGCCGCGGGAGTTCGTCGACGAGATGCGGACCCAGAAGGGCGTGGCGCGGATTTCGAGCGCCACCGTGCCGGCGGTGGGCGCGGGCGGCCACCACGCGAGGATGCCGGGCTTTCCCGTCGAAGGGGTCGTGACCACTCCGGACGAGGCACGGGCGTTCGTCGGCCGTCGCGTCGCGGACGGCGCCGACTACGTCAAGATCGTGACCGAGGCGGCACCGCCCGAGGGCATGGACCAGGCCACCGTGAACGCCCTCGTCGAGGCGGCGCACGACCACGGCCTGCTCGTCGTCGCCCACGCGGTGACGACGGGTGCGTTCCGCGTCGCCGCCGCGGCCGGTGTGGACGTCAGCACCCACGCGCCGCTCGACGCCGTCCTCGACGAGGACACCATCGCGAGGATGCGGGAGATCGGGATGGTGTCGGTGCCGACGCTGACGATGATGGAGGGCACCGCGAAGCTGTTCGGTGGCAACAGTTTTCGTTACGAGCACGCGCGTGACTCGGTGACGGCTCTCCGCGACGCGGGCATCCGGGTGCTGGCCGGGACGGACGCGAACTCGGCACCCGGAGCACCGTTCTCGCCGGAGCACGGCGAGTCGCTGCACCACGAGCTCGCGCTGCTCGTCGCCGCCGGGCTGACCCCGCTCGAGGCTCTGGCGGGTGCCACGTCGTTGCCCGCGCAGGTCTTCGGTCTCGACGACCGCGGCGTGATCGCGGAGGGGAAGCACGCGGACCTGGTCCTCGTCGACGGTGACCCGACGGTCGATGTCGCCGCCACGCGCAACGTCGAAGGCGTCTGGATCGCCGGAGAGCGCGTCCGGCTCTGACCGCAGTGGACGAATCAGCGGTCGAGCCGGGCGTTCCGCGAGCCGCGACCGATGTTTCCGGCCGGTCGGCCGGGGGTAGAGGTCTTGCATGACCACGACTCGCTGTCACGCCCGGGACGTCGAGGTGACGCTGCGCGCCAAGACGATGGTGCTCGACTTCACCGGGGAGTGCGACGGTGAGGCGATGACCGGGCTCCGGTTGGTCGCCGAGCTGCCGGACGCGGGAGGCCCCGAGGACGGTGGGACCGTCGTGCTGGAGCAGGGCACCGCGACCGTCACCCAGCCGGGCGGTGAGGTCCACCTGGAGGCACGGGAACCGGTGTCCTGGGACGGGGAACCGGTCGACGTCGACTTCGTGCTGCCGGAGAGTCCGGAGTCGACGGTGCTCGCGGTGCGCGGGCTGGCCGTCGCGCTGGGACCTGACAACGGCTGACGCGCTAACCGGTGCTGCGCAGCAGCGGCCGCATGAGGTCGTGGATCTGCGCTGAGGGTTCCAGACCCAGTTCCGCGCGCAGCAAGGCCCGGTAGTGCTGGTACTGCCGTACGGCCTGAGCGGGGTTGCCGTCCGCGAGGTACAGCTCGACCAGCGTGCGGTGAGCGCTTTCCCGCAGCGGGTCGGTCTGGACGGCTGCCAGTGCCGCCTGGTGTGCGTGGTGGTGGTCGCCGTGCGACCGGAACCTCTCGCTCAGCACCTCCAGCGCGCGCAGCCGTGCCTCTCCCCACCAGTCCCGTTCGGTCTGCACCCACGGCTGGTCCCACCCCGGCAGCAGGTCGGCCTTCAGCACGGCGACCGCGCCGGGGGTCGCGCCCGGTTCGGTGGTGAGGGCGCAGGCGTGGCGGAAGTCGACGTCGACCCCGGTGGCCAGGGTCAGCGCGTCGTCCAGCGCCGCGACCAGCGGAATGGGTTTTCCCAGCCGCCACAGCGACGACCGCAGGCAGGCCGCCGCACGTCGAGTGGTGGCCTCCGGCCAGAGCAGGGCGGCGGCGATCCCCCTCGGCACGGGACCCTCGCGCAGCGCCAGCAGGGCCAGGAGTCTCTGCGCGCCGGGCACGACGTGGACCGGCGCCGGGCCGAACGCCAGCCGGAAGCCGTCGAGCAGCTGGATGTGCGGCCGGGGATCAGGGGCACGGGTCAGCTTTGTCATGTCGCCGGACCACTCCTCTCTCGCGTTCAGGGTCGCCGGGTGCCCGGAGGTTGCGGTGTCACACACCGCCGGACCAAATTGCTCCTTCCTGACCAGCAGCGGTGACGCGGCCGTGCCGTGCGGGTGTCGGCGCGGAGCCGTGCGCGTCACGAGTGCCGCCTAGCTTTCGCCGTGGAGTCACACCCCACGGGAGGCGAGATGTTCCTGCACACCAGCAGGTTGCAGTTCGAAGCGAAGCCCGACCGTCCCGACGCGCACTACGCCCGCAAGCTCCAGGAGCTGATCGGTGGCGCGTACGGCGAGATGACGGTGACGATGCAGTACCTCTTCCAGGGCTGGAACTGCCGGATGGAGGGCAAGTACAAGGACCTGATCATGGACGTGGCGACCGAGGAGATCGGCCACGTCGAGATGCTCGCCACGATGGTCGCGCGCCTGCTGGAGAACGCTCCGGCGGAGGCGACGGACGAGGCGGTGAAGGACCCGGTCATGGCGGCGGTGCTCGGCGGGATGGACCCGCAGCAGGCCATCGTGAGCGGCGGCGGGCCCACGCTGTCCGATTCCAACGGCGTGCCGTGGAACGGTCGCTACATCGTCGCGAGCGGCAACCTCATGGCCGACTTCCGCGCGAACGTCGCCGCGGAGGCGCAGGGCCGGCTGCAGACCGCGCGGCTCTACAACATGACCGACGACAGCGGCGTGCGGGACATGCTCAAGTTCAACCTCGCCCGCGACACCGCCCACCAGAACATGTGGCTCGCCGCGATCGAGGAGCTGCAGGAGGACGGCCTCGAGGGCCCGATCTCGCCGAGCGCGCTGTTCGACGAGGAGCACGCCGAGCACGCGGGCACGATCTGGCACAACTCCGACGGCGCGCTGGGCGCCGAGGGCGGCTGGGCGTCGGGCACCGCGCCGGATGGCGCGCACGAGTTCTCCTACGTGATGAACCCCGAGCCCCTGGGCGGCCCCGCGTCCGCGCCCAAGCCGGACCCGCTGCTCTACGCGACCAGCCCGGCCAACCTCGGGCTGATCGAGAAGGCCATCCGCAAGCTCACCTGAGGAGGACCACCCGAT
Source organism: Lentzea sp. CC55 (assembly GCF_021056325.1). Taxonomy (NCBI): domain Bacteria; kingdom Bacillati; phylum Actinomycetota; class Actinomycetes; order Pseudonocardiales; family Pseudonocardiaceae; genus Lentzea; species Lentzea sp. CC55. Next base: position 93,112 of record NZ_JAJCXE010000018.1, on the reverse strand, counting down.
GGTCGGCATCACGGTGCCAGCTCGCATCCGATCGGCCGCCGTCGTCATGGGACCCGCCTTCGTCGTCGCGGTCGCCTACGTCGACCCCGGCAACTTCGCGACGAACATGGCGGGCGGCGCGACGCACGGATACCTGTTGTTGTGGGTGATCGTCAGCGCCAGCGCGCTGGCGATGTTCATCCAGTACCAGTCGGCGAAGCTGGGCATCGTGACCGGCCGCAACCTGCCGGAACTCTGCCGCGAGCACTACCCGCGGCCCGTCACCAAGGCGTTGTGGGTGCAGGCGGAGCTGGTGGCCATGGCCACCGACCTGGCGGAGTTCGTCGGAGCGGCGGTGGCGCTGAACCTGCTGTTCGGCGTGCCGCTGCTGCCGGCGGCGCTGATCACCGCGGTGGTGTCGTTCGGCATCCTCGCGCTGGCGCCGCTGCGCAGGCGGAGGTTCGAGTCCGTGATCATCGGGCTGCTCGCCGTCGTGCTCGGCGGGTTCCTCTACCAGACCCTGCACCTCGGCCCGCTGACCGGTGCCGCCGCCGGTCTGGTGCCGGGGTTCGCCGGGGTGGACAGCGTGCTGCTCGCCACCGGCATGCTCGGTGCCACCGTCATGCCGCACGTGATCTACCTGCACTCGGCGCTCACCCAGCGCCACCACAGCCCGTCGCCCGACCGGCAGCGCGGTGCGTTGAGGGCCAGCCGCACCGACATCGTGGTGGCGCTGGGCATCGCCGGGATGGTGAACGTCAGCATGCTCGTCGTGGCGGCCGGCGCGTTCCACCAGGCCGGCGCGCCGCGCGAGTCGCTGGAGGACATGCACTCCGGCCTCGGCCAGCTGCTCGGCCCCGGTGCGGCGCTGGCGTTCGCACTGGCACTGCTCGCGTCCGGGCTCGCGGCGTCGAGCGTGGGCACCTACTCCGGTCAGGTGATCATGGAGGGGTACCTGCGCCGGCGGATCCCGCTGTGGCTGCGCCGCGCGGTGACCATGGCACCGGCGCTCGCCGTGCTGTCGTTCGGCGTCGATCCCACGAAAGCGCTGGTGCTGAGCCAGGTCGTGCTGTCGTTCGGCATCCCGTTCGCGTTGATCCCCCTGGTGCTGCTGACCAGGCGCAAGGACGTCATGGGCGCCGCGGCCAACCGCAGGGGCGTCACGGCGGCCGGTGCGGCGGCGGCTCTCGTGATCTCCGCGCTGAACCTCTTCCTGCTCGTGAGGACGGTGACGGGATGAGGCACGTGGACCGGGCGGCCCTGGTGCTGGGCCTGGGGATCGGCGGGTTCATCGACGGCATCGTGAGCCACCACCTGTTCGGCCGGCACCACGTGCTGTCGGGGCGGTACCCGCTCGACGACGTCCACCTGATGATGGTCGGCGACGGCCTGTTCCACCTGCTCCGCCTGCTGCTGGTGCTCTGGGGCGCCGCCCTGCTCAACCGGCGGCAGCCGATGCCGAACCCAGTGCTGGCGGGCGGGATCCTCACCGGCTGGGGCGTGTTCACCATCGTCGAAGGCGTCGCCGACCACCTCGTGCCGGGCGTCCACCACGGGCCTGGCGAGCTGCTCCACGACGTCGCGTTCCTAGTGGTGGGAGCCGTGCTCGTCGTGGCCGGCGTCCTGATGAGCAGGCGATCACAGCCGGCCGTGCGCGAGCACGCCTGAGTTCGGGACGGGTCACAGGGGTATTCGCTCTGGTTCCGGGTACGCGGGAGCAGAGCCGTTCTCCGGAAAGGAACACCTCATGCGCAGTCGTGTCCGAGCAGCGGGCCACGCCGTCCACCCGATCCTCATCGTGTTTCCGCTCGGCCTGCTGACCACGGCGGTCGGCTTCGACGTGCTGCACCTGCTGACCGACCGGGCGAGCTTCGCGTTCACGGCGGCCCACCTCATCGCCGCCGGCGTGCTCCTGGGCCTCGTCACCTCGGCGACCGGGTGGCTGGACTGGTTCCTCGTCGTCCCGCGCGGCACGCGCGCCCGCCGCGTCGGCCTGCTGCACGGCCTCGTGAACGCCGGTGTGCTCCTGGTGTTCGCGATCAGCTGGTTGCTGCGCCTGGGCGAGACGGACTGGACGCCGACGTGGCCCGCGATCATCGCCGGCTGGGCCGGCCTGCTCGCGGGCGGGCTCGGCGGCTGGCTGGGCGGTGAGCTGGTCGAGAGGCTCGGCATCAGCGTGGAGGAGGAGGCGCACCCCGACGCGCCGAGCTCCCTGGCGCCGTCACGGCGATGAGCTCAGCCGTTCACCGTAGCGCCGGGCCAGCCGGACGATCGCCGTCGACGCGGGAGCGATCACGACGTCGAGCACCCGGCTGACCGGGGTGAACGCGCCGAGTCGCGCGATCGCCCACCAGCGCGGCACGGCGAGGGTGCGGGACGTCCGCGCGGTCAGGCACTTCTCGACCGCGCGGGCGACGCGTTCCGGATCGGAGCCCGCCGACAGGCGGCGCGGCGCCTCCCGCTCGCTCGGCCTGCCGTCGATGTCGCGCGTGAGCCACTCCGTGGAGATCGGGCCGGGGCAGACGGCGTGCACCCGGACCCCGCGCGGCACCTCCCGGCGCAGCCCCACGGCCAGTCCCAGGACGCCCGCCTTGGTGGCCGAGTAGAGCGACAAAGGCGGTATCGGTGCCCATGCGCCGATGGACGACATCATCACGACGTCCCCGCCGCGGTTCCCGAACAGCGGCAGCACGAGCCGGGTCATCTCGGCGACCGCGGTGAAGTTGACCTCCACGAGGCTGCGCACCTGCTCACCGCTCAGGGCGGCGAGCTTGTCGACGCGGCCTTGCCCGGCGTTGTTCACCAACGCGTCGATGCGGCCGAAGCGTTCCACCACGGCGTTCACGAGCAGCTCGCGATCGGCCGGATCGGTGACGTCGCACCGGATTCCCCACGCTCCGGGCAGCTCGGCGAGGGCCGCGTCGAGCCGGTCCTGGTCACGGCCGCAGATCGCGACCCGCGCTCCACCGCGGACGAGCCGCCGCGCGGTGACACGCCCGATGCCGGCCGAACCTCCGGTGATGAGAACGACTTTGTCTTGCACGGATCGCATGATGCTCACCTCGCGCGCAGTAACGTGATGTAAAGGGTCAGTCCCGGACCGAACGCCATCGCCACCACGGGATCACCCGGCCGCGTCGCGCCGCCGCGGAGCAGTTCGTCGAGGACCATCAACACCGTTGCCGACGAACAGTTCCCGTGCTCGCGCAGCACGTGCCGCGACGGTTCGAGCGCTTCCGGCGCCAGGCCGAGCTCGTGCTCGACGGTGTCGAGGATGCGCGGGCCACCGGGGTGCACGGCCCAGCCCCGCACGTCGGGCACGGTGAGACCGTGGTCGTCCAGCAGGCGTTCGACGGCCCGCCTCACGTGTTTGCCGAGCACCTCGGGCACGTGCGGGGACAGCGTCATCCGGAAGCCGTGGTCGGTGACGGCCCACGTCATGTGGTCCGCCGTGGCCGGATCGGTGACCGCTCCGGTGGCGACGACCTCCAGCCCGGACTCCTGCGGTCGCAGCACCACCGCCGTGGCCGCGTCGCCGAACAGCGCGTGGGACACGATCTGGCCCATGTCCGAGGTGGTCGGCTGGACGTGCAGGGAGGTCAGCTCCACGCACAGCAGCACGGCCGGGCGGTGGTGAGCGGTCACGTAGTCGGTGACGGCCGCCATCGCGGGCAGGGCCGCGTAACAGCCCATGTGGCCGACCATCAGCCGTTGCGCGTCATCGGCCAGTTCCAGCGACGACGCCAGCTGCACGTCGAGTCCCGGCGCGGTGTAACCGGTGCACGACACGACGGTCAGCTGACCGATGTCGGCGGGGTCGAGGTCGGCGGACGCGAGAGCGGCGGAGACGGCCTCGTGCCCCAACGGCCGCGCGTACTCGTTGTAGAGCCGCATCCGCTCACCGGTCGTGGACTCGGACAGGTCCAGGTCCAGCGGGCTGACGACGGCGTGCCGGCGCCGCACGCCCACCGCCGCGAAGATCCGCTCCGCGGCCCTGCTGCCTCCCAGCAGCGGGCGGAAGTGCTCGTCCCACAGGGTGTTCTGCTCGACCGCCCGGGGCAGTGCGGTGGCGATCGCGGCGATGTGCGCGGTCACCAGCGCGCCTCGTCGGGGTTCTCGCCCAGGGCGCTGGCGCCGAGCCAGTCCGCGCACACGTCCGACGTGGCCGGTTGCAGCGCGCCGCACCGGGCGTCGCGGTAGAGCCGTTCCAGCGGATGGCCCCGGCGGGTGGCCGAGGCGCCCGCCGCCTCCAGCACCGAGAACGCGACCTGGGCGGCCGTGTCCCCGGCGATCAGCTTCGCCCGCCAGACCCAGCGGTTCGTCTCGGGGCTGCCGGGGTCGTCGGTGACGAGCGCGGCGGCCTTCCTGACGACGAGCTCCGCCGCGGCCACCTGCACGTCGGCGCGCCCGAGGCGGGCGCGGACCATGGGAAGCGTGTGCAGCCCGCGTTCACGCAGGTGCTCCGCTCCATGCCGCAGCACGGCCTGAGCGACACCGACGTAGACGGCGGCGTAGGAGGCGACGAGCCACTGGGGCATCACCTGCGCGAGCAGCAGCGCGGCGCCCTCGATCCCGCCGACGAGGGCGTCCTCGCCGACCTCGACGCCCAGGTGCAGGTCGTGGCTGGCCGTGGCGCGCATGCCGAGCGAGTCCCAGACCGGCCGCACCTCCACGCCGGGACCGGCCGGAACGAGGAAGTACGAGATCCGCGGCTCGTCGGAGTGCCTGTCCCTGGCGGCGACGAGGTACGCGTCCGCGTGGCCCGCGCCCGAGACGAACGTCTTGGCGCCGTCGATGCGGAAACCGGAACCCGTCCGCTCGTAGGAGGTGCGCACCTGCGACAGCCGGGAGCCGATGCCGGGTTCGCTCATCGCCACCGCGTACAGGGCGCCCTCCGCCGCGGCCTTGAGGACGCGGTCGCGGAAGGCGAAGAAGCTCTCCGTGCCGCCGAACTGGCGCACCAGCTCGTCCGGTGTGGAAGCGAGGGCGCCCGTGACGGAGGCGTGCATGTTGAAGATCAAGGCGGTCGCACCCGCCCCGCTGCCGAGCCGCATCGCCACGTCGGTGTACTCGGCGAACGACGCACCGGCGCCACCCAGGTGCGGCGGTGCCATCAGGCCGAGCAGTCCGGCCTCGCGCAGGTCGTCGAAGTCCTCCTCGGGGAAGGCGCCGGCGGCGTCGTAGCGCGCCGCCCGGCCGGCCATGCGTTCGGCCAGGGAGTGGAGGTCCAAGGCTCATCCCTTCTTGCGGCCGGCACCCTGGAAGAGCACGGCCGTGGTCGCGGTCGGGACCATGCGGACGGGACGCCCGCGGCGCACCGGCCACGTGAGCAGGTCGAGCAGTGACGGGCGAATACCCCGCAACGCCAGCCGTACACCGTGGCGGGCACATTCGCGGACGAGGGCGGCGCGGTCGACGAGCAACGCGGGATCGTGCACGCCGCGCGGCGCGAGACCGACGCGCTCCGCGAGGCCGATCGCGACCAGGCGGCACACCGCGGTGTCCGCCAGCGTGTCGAGCACCAGCAGACCACCGGGCCGCAGGATCCGGCACGCCTCCGCGACCGCACCCGCGAGGTCGTGCACGTGCTCGAGGATCTCGCCCGCGACCACGACGTCCGCGCACTCGTCGGGCAACGGCACAGCGAGCACGTCCCCCAGCACGGGCTCGATGCCGCGCGCCTGGCGCAGGCTGGCCTCCGACAGGTCCACGCCGATGTGCCGGTACCCGCGCAGGTGCGGTGCGAGCAGGCCCGCGCCGCAGCCGAGGTCGACGAGGACCGCACCGGGCCGTGCCGCGGGGACGAGCCGGGCACGTGCGGCGGCGAGCCAGTGCAGCATGACGAACGGGCCGCGCGGGTGCCACCACTGCGCGGCGAGCCGTTCGTACAGCTCGGGGTCGTTGGGTTCGAGCTCGTTCTGCGGCTTCGCCGGCAGCTGGCAGAGTGGAGATCCGTGGGTCGTACAGGAGCTCTTGCGCGTTCGTGTCATCCGATGCCCGCTCTCGCCGTCACCGCGGTCGCGGCGGCGCTGGCCGTGACGACCGGGAGGTCGCCGGGAGGGGTGGTCGCGGTGGCCGCGGCGGTGTTCGCGGGCCAGCTGTCCGTGGGATGGCTCAACGACCTGCTGGACGCGGACAGGGACGCGAACGTCGGCCGTGCCGACAAGCCGGTGGCGGTGGGCACCGTGTCGCGGGAGCTGGTCGCGACCGCCACGGTCATCGCTGCGGTCGCGGCGGTCCTGCTGTCGTTGCTGTCCGGGGTGGACGCCGCGCTCGTGCACGTCGTGACGCTGTGCTCGGCCTGGGCGTACGACTTCGGGGTGAAGGCGACGGCGTTCTCCGTCGTGCCGTACGCGGTCTCGTTCGGCCTGCTGCCCGCGTTCGTCACGCTCGGCGGTCCGGACGGCCGGTGGGCGCCTGCGTGGCTCCTCGTCGCCGGTGCCGTGCTGGGCAGCGCCGCGCACTTCGCCAACGTCATCCCCGACCTGGAGGACGACGCCGCGACCGGTGTGCGCGGTCTGCCGCACCGCATCGGCGGGGCGGCCAGCGCGGGAGTGGCGGCCGCGCTGGCGGTGATCACCGGAGTGGTCCTCGCCCTCGGCCCGCCGGGTCCCGTCACGACGGCGGGACTGGTGGCGGTGCCGTCGTCGGTGGTGATCCTCCTGGTCGGCAGGGTGCGGGGCCGGCGGGCCGGGTCGCGGGCCCACTTCAACGCGCTGCTCGTGGTCGCCGTCGTCGACGTCGTCCTGCTGATCATCACCGGGGGTACCGAGCTCTAGCCGTCGGCACCGGTGGTGCGTGCCGGCGCCGCGGCTGAGCCGCGCCGGCAGGTGCGACCACGGCGCTGACCGCCGGTGCGGCCTTGCTCACCGCGGCTCGGGTCTGGGACATGACCATTCCAACGGGGGAGCGGGGACGGGCTTCGGTCGTGCCCGGCTACCCGTGCCCCCGCGCCGCAAACAGACGTCACCACCCGGTTGTTCCGCATCGCCGGGGGTATCCACGGCCCTCGTGCTCCGAGAAAGGGCCGGATACATGAACACAGCAGGAAAAGCGCTCCTGGCGGCGGGGGTGGTGACCGCCGTCGCGGTGGCGAGGCGGTGGCGCGGCGGCTCGGACGACCAGGGCTCCGGGCAGTGGCTGGCCGTGACGGTGTACCGCGCTCCGGAGGAGGTGCAGGCCTCGCTGCCCGAGGACCTGACCCGGTGGCGTGACCAGTTCGAGCTGCGCATCCAGCCGGCGACCGGCGACAAGGGCACCGAGCTGCGGGTGAAGCCGACCGGTGACGTGTCCCGCCACGACCTCAGGCTCGCGCTGCGCCGGGCGAAGTCGGTGCTGGAGGCCGGTGAGGTGGTGCGTCCCGACACCGCGCCCACGCATCCGGGGCCGCTGGGCAAGGCGTTGCGGCTCGTGACGAACCAGGCGGGAGGAGGTGGCCGGCTGTGAAGGCGCTGTGCTGGGAGGGGATCAACGACGTCCGCGTGCAGGACGTGCCCGACCCCGAGTTGCTGGGCGACCAGGACATGATCCTCAAGGTGCGGCTGAGCACCGTGTGCGGCTCGGACCTGCACCTGCTCACCGGGCACATCCCGTTCATGCAGGCGGGGGACGTGATCGGCCACGAGTTCATGGGCGAGGTCGTCGAGGTCGGGTCCGGTGTGACCCGGCACCGGCCCGGTGACCGCGTGGTGGTGTGCTCGTTCATCGCGTGCGGCCGGTGCTGGTACTGCCGCAACGAGCTGTACTCGTTGTGCGACAACACCAACACCAACCCGGCGATCACCCAGCACCTGTGGGGGTCCGATCCGGGGGGCATCTTCGGCTACTCCCACGCCATGGGCGGCTTCCGGGGCAGCCACGCGGAGTACGTGCGCGTGCCGTTCGCCGACCACACCGCCATCCCGATCCCCGACGCCGTGGACGACATGAGCGCGCTGTTCACGTCGGACTCGGCGGCGACCGGGTGGATGGGCGCCGACCTCGGCGGGGTCAAGCAGGGCGACGTCGTGGCCGTGTGGGGCGCGGGCGCGGTGGGGCAGATGGCGGCCCGCGCCGCCCAGCTGCTCGGCGCCGAACGGGTCCTGATCATCGACCGCTTCGACTACCGCCTGCGGCAGGCCGAAACGATGTTCGGGGTGGAGACGGTCAACTACGCGGAGACGTCCGTCGGCGACGCGTTGCTCGACGCCACCGGTGGCCGTGGACCGGACGTCTGCATCGAGGCCGTCGGCTGCGAGGCGCACTCGACCGGCCCGCAGTACGTCTACGACCAGGTGAAGAGCAAGCTGAAGCTGGAGATGGACCGCCCGATCGCGGTGCGGGAGGCGATCTACCACTGCCGCAAGGGCGGCTCGGTGTTCGTCCTGGGCGTCTTCACCGGCATCGTCGACAAGTTCCCGCTGGGGGCGATGATGAACAAGGGCCTGACGGTCCGCGGCGCGCAGCAGCACGGCCAGCGCTACATCCCGATGCTGCTGGACCGGATCGCCTCCGGTGAGCTCGTCACCGACCACCTCGCGACGCACGTCATGCCGTTGAGCGAGGGCGCCCGCGGCTACGAGCTGTTCAAGAAGAAGGAAGACGACTGCGTCCGTTCGGTCTTCCGCCTGTGATCGACGTTCACGGTGCGGATGCCGGGGTAGCCGACCGGCATGAGCGCCGATAACCCGGGACCGGGCTCGCTGCACTTCGTCGGCAACGCCACGACGGTGCTGCGGCTCGGACCCTTCACCCTGCTGACCGATCCCAACTTCCTCCACAGAGGACAGTGGACGCACATCGGCCAGGGCGTGGTGTCGAGGCGGCTCACCGATCCCGCGGTCGAGATAGCCGACCTGCCCGAACTGGACGCCGTCGTGCTCTCGCACCTGCACGGCGACCACTTCGACCGGGTGGCGAGCAGGGAGCTCCGGCGCGACCTGCCCGTGCTCACCACCCCGCACGCGGCGAAACGCCTGGTGCGGCGCGGCTTCCGCGAAGCCGCGCCGCTGCGCACCTGGGAGACCGTGACGCTGTCGCGCGGGCCGGCCAGGCTGACGGTCACCTCGCTGCCGGGCCGGCACGCGCTGGGGCCGCTGGGCCGCCTGCTGCCCCCGGTGATGGGCACGATGCTCGAGTACCGGGAGGCGGCGGGCGTTCTCCCGTTCCGGATCTACCTCAGCGGCGACACCCTGGTGCACCCCGAACTGGGCCGGATCCGCGAGCGCTTCGACGGCATCGACCTCGCGGTGGTGCACCTCGGCGGCACCAAGGTGCTCGGCGTGCTGCTCACCATGGACGGCAAGCAGGGCGCGGACCTCCTGGAGCTGCTCGCCCCGCGCACCACGGTTCCGGTGCACTACGAGGAGTACGGGGTGATGAAGTCGCCGCTGTCGGACTTCACCTCGGAGGTCGCGCGGCGGCAGGCGGGGTTCGACGTGCGGGTGGTGGAACGCGGGGACACCTTCGTGCTGCCGAGCTGACCACCGCGACCGGTACCGCGTTGCGACCGGTACCGCGTTCAGGCTCCGGAGGCCTCGCGGCACCGACCCGGGGCAGCAGGCCGCCAGCGCGGGAAGGACTCCGCGCTGGCGGGTGAATCACCAAGATGGTCCTGCGGCCGGTCAGCCGTGCGCCGACCGGGCGAGCTGTCCGCCGGTGGGCGTGCCCCGGCTCCCGAACGGCTCGGGCCGGGCCGCGACGGCGGCGGGACCGCCGGGTACCGGGCGCTTCCGCGGCATCTCGAACGGCGCGTCGTCGGACATGCTGCTGGGTAGCCGCGGCCGGCGCGTCCAAACGCCGCTACCCCGACCGGTCGTCCGGCGGTTCCCGGCGGGCCTCGCTACAGGGCGAACCGGCCGCTGCGCCACTGCCAGTGCCGCCCGGCCCGCAGGTGGTCGACGACCGCGCGCTGGAGCACCGTGCGGCGCGGCAGGTCGTCGAGCGGGGTGGTCAGGGTGCGGAAGACGAACCGCCGCACCTCGACGTCGGCGTCGATGCCCTCCGGTGCCTCGTAGGGCTCCAGCTCGAACCTCCGCTGGAACCGGATGATGTTGGAGTCCTCCGGCAGGTACTCGCGCAGCTGCGGGTCGAGCAGCCACGAGCCGCAGGAGAACGCCGTGTAGTGCTCCTCGGGGAAGTGGCGCGGGAAGAACGCGCGTGCCTCGTCGAGCGACGCGTCGACCGCCTCCGGGGTGAGCGGTCCGGAGTCGGGCACGTGCAGGCCGAGGGCCGTGTCGCCGCGCTGGTGCTGCAGCCGGCCGAGCTCGTGGACGCCCCCGCGCACGTGCAGGGTGAGCCAGCTCTGCATGACCGGCCAGCCCTCGCCGCGCATCCGGCGGTCGACCGCGAGGTTGCGGCCCAGGTCCGCCAGCGTCGCCCACGAGACGGCGTCGTCGATGCCGTGGTCGCGGTGGTACTCCCTGACGACGTCGACCAGTGCGAGGTAGGCGTACACGTACAGGTGCCGCCAGGCGAGGCCCCGGTCCCGCGGCAGTTCCGGTCCCGGTGGCAGCCAGCCGCCGCCACCGAGGTCGGCGCGCACCAGCGCGATCGAGCGGTCCAGCAGCCACCGCAGCTCGTCGGTCCACAGTGGAGAGTCGGCGTCCGGCCAGCCGGCCAGGATCTCGGCGGCGTCGTCCGGCGGCACCGCGAGCCGGTCCAGGAGAGCCGGTGCGCCGGCCTTGGCGGGCAGCGGGGCGGACGGCCGGTCGCCGGCGAGCCGGTGCACGCGTTCGACGTCCGCGACCGGAACTCCGAGTCGTGCCGCGGTGTTCTCGAGATCCACGACGACGACCCTACCGGCCGCGCGGCCGGTAGGGAGGCGTGAGCGTGCGGCCGGCGGGGAGGTCACCGCTTGAGCATGCCGGGCCCGAAGACCTCGTACCTGACGTCGTCGGAGTGCATCCCGCGGCGGAGGAGCCCGGCGCGCACGTCACGCATGAAAGCGATGGGACCGCACAGGTACGCGACGGCGTCGGCGGGCAGTGGGATCGCTTCCACGTCGACCCGGCCGGCCTGCCCGCCGTCGTCACCGTTTTCGTACCAGGTCAGCTGGTCCGGTCCGGCGAGGCGCGCGTACTCCTCGCGGTGGGCGTGGCGGTCGGCGGAGAGCTCGGCGTGCACGGCGACGACCTCGCGCGCCGGCTGGGTCGTGGCGAGGTGGTCGAGCATCGACATCATCGGGGTGATGCCGATGCCCGCGCTGACCAGCACCACGGGACGGTCTCCCGCGGTGAGCACGACCTCGCCCGCCGGAGGGCCGAGCAGGAGCGTGTCGTCGGTCCGCACGTGGTCGTGCAGGAAGCTGGACACCGCGCCGTCCGGCGTGCCGTCCGCGCCGCGCACCCGGCGGACGGTGATGCGCAGCTCGCCGCGGCCGGGCGCCTGCGACAGCGAGTACTGGCGCGGCTGCCGGTGGCCGTCCGGCAGGTCGACCGCCACGGACACGTACTGGCCGGGCTCGAACGCCGGAACGGGACCGCCGTCGTCGGGCACGAGGGTGAACGACACCGTGTCGACGGCTTCCTCGTCGCGCTTGGCGACGCGCCACGGCCGCCACAGGGTGTCCGGGGTGACGCCCGCGGCCTGGAACAGCCGGGCCTCGGCGGCGATCAGCGTCACCGCGAACAGCCAGTAGACCTCGTCCCAGGCGGCGGCGACCTCGGGTGTCACCGCGTCACCGAGGACGGTGGCGACGGCGCCGATGAGGTGCTTGCCGACGATGGGGTACTGGTCGGGACGCACGCCGAGCGAGACGTGCTTGTGGGCGATGCGCTCGGCGATCGGGCCGAACGGCGTCCCGTCGAGCAGGTGCTGGGCGTACGCGACCACCGCGGAGGCGAGCGCGAGCTGCTGCTTGCCGCTGGCCTGGTTGCCCTGGTTGAACAGGTTCAGCAGCTCCGGGTGCGCGGCGAACATCGACGGGTAGAACTCGGCGGTGATCTCGGCGGCGTGGTCGCGGACGACGGGCAGGGTCGCCCGCACCACGGCGGCTGAAGCAGCGGACAGCACAGGTAGCTCCTCGGGGATCGGCGGGAACCGGACGTGCGGCCCGTGTTCCTGACACCTCCTGAGCCTGCGCGATCACCCGTTGCGGATGCAGTTAGGAAGGTCGCTGCCTGCTAGGGACCTTCGTCCCGGGACCCGCACGAAATCCACTGTGGACAGTCAGCGGAGCAGGGCGCGGGTCTGAGCGGCGATCTCGACGTCCTCACGGGCTTCGAGCACCCACACCTGCACGCCCGAGCCGTCCCTGCTGATCCGGGCGTCCCGCGGGTCCTCGGTGTTGAGCCGGGTGTCGAGGTCGACGCCCAGGAATCCCAGGCCGGCGGCGGTGTCGGCGCGCAACTCGGCGTCGTGCTCGCCGATACCGCCGGTGAACACGAGCAGGTCGAGCCCGCCCAGCGAGGCGGTCATGGCGGCGATGCCCTGCCGCAGCCGGTGCACGTACACCCGCAGCGCCAGGAGCGCGTGCTCGTCGCCCTTGCCCGCGGCTTGGCGGACGTCGCGCAGATCACCGCCGACCTCGGACAGCCCCGCCAGCCCGGCGTGGTGCTCCAGGCCGTCCTCCAGGTCGTCCAGCCCCAGTCCGGCGCGTTGCAGCCACAGCAGCAGACCGGGGTCGACGTCACCGCTGCGGGTGGCCATCACGAGCCCCGCCAGCGGGGTGAAGCCCATCGTCGTGTCGACCGACCGCCCGTTCGCCACGGCGGCGAGCGAGGCGCCGGAACCCAGGTGGCAGTTCACCACGCGGGCACCGGGCGTGCCCGCCAGCTCGGCGGCCCGCCGGGACGCGTAGGCGTGCGACAGGCCGTGGAACCCGTACCGGCGCAGATCCCACTTGCGCCGCCAGGCCGCGGGGACGGCGTAGGTCGTCACGGCCGCGGACATCGTGGTGTGGAAGGCCGTGTCGAAGCACGCGACGTGCGGAACACCGGGCAGCAGCCGCCGGGCCGCGTCGATGCCGGCGAGCGCGCGCGGCTGGTGCAACGGCGCCAGCCCGGTGAGCCCTTCGATCCCGGACCGCACGTCGTCGTCGACCACCGTGGCCTCGGTGAACTCGGGACCACCGTGCACGACGCGGTGCCCGACCGCGTCCACGTCGGGCGCCTCCTCCAGGAAGTCCTCCAGCGGGCCGGTTTCGTCCCCTCCGGACCAGCGTTCGAGGGTGGTCTCGGCGAGGACCTCCTCGTCGCCGCCGAGCACGCGCAGCTTCAGGCTGGAAGAACCGGCGTTCACCACGAGAACGTTCATCGCCACGCCCAGTCGCGCACCTCGGGCATGTCCTCGCCGTGCTCGCGGATCCACGTGTGGTGGCGGTTGCGCTTGTCCTGCATCAGCTGCCGAAGGCGGGCCGCCTTGGGGCCGAGTCCGGGAACGCGGTCGATGACGTCGATGACGAGCCGGTAGCGGTCCATGTCGTTGAGCACGAGCATGTCGAAGGGCGTGGTGGTGGTGCCTTCCTCCTTGTAGCCGCGGACGTGCAGGTTGTGGTGGTTGGTGCGGCGGTAGGTCAGGCGGTGGATGAGCCAGGGGTAGCCGTGGTAGGCGAAGATCACCGGCCGGTCCGCGGTGAACAGCGCGTCGAACTCGCGGTCGGGCATGCCGTGCGGGTGTTCGGTGTCGGGTTGCAGTCGCATCAGGTCCACGACGTTGACCACGCGAACCCGCAACGACGGCAGGTGCTCGCGCAGCAACGACACCGCCGCCAGCACCTCGACGGTGGGTGCGTCGCCGGCGCACGCGAGCACGACGTCGGGTTCGTCGACGCCGTCGTCGCTGCTCGCCCACTCCCAGATGCCCGCGCCGCGGGCGCAGTGCAGCTCGGCCTCGTCGATCGGGAGCCAGTCGGGCGTGTCGTTCTTGCCGGCCACGATGACGTTGACGTGGTCCTTGCTGCGCAGGCAGTGGTCGGCGACGCAGAGCAGGGTGTTGGTGTCCGGCGGCAGGTAGACGCGGACGACCTCGGCCTTCTTGTTCATGACGTGGTCGATGAAGCCGGGGTCCTGGTGGGAGAAGCCGTTGTGGTCCTGGCGCCACACGTGCGAGCTGAGCAGGTAGTTCAGCGACGCGACGGGTCGGCGCCACTCCAGCTTCTTGTGCGTCTTGAGCCATTTGGCGTGCTGGTTGAACATCGAGTCGACGATGTGGATGAACGCCTCGTAGCAGTTGAACAGGCCGTGCCGGCCGGTGAGCAGGTAGCCCTCCAGCATGCCCTGGCACAGGTGCTCGGACAGCACCTCGACGACGCGGCCGTCGTGGACGAGGTGCTCGTCGACGGGCAGCGTCTCGGCCTGCCACTGCTTGCCGGTCACGTCGTAGACGGCGTCGAGCCGGTTGGAGGCGGTCTCGTCAGGGCCGAAGATCCGGAACGAGCGCGCGCCGGCGTCGAGTTCGACGATGTCGCGCAGCATCCGGCCGAGCACGCGGGTCGGTTCGGAGTGCGTGGTGCCGTGTTCGACGACCTCGGCGGCGTGCGCGCGGATGCCGGGCATCTTGAGCTCGCGCAACAACAACCCGCCGTTGGCGTGCGGCGTGGCACCCATCCTGCGGGCGCCGTCCGGAACCAGGGCCGCGAGCTCGGGCCGCGGGGTGCCGTTCTCGTCGAACAGCTCGTCCGGCCGGTAGCTGCGCAGCCACGCCTCCAGCTGGCCCAGGTGTTCGGGGTTGTCCCGCACTCCGGCCAACGGGACCTGGTGCGCACGCCACGTGTTCTCGACCGGCTTGCCGTCCACTTCGGACGGACCGGTCCAGCCCTTGGGACTGCGCAGCACGATCATGGGCCAGCGCGGCCGGTCCTCGGACCCCTTGACGCGGTGGATCTCGTCGACCACCTGGTCGAGCACCTCGGCCATCCGCGCGTGCATCGCCTTGGGTTCGTCGCCTTCGACGTAGTACGGCGCGTAGCCGTAGCCGCGCAGCAACGCGTCCAGCTCGTCGTGCGGGATGCGGGCGAGCAGGCTCGGGTTGGCGATCTTGTAGCCGTTGAGGTGCAGGATCGGCAGCACCGCCCCGTCACGCCGGGGGTGCAGGAACTTGCCGGCGTGCCAGCTGGCCGCGAGCGGCCCGGTCTCGGCCTCACCGTCACCGACGACGCACGCGACGATCAGGCCGGGGTTGTCGAACGCGGCGCCGAACGCGTGCGCGAGGGAGTAGCCCAGTTCGCCGCCCTCGTGAATGGAGCCGGGCACCTCGGGCGCCACGTGGCTCGGCACGCCGCCGGGGAAGGAGAACTGGCGGAACAGCTTGCGCATGCCGTCTTCGTCACGCGGCACGTCCGGGTAGGTCTCGCTGTAGGTGCCCTCCAGCCAGGTGTTGGCCAGCAGCGCGGGACCGCCGTGACCGGGACCGGTCACGAACATCATGTCCAGGTCGCGGTCGCGGATGACGCGGTTGAGGTGGGCGTAGAGGAAGTTCAGCCCCGGCGTGGTGCCCCAGTGGCCCAGCAGACGGGGCTTGATGTGCTCCGGTGCCAGCGGTTCGGTCAGCAACGGGTTGTCCAGCAGGTAGATCTGGCCGGCCGACAGGTAGTTGGCTGCTCGCCAGTACGCGTCGACGAGCTCCAAGTCGGCGTTCGGCATCTCGTGCTCCTCACTAGGTTTCATCGCCTCCCACGCTGCCGTCGCGGAGGATCACCGGACAGGGCCTGCGGTCCACGCGGACGAGGACCGAAGTCCCTGGGTTCCCTCGTGGGCGGTCGTGCACACCACGATCAACTTCCGGTGCGCTCCGGGAAGCGGGGACGGTGATGTGGTTCCGGAAGGCTCCGGGACGGGCTGGTGCACCACGAGAACGGGGACGTGGTGCGTTGGTGCAGCGCGGACGATCGGCTCGTGCGGCTGGGCGCGGCCCAGTCCGGCGGAGTGGCCCAGTGCGGCGGAGTGGCCCAGCGCGACTGGGCGCGGCCAGCACGGCGGAGTGGCCCAGCACGCGGCCGTCACCCGCTCCGCCCCGACCAGCGCGGTGCCCTGCGTCGACGGCCTTCGGTGTGCCGGTCCGCGGTGCTTCGTGCCGCCCGTCCGCGGCAGAGCGGGAAGCAGGCTCGGCGGCGGGACCGGAGTCCCGTCGTCAGCAGGGCGCGTGCTCGTCGGCGTCCACCAGCAGCTCCGCGACGGGGCGCCGCGGCGTCGCCGGGACCGGGGTGCTGAACCCCACCCGCAGCACGGTCTGCGGCACGAGCATGCCGCCGAGCGCGCGCCTCAGGTTCTCGCGGACCCGCCGCACCTCGACAGGCTGGGACAGGAACGACGCCGACAGGCCGCGCGTGGTCGCCGTGAGCAGGACGCGCTGCATCGCCTGTCCTGCCTGCAGTTCGCCGAGCGGGCCGTCGTAGAACGAGCAGAGGACCACCACGAGCGGGTCGGACTCGTAGTCCTTGCCGGGGTGGCGCTCGGGGCCCTGGAAGTCGCGGAAGGCCCACTCGTCCTGCATCGCGGGCCGCACCCCCGCCGAGGCGGGCGGCACGCCGTCGGCGGCGCCGGGGCGGTGGCCGGTGAACGCCGCGAGCTCGGCCTGCACGCCCTCGTCGCCGAGCTGGATCTCGTGCGCCTGCCGGACGAACCGCTTGAGCTGCGCCCGGTCCTGCGGCGTCGAGATGACGTGCAGCCACGAGCGCTCCAGCTCGGCCGCCCTGACCAGGGCGTGCCGCTGCCGGGGGTCGACCGGCGCCTCGAGGAACGGGGTGCGGTTGGTGCGCCGGCGGGGAACGGCGTCGAGCAGGGCGCGGTTCTCGGCGTTGATCTTGATCGAGCCGCCGCGCCGGACCACCGCGAGCGCACCCGGCGCGTCGTGACCGGGCAGCATCGACACCAGCGGGCGCACGCCCCGGGCCTCCAGCGCGAGGCGCAGGTTGAACAGCGCCGCGCCGCACGAGAGCCGCAGTGCGCGGTCCTCCGGGTCGGTCGCGGCCAGCCTGCGGCCGTGGTCCGCGTACAGCTCGATGCGGTCTCGCTTCACCTGGAACCGCCAGGGCTGGGTGTTGTGCACGGACGGCGCGAGCGACGCCGCCGCGAGCACGCCCTCGACCTGGTCGGGCCCGAGCCCCAGCGCCGCCGTCACCTGAGCCATGTTCTTCACCCCGTCGTGTTGCCTGGTTCGCGTCGTACCGCTCCACTGTCGGCGACGCCACCGGGCCGGTCCCACCGTCGAAGGTCCCGACCTGACCGGGACCGCTCGGCGACGACACCGGCGTGGTCGCCGGTGTCGTCAGCGAGTCCGGGGTGCGGTCCGTGCGATCGCGGTCGTGACGGACCTCCACCTCACCTCTGAGGAGGCGCACCGCGCGCACGCCTGGACCTCACGGCTTGCGCGCCACCACGCGGAAGCTCTTCAGCTCCGGGTCGGACGGGTCGGGCAGGGTCATCCCCGCGTCGAGGCCGCTGCGGACGTAGTCCACGACCTCCTGGGTGATGACTTCGCCGGGCAGGACCGCGGGTGCGCCGGGCGGATAGGGCGTGACCATCTCGGCGCTGATGCGGCCGACGGCCTGCTCCGCGCCCACCTGCTCGACCTCGGCGAAGAACGCGTCCCGCGGCAGCATCGCCGTCTCCAGCTGCAGCTCGTCCGGTGACGGCAGGTCGACCTGCGGCGGTGCGGGCAGATCGGCCTTGACCAGCGCGGACAGCGCTTCGAGCAGGATGGCGGCGGTGCGGTGGTCGTCGGCGTGGGTGAAGTGGGCGACGACGCGCCGGTGGTCGGAGAGGCCGAGCGTGACGCGCTGGTGCTCGCGCAGCCAGTCGGTGGCCTGGTAGCCGCTGATGCCGAGGCCGGACACGTCGATGGTCATCTTGAGCGGGTCGAGTGCGTGCGCCAGGCCCTTCCCGATGAACTCGGCCTCGCCCATCACGCGCAGGCCGGGCAGGTCGTTGATGGCGTCGCGGGTGGCGTGGGCGAGTGCGAGGGCCGCCGTGAGCAGTTCTTCGCCGTGCTGGACCATGTGCCGCCGCCAGCCGTCGAGGGTGGCGTAGACGATGGACGTGGGGCTCGTGGTGGCCAGCAGGTCCTCCCGCGCCTTGAGCACGTCCGGGTCGACCAGGTCGCCCCGCAGGTGGAACACCGAGCTCTGCTCCACCGCGGCACCGGACTTGTGCACGCTGGTGACGACCACGTCGGCACCGGCGTCCATGCCCCACTGCGGCAGGCCGGGGTGGAACGGCAGGTGCGCGCCCCAGGCCTCGTCCACGATCAGCGGCTTGCCGAAGGAGTGGCAGACCTCGGCGATCGCCGCGATGTCACCGCAGGTGCCGTAGTCGTTGGGCGTCACGAGCAGCATGCCCTTGGCCTCGGGTTCGGCCTCGAACAGCTCCCGTACCTCCTCCGGGCCCGGCGGGTGGGAGAGGTGGCGCCCGGCGTCCCAGTGCGGCGACAGCCACACCGGCGAGACGCCGCTGAGGATGAGCGCGGAGATGACGGACTTGTGGGCGTGGCGGGGCACGATGATCTTCTCGTGCGGTCCCGCCACCGACAGCATCGCGCTCTTGACCGACAACGAGCTGCCGCAGGTCGAGAAGAACGCCTGGTCGGCGTCCACGGCCTCGGCCATCAGCTGCTGGGCGTGCTCGACCACGCCCTGGCTGCCGGTCCGGTCGTCCAGGCCGTTCACCGGGATCACGTCGGCCGCGAAGACGTCCTCGCCGAGGACGTCGAGCACGCGCGGGTCGGCTCCCCGTCCCTGGCGGTGGCCGGGTGGGGTGAACGGCGTGTAGCCGCGTTCGCGGTAAGCCTGCAACGCTTCCAGCACCGGTGCCCTGTTCTGGTCCATGGTGGAGGTTTACCGCGACGCGGCGTTCGAACCGCCGAAGATCAGGTGAGCAGCTGACCGCCGGTCACACCCAGGACCTCCCCGGTGATGTAGCTCGACTCCTGCGAGGCGAAGAAGACGTAGGCCGGTGCCAGCTCGGCGGGCTGCGCGGCGCGGCCCATCGGGGTCTGCGCGCCGAAGTCCCCGACCTTCTCGGCGGGCATCGTCGCGGGGATCAGCGGCGTCCACACCGGGCCGGGTGCGACGGAGTTGACCCGGATGCCCTTCTCGATCAGGTCGGCCGAGAGCGCCTTGGTGAAGTTGACGATCGCGGCCTTCGTGGCCGCGTAGTCCATCAGCGGGGGAGAGGGCATGAACGCCTGGATCGACGAGGTGGTGATGATCGCCGATCCCGGCGGCATCAGCGGCACCGCGGCCTTGCACAGCCAGAACATCGCGTAGATGTTGGTCTTGAAGACGCGGTCCAGCTGCTCGCTGTCGATGCCGAGCAGCCCGTCGCTCTGCGCCATCTGGTAGGCCGCGTTGCTGACGAGGACGTCGATCCGTCCGAACTCCTCGCGTGCCCGCTCGACCAGGTCGCGGCACGCGTCCTCGCTGCGCAGGTCGCCCGGCGCCAGCACGGCCTGCCGCCCGGCGTCGCGCACGAGCTCGGCGGTGCGCTCGGCGTCCTCCTGCTCCTCTTCGAGGTAGGACAGCAACACGTCCGCGCCCTCCCTGGCGAACGCGAGCGCCGTCGCGCGGCCGATGCCCGAGTCCCCGCCGGTGATCACGGCCTTGGTGTCGGTGAGCCGGCCGCTGCCCCGGTAGGTCTTCTCGCCGTGGTCGGGCTCCGGCCCCATCTGCCGGTCGGTGCCGGGGTGCGCCTGCTCCTGCCCCTCCTGGGCATCGGGACGCGGGTACTGCTCCCGCGGGTCCTGCCGGGTGTACTGGTCTGCGGACATCTGCTGCCACCTCGCGACGATCGGCCTTCGGAACCGCAGGTGTTCCCGCCGAGATCGCGTTCAACCGCACGGACCACCGGATCACACGCCGTTCCCCGGCGGATCCGCCCGGCCGGTCACGGCGCCCCTGTTCCGGGAGTGGTGATCGCCGGCTCCTCCACTGTGGACTGATCCGTGCCGGGAGGGCGACGGTCGTTCACCCGGCAGAACTAACGCTGTCGCCGGATCGGCAGGACGGCCCACACGACCTTGCCACCGCCGAAGGACGGGGTGCTGCCCCAGGCGAGGCACATCCGGTCGACGAGGTCCAGTCCGCCCCGCCACGGTCCGGCGCGGTGGGCCGGGGGGTCGGGGTTGTCGTCGACGACGGCGAGGGACAGCCCGCCGGCGCGCAGTCCGACGCGCAGCAAGGGTTCGCAACCGGAGTACCGGACCGCGTTCTCGACGAGTTCGCTCACCACGAGCAGCGCGTCGTCGGCCACGGCGGGCAGGTTCCACTCCTCGCAGGCGGAGCGGACCGCGTCCCTGGCCATCAGCGGCGCGACCAGCGACCGCGGCAGGCTCAGGCGGCGGTGGCGCCGCAGGGGAGGTCCTTCGGCGCGCTCCAGTGCAGCGGCCATGTCGGTCGTCGTCGCCACGTGGCGCGTCACGCCGCTGCGCCTGAGGTCGCGCTGGTGCCGTGCCGTCTCGGCGAGGAGCACCAGCGGCACGTCCGGCCAGTGCGAGATCTTCGTCCAGACCGTGGCGAAGACGGACAGCATGGCGTGGCTCGCCGACTCGAAGTCCGGACCGAGGCGGACGACGATCGCGACCGGCACCCCGGTCGCCTGCTCGATCAGCCCGTCGCGCAGCTCGGCGTAGGTGGACAGGTCCAGCCGCCCCACCGGGGTCGCCACCACCACACCCGCGAGGTCCGCCGTCCGCACGCTGATGTCCGTCACGTGCCCGCGTCCTGCCGCGGACCCGGCCTCAGCGGGTGCTCGCGCAGGACGACCGTGACCGTGCGCGCTTCTTCTTCCCGCACGGCGATCAGCTCACGCCCGCGCTGGCGGGGAGTGCGCCGCCAGCCGCCCGGCCGGCGCTTTCTCCAGGCCGCCGTCGCAGGCCTTGAGCAGCGCGTCCGGCGTCCAGCCGTGGCCGACGAGGCAGCCGTGCCCGGGGGAGGCCACCGGAGCGGGCGGGGACGGCCGACAGGGCGGAGGAACCACGCGCCGGGATGTGCGGCACCACCGCCGCGGCGGGCAGTCCGGGGACGGGAGCGCGCAACGCCTCCACTGCGCCGGCGGGGGCTCCGGCGGCAAGGTCTCGTGGCACTGGTGCTCCTCTGCCTCGTGTCGTCGGGACGGGGTACCCCGCGCTCCCGAAGCGACACTTCGGGGCCGTTGCTCCGTTCGGCCCCGCCGCGGGTTTCCGGGTCGACGGCAGGGCCGGACGGTAATACGGTCGTACCACCTGCCTTCACCGCCAGGTCGGGTTCAG
Organism: Lentzea sp. CC55; assembly: GCF_021056325.1. Taxonomy (NCBI): domain Bacteria; kingdom Bacillati; phylum Actinomycetota; class Actinomycetes; order Pseudonocardiales; family Pseudonocardiaceae; genus Lentzea; species Lentzea sp. CC55. The sequence continues at coordinate 71,974 of NZ_JAJCXE010000018.1, read as the reverse complement.
CAGGTAGCTCGGCCGATGCGGCGCCACCTCACAAGGGATGCCGTATGACTGAAGAAGCTTTTGAGCACGATGAATTCGCGTCGGTGCGTGTCGCCACGATCGACGCGGCCGTGGTGGTCCGGATAGCCGGTGAGGTCGACGCCTTCACGGAGGCGGCGGTCCGCGACCCCCTCTTCGAGGCCCTCGACGCCACGCCACCGGTGGTGGTGGTCGACCTGGAGGAGGTCTCCTTCATCGGGTCCACCGGTCTGCGTGTGCTCGTGGAGGCCTGCGAGCAGGCGAGACGCGATGGCGTCGACCTGCGCGTCGTCGTGAACACGCGCCCGCTCCAGCGGCTGCTGGAGGTCAGCGGGCTCGACGGGCACCTCCCGGTCGCCGGGTCCCTGCACGACGCGCTCGTGAGTGCGGGAAGCGCCGCGAAAGCCGGCTGATGACCGGACTGCGGAGCGAACAGCGGTTGAGGTGCAGCGCCGAGGAGCGCGAGGGGTGCGCGGTGATCCGCCCCGAAGGCGTTCTCGGGCACTCGACCTACGGCGTGCTGCGGGACTTCATGCTGAAGTGCGCCGTCGAGCAACCCCGGGCGCTGGTCGTCGACCTCAGCGCTGTGAAGATCGCGACGAACAGCGTCCTGAACGTGTTCACGACGGTGTGGCTGCGCATCAGCGACTGGCCCGCGCTCCCGGTGCTGGTGGCCACCGGAGCCGCGTACGTCGACCTGTTCCGGCGCGCACCCGCGAGGCGCTACGTCGGGGTGTTCGGCGAGGTGGGTGAGGCGCTGGCGAACGTCGACCGGCCGCAGCCGCGCCGGCGCGCGCACCGGAACCTGCCGCACGACCTGGGCAGCCCCCGCGCCGCCCGCCGGTTCGTCGCGAGGACCTGCGCGGGGTGGGAACTGCCGGACCGGCTGACGCAGGACGCGGTGCACGTGGCGTCGGAACTCGTGCAGAACACCGTGGAGCACACCGGCTCCGAGGCCCGGCTGCGGCTGGAGCTGCGCCGCGGCCGGCTCACCGTGGCGGTGGGTGACGACGACCTGGCTCCGGCCGTGCTCGTCGACCCCGCGAGCGACGCCCGCAACGCGGGCAGGGGTGTGCACATCGTCGCCCAGCTCGCGAAGACCTGGGGGTGCGTGGTCGACGCGGCAGGGGGCCGCAAGACGGTGTGGGCGGTGCTCGGCAGCCGGTAGCCGTGGTGGTCCGGCTCGACGTGCACCGGTCCGGACGCACAGGCGTCCCTTTTCGAGCCGCAACCTTCGACGGCCTGCTCGATGCGGTTCGCAGACCGCCCGGCGGAACCCGAAGCGCCTCGGCACCGATGACCACCGCGTGGTAGCGCGGCATCCAGGTCCACCAGCGCGTTTCAGCGCGGTCCGCGCGGGAAGTTCGGGTGCGGAGCGCCGAGGAGCTGATGCGCGCGTGGTGGACGACGACGACCTGCACGAACTGGCCGAGGCCTTCGGGGTGTCGACCTCCTACCGCGGCGCCGGTCAGGAGCGGCTGCCGGTGGACCGGCCGGTATTGCGGGCGGTGCTGGAGCAGTTCGGGCTCGACACCTCGAGCGCCGCGGCGGTCCGCGGTGAGCTGGCGGAGGTGCGGCGGCGGCGCTGCGCGGGCGTCCTGCCGGAGACCGTCGTGCTGAGCGGCCGGCAGGCCGTGGCCCTGCCGCGCGCCGGGGTCGTGCACTGCGAGGGAGGCCAGGAGATCCCGGTGAACGGCCGGGCGCGCGCCGACCGGCTCCCGTTCGGCGTGCACCGTCTGGAAACGGAGGACCAGCGGGTGCTGCTGCTCGTGACCCCGCGCGGGGTGCCGACGCCGTTGCCCGCCTGGGGGTGGACGGTCCAGCTGCACGCGCTGCGCTCGGGGAAGTCCTGGGGCATGGGCGACTTCGGCGACCTGAGCTCGTTCGTCGGCTGGTGCGGTGAGCTCGGTGCGGGCGCGGTGCTGCTGAACCCGGTGCACGCCGTCACGCCCGTCTCGCCCGTCGAGCGGTCCCCGCACTCGCCGTCGAGCAGGCAGTTCCTGAACCCCCTCTACCTGCGGGTGGAGGACACCGCCGCGTACCGCCACGCCCCGGCGGAGATCCGCGAGGTCGTGGACGAGCTCCGGCCGTCCGGCGGCGAGCTGGTGGACCACGACGAGACGTGGCAGGCCAAGCTGGCGGCCCTGGAGCTGCTGTGGTCGCACGCTTCGCCACCGGACGGGCCGCCGCGTCCCGAGCTGGCGCGGTTCGCGACGTTCTGCGCGCTGGCCGAGCGGCACGGTGCGGACTGGCGGCGCTGGCCTGCCCGGCTGCGGCACCCCGATTCGCCCGCGGTGGCGCAGCAGGCCGCGCGGCTCGCTCCCCGCGTCGCGTTCCACGCGTGGCTGCAGCGGTTGTGCGCCGAGCAGGTCGCGAAGGCCAGGGACTCCGCCGACCTCGCCGTCGGCCTGATCGGCGACCTCGCCGCGGGGGTGGCGCCATCGGGCGCGGACGCGTGGGCGTCGCAGGACGTGCTGGCGCTCGGGACGACGATCGGCGCCGCTCCCGGGGAGGACTGGGGAGTGCCGCCGTGGCGTCCCGACCGGCTCGCCGCCGCGGGGTTCGCGCCGTTCCGCGACGTCCTGCGCGGCGTCCTGCGGCACGCCGACGGCATCAGGGTCGGCCACGTCGCCGGGCTCTGGCGGCAGTGGTGGATCCCGCCGGGTGAAGCGCCGCAGCGGGGCACCTACGTCCGCTACGACGCCGAGGCGATGCTCGGCGTGCTCGCGCTGGAGGCCCACCGGGCGGGCGCGGTGGTCGTCGGGGAGGACCAGGGGGAGGAGCCGGAGGTGACGCGGGCGCTGCACGACCGGGGGATGCTCAGTTCCGCGGCGCTGTGGTCCCGGCAGGGGTGCCGGCCCCTGCCGCCCGACCGCTGGCCCGCCCAGGCGGTGGCGACCCTGTCGGCGCACGACCTCCCGACCGCGACGGGCTTCCTGCGCGCCGAGCACGTGCGGGTGCGCGCGGAGCTCGGACTGCTGGAGCTGCCCGCCGGTCAGGAGCGGGCACGGGCACGACTCGACCGGGACGAGCTCGTCGACCTCCTTCTCGCCGAGGGGCTCGTCGACGAGGACGCCGGCGAGCAGGAGGTGGTGGTGGCGATGCACGAACTGCTGGCGCGCACGCCGTGCCGGCTGCTGCTGGTGGCACCGGAGGACCTGCTGGGAGAGACGCGCCAGGCCGGCTTCCCCGGCTCCGCCGGGGAGTACCCGAACTGGCGCATCCCGTTGCCCGTGCCCCTGGAGGAGCTGCGCGACGCCCCGGTCGTGCGGGTCGCCGTGCAGCCGTTGCGGCGCGCTCGCCCGCCGCTGGGATGACGCTCCCGCCGCTACCGGGCGGGATCCGGTGACACGGCGGTGGTGACCTGCGAGGCGGCACCGGCGCGTTCGTACGCGCGCAAGACCTCCTGCGCCACGTGGTTCCAGGAGTAGCGGGCGGAGACCCGGTCGCGGCCCGCGATCGCGCACTCCTGGCGCAGCGTGTCGTCCATCAGGAGCCTGTGCAGCGCCCGCGCCTGGCTCTCGGTGTCGTCCGGCGGGACGAGCAGGCCGGTGATGCCGTCGACGACGATGTCCGTGAACTCGCCGGTCGCGGTGGCGACCACCGGGACACCGCACGCCATGGCCTCGACCGCGATCCCGCCCGACGGCTCACCCGCGGGCGCGCACACGACCGCGTCGGCGGAGCGGAGCAGGGCGGGCATCGACTCGTGCGGCACCATGCCGACGAAGGTCGTCCGGGAGGCGACGCCGAACTTCTCCGCTCGTGCCCGCAGCTCGGCGGCCTCGCGCTCGCCGTCGGGGAGCCCGGTGATCAGCAGCTCCGCGCAGTCCACTCGCGACAGTGCGACGAAGACGCCGTCGATGCCGCGCGCGGCCGGTGGCGGACTCGCGACGACCACGCGGTACATCCAGTCGCGCCGGGCCCGCGGCCCCTCCGGGGTGAACCTGTCGACGTCGACACCGCTGCCGATGATGGAGATCTTCTTCCGGTCGACGCCCTTCCTGGCGAGGGCGAACGCCTCGTCCGAACCGGCCGCGACGACGTGGGCCGCTTCTCTGCCGACCAGCAGCTCGATCTTGCCGCGCTCGGCCGAACCCCCGTCGGTCGTGCGGTGCTTCCCCGGCTTCGCCAGCGAGTGGAACGTCTGGACGACGGGAGCCCCGGCCCGCCTCGCGCCCAGCACGCTCACCAGCCCCGACATCCACCCGTGCCCGTGCACCACGTCCGGCGGCGTCACACCCCACTCCCGGGTGAGGGACGAGGTGAAGCCGCCCAGATGTGCCAGGACCTCGGCGTCCGCGAGCCTCTCCGCAGGCCCGGCGGGCACCTGCACCACGTCGAAACCGCGATCGGTGCGCACCCGGTCCGGCAGCTCCGGATCGGCCCGGCGGCTGTAGACCACCACCTCGTGACCGCGCCCGGCCAGCGCCGCCGAGAGACCGGCGATCTGGGCGCCGAGCGGGTCCACGCCCTTGCCCAGCGGGTTCGAGCGGACGGACACCATTGCGATCTTCACTTGAGCGCTCCCACAGTCGAGGTGCGGCGAGCTGCGTTCTCAACTCGAAGTCACCGAACGCTGACGGTCGGCGACTTCGGCGGATACCCCGGCCGGCCCGGCGGAAACACCGGTGTGGACGGTCACCCTGCCGGGTGAGATCGCCTGGGCCGGTGCCGAGGTTCGTGTTCGCGACAGCCGGGCTGGAGGCGGTCCCCGGGGTCACGGCCGGGACACCGATGTGCGGGTCCGCCTGCCGGGGGTGTTCGCCTGGTCCCGCCCGCGTGCCGGCGTCTGCTGGTGCACACCGTGCCGCAGAGGCGTGTTGCCGTCGGGCGAATGCGCGGGTGAGACGGGCGAGCCACCGGCCGCGCCGCTGACCGGCGGGGCGTTGCGCCGGTCGCCCGGCGCGGGTTCGGCACCGCCCGCGAGCTCCTCCGATCGTGCCGTGATCACCTGCAGCACCGGAGCGCGGTTGCCGTGCTCGCGCTCGTGGTCCCGCACGCGTTCGAGCTCCTCCTCGGTGAGCGACCGGATGCGGTGCTCCAGGTCGCTCGGTGCTGGTAGCGATCCGTCAAAGGGGGTTGTCCAGCCACGTCGGTCGGCTACCCGGCGCCGGGGGTGGCGAACGGGGCCGGCTCGGGGACGCGGGCCTCCGGTGTTCTGAGGGGAAGATCAGGTGGAGGTCAGGGTCGAACCCTGATGGCAGGCGTCCCCACCGCGGGCAGGCTGGAAGTCGTCAAGGGGAAACCGCAGTCCGAGGAGAGTCATGAGCGAACCCAAGGCCGAGTCCACCCGCACCACCGTCGACTCGGTGGTCGACGCCGTGCGCGGGCTGGTCAGCGAGGGCATCAACCGTCGAGTCGTCGTGCGTGACAGCAAGGACGACGTCGTGCTCGAGGTGCCGGTGGCTCTCGGTGTCGTCGCGGCGCTGGCCGCTCCGGTCGCCACGACCATCGGCGCCGGCGTCGCCCTGGTGGGCAAGTGCGACATCAAGCTCGAGGACCGCCGCCGTCCCGGCGCGCAGCCGGCCACGACGGCCGGGGCCGACCAGGTGTAGTCCGCGCAAGGTGCGGTCCGCGCAGGGGCGGTCCGCACAGCTGCGGTCAGGAGTTCCGCAGGGGGAGCCCGGCAGGCGCCGTCGCCAGAGGTGACGGCGCCTGCCGCCGTGTTGGGCCTGCCGCCGTGTTGGGCCTGAGGCGGGTGGGGCCGCCGCGTACGCCGCACGTCGCGTCTGCCGTGCTTCGCGTCTGCCGTGCTTCGCGCACGCCGCGCACGCCGCGCACGCCGCGCACGTCGCGCCCGTCGCGCTTCGCGCACGCCGCGCCCGCCGCGCTTCGCGCACAACAGTTGGACGCGCCACGCGCATCGCTGGTGCGCCCGCGCACTCCCCGAAATCGGAACCAACGAGTTCTGGTCGTGCCGAGCCCCGTTGTCTAAGGTGTCCGCCATGGTGCGACCACGACGGGTGACGGCGCCTGTCGTCGGACTTTCGGTTCTGCTCGTGTTGTCCATCGCCGCCTGGATCGGTGGAGAAGTCATCATCGACCGCCTCTCCGCCACCCGCTGCACCAACCCGGCCACCGTCCAGGTCACCGCCGCCCCCGCGGTCGCGCCGGCGCTGACCGAGGCGGCCTCGAAGCTCGACGTGGGGGAGGGCTGCTACCGCGTCGTGGTCGAGGCCCAGGCGGCGCGCGAGACGATGGCCCGGCTCGTCGACGGGAGCGGGGCGCCGTCGGTGTGGGTGCCCGAGTCGACGATGTGGTTGCGGCAGGCGCGGGACTCCGGGGCCTGGCGGGTGCCCGAGGCCGGGGTGTCGGTGGCGCTGTCGCCGGTGGTGCTCGCGGTGAGGGATCCGGCCAAGGGCAGGAGCTGGCGGGAGCTGATCGGGCCGGGAGCCAAGGCGGTCGCGGGCATCGCGGATCCCGCCAAGGACCCGGCGAGCCTGTCGGCGTTGCTGGCGGTGCGCGGGTTCGCGTCGAACGAGAAGGACCCGGCGGCGGCCACGGTCGCGGCGATCCGGCCCGTGTCGGCGGACTACTCCGAACGCGCCGACGACCTGTTCGGCCGGCCGCTCGACGTGTTCCCCACGTCCGAGCAGGCCCTCGAGAGGCACAACTCCACGCCGGGCGCGGCGAGGCTGACGGCGGTCGCCGCGGAGAACCCCGTGCCGCCGCTGGACTTCCCGTACGTCGTGCTGCCCGACGCGGGGCAGGAGCAGCGGCAAGGGGCGGAGAAGTTCCTGAACCACCTGCGGTCCGGGACGGACCTGCGGAAGTTCGGCCTGCGCGCGCCGGACGACGGGGCCGCCGGGCTGGACCAGGACTTCGTCGACGAGACGCTGCGGCTGTGGAGCGGGCTCACGCTCACCGCGCGGGTGCTGGCCGTGCTGGACGTGTCCGGCTCGATGAACCAGCTCGTGCCGCGGACCGGGACCACGCGGATGGCGCTCGCCGTCGCCGCCGCGGAGCGCGGGCTGGGGTTGTTCAAGCCCGCCACGCAGATCGGCCTGTGGAAGTTCTCCACGAAGCTCGACGGCGACAAGGACTACAAGCAGGTCCTCCCGTTCGCGTCGGTCAAGGAGCACGTCGCGAACGGCCAGGCCGTGGCCGCCGTGCGGGCGACGCGGGCGACGGCGAACGGGGCGACCGGTCTCTACGACACCACCCTCGCCGCGTACCAGGAGGCGAGGAGGAACTGGGAGCTCGGCCGCATCAACATCCTCGTGATCATGACCGACGGCCGCAACGAGGACTCCGACTCGATCAGCCAGAGGCAGCTGCTCGACGAGCTCGGCAAGCTGCAGGACAAGCGCCGGCCGCTGCCCGTCATCGCGATCGGCATGGGGCCGGACGTGGACGTCGAGGAGCTGACCCGCATCGCCGACGCGACCGGTGGTCACGCGTTCACGACCGTCGATCCCGCCGGCATCAGCGACATCTTCGCGCAGGCGCTGAGCACGATGCTGTGCCAGCCGCCCACGTGCCGTCCACAGTAGACACCGGTACCGGAGCCGCTAGTACGGGTCGTACGGCCCGTCGTGGCCGAACAGACGTGCGACCGGGCGCAAGCGCAGCCGCAGCAGGATCTTGATGCCCACGTTGCGCAGGAACCACGGCATCTCGGCGAGCACGCGCCCGCGGTCGGTCCAGCCCGGTTGCGACAAACGGAAGCGCGCGAGGGAGCCCGCACGGTCCACGTAGACGTACCGGTTGCCGCACAAGACCTTCACCAGGATGCCGAGGGTGACCCCGATGGACGAGAACGCGTCGTGCACCAGGATCTCGCCGCCCGGCACCAGGTTCTCCGACCACAGCATGTCATCGGTGTAGGTCCAGTAGTCGTGCTTGCCGTCGATGTACAGCAGGTCGATGCGCTCGTCCCAGCGCTTGCGCAGTTCGGTGCTGTACGACGCTTCGAGCCGCACGACGTCCGTCAGGCCCGCGCGGGCGACGTTCTTCTCGAAGCGGACGCGCGTGGGCGTGCCGCCGAAGAGCTTGCCCTCGACGAACGGGTCGACTGCGACCACCGTCGCGCCGACCGAGCGGGCCGCGATGCCCAGCACGGTGGTGGATCTGCCCTGGTGGCTGCCGATCTCCACGATCCGGGCTCCGGGGCCGAGCCGCAGCGCGGCCTGCCACAACATGGTGGCCTGGTCCACCGTCAACCACCCGGGAACCTGGTCGCCCAGCTCCCACGCCTGCTCGAACGCCGTCGAAGAAGTCATCGCCACCTGCCTGAGTGCGCCCCAGCACGGTCGTGGTGGCCCAAGATAGCGACAGTCGCCCGCGAGCACTACCCGGTGGTAACTTCCTGCGGCATCGAGAGACTGAAGATCGCACGCCGGAATCCGACGACGTGGGTGCTCATCGCACTCACGGTGTTGTCGTTCGCCCAACGCTTCGGAACGGCCACGTTCGACACCAAGCTCGACCTGGCCGTGAACCCGGTCGGCTTCCTCGGCAGGGCGCTGCACCTGTGGAACCCGGCCGCGACGGCGGGTGAGCTGCAGAACCAGGCGTACGGCTACTTCTTCCCGATGGGGCCGTTCTTCGCGGCCGGCCAGATCCTCGGCATCCCGGCCTGGATCACCCAGCGGCTGTGGTGCGCGCTCCTGCTCTGCCTGGCGTTCTACGGGGTGCTGAGGCTCGCCCGCGCGCTCGGCATCGGCCACGAGCCGACGAGGTACGCCGGCGCGCTCGCCTACGCGCTGGCGCCGCGGGTGCTGACCGAGATCGGGCCGCTGTCGGCCGAGATGCTGCCCGCCGTGATGCTGCCGTGGGTGCTGCTGCCGCTGGTGCTGGCCGATCGGATCGGCTCACCGCGCCGCGCGGCCGCCCTGTCCGCGCTGGCGGTGCTGGGGATGGGCGGCATCAACGGCGCGATGGTCGTGATGGCGCTGGTGCTCCCCGGCATCTGGCTGCTGACCCGGCGGTGGAACCGGCAGCACGTGAGGCTGGTGCTGTGGTGGTCCGGCTGCGTCCTCGCGGTCGCGCTGTGGTGGATCGTGCCGCTGCTGCTGCTCGGGCGGTACAGCTTGCCCTTCCTCGACTACATCGAGTCCGCGGCGAACACCACCGCGCCCATGTCGCTGTTCCAGGTGCTGCGCGGCACGAACCAGTGGGTCGCCTACGTGCTCCAGGGCGAACCGTGGTGGCCCAACGGGTTCATCCTCGTCGACAACCCGGTGCTGATGGCCGGCACGGCGCTGGTGGCGCTGATCGGCGTCGTGGGTCTGGCCAGGCTCGGGCTGCCGGAACGCCGGTTCCTCGTGCTCGGCACGCTCGCCGGGCTCACGCTGCTCACCGTCGGCTACGTCGGGTCGCTCGACTCGCCGCTCGCCGAGGTCGTCCGCGGGCTGCTGGACGGCCCGCTCGCGCCGCTGCGCAACGTGCACAAGTTCGAGCCCGTGCTGCGGCTGTGCCTGGTCCTCGGGTTCGTCCACGGGCTGCACCTGTCGCGGCCGACCGGACTGCGCGCCGCTCCCGAGCACCGGCGTCGCCGGGTTCGCACGGGCGTGGCCCTGCTGCTGATCGCCGTCGTCGCGGCGCCCGCGTGGCTGCTGACCCTGCGACCCGGCCTCGGGTGGTCGGACGTGCCCGGCCACTGGCGCGAGGCGGCGTCGTGGCTCGCGGAGGAGGACGGCCGGGCGCGGACGTTGCTGCTGCCCGCCACCGGGTTCGGCCAGTACACGTGGGGCCGGACGGTCGACGAGCCGATGCAGTCGCTCGCGCAGGCCCCGTGGGCCGTGCGCAACCAGGTGCCGCTCGGGTCCGAGGGCAACACGCGGTACATGGACGCCGTCTACGACGCGCTCGCCGACGGGCGCGGCTCGGCGGGGCTGGCCGACTTCCTGGCGCGGGGCGGGTACCGGTTCCTGCTGCTGCGCAACGACATCGCGCGCGAACAGACGGGCGCACCGCCGCTCGCGGTGCTGCGCCAGGCGTTGCGGGGCTCACCCGGCATCGAACGCGTCGCGGAGTTCGGGCCCGAGGTGCGGATGCGCGACCAGCGGCTCGTCAGCTCGGTGGACGCGTCCGCGACGGGCAGGGCGCTCGAGGTCTTCGAGGTGAAGCGGCCCGTCCCGGTCGTCACGGCGGTCAACGCGGCCGACGTGCCGACGGTGAGCGGCGGTCCGGAGTCGTTGCTGCCGCTGCTCTCGCAGGGCCTCGTGAAGGCCGACCAGCCCGTGGTCCTCGCCGGTGACGCGACGGAGCGGTCCGACCAGGTGCTCGTCACGGACGGCCTGCGGCGCAAGGAGCGCAACGTCGGCAGGGTGTCGGACAACCTCAGCCAGACGATGTCCGCGGACGAGGCCTCGAGACAGGGCCGCGTCGCGCTGGACGTGTCGCCGTTCCAGGACGTCGAGCACCAGACCGTGGCCGAGTACCGGGGGATCCGGGCCGTCCGGGCGTCCACGTCGACCGCCTACGCCGACGCCGCGGGGGCGATCGACCCGGCCAACTCGCCGTTCGCCGCGGTGGACGGCGACGGCGGGTCCGCCTGGCACTCGTCGAGCTTCACCGGTCCTGTCGGGCAGTGGCTGCAGATCGACCTCGACACCCCGCGCGCGGTCGGCGAGGTGACCCTGGACCTCGTCGACGACCTGCGCGTCGGGTGGGCGGTCACCCGGATCAGGATCACCACGGACACCGGCCGGAGCGACCACGTCGTCCCGCCCGGCGGCGGCCGGCACGCCTACGCCGTCAGCCCCGGTCTCACCGGCAGCGTGCGGGTGACGGTCCTCGGCGTCGCCGCCGACCGCCAGGACGGCAACGTCGGCATCAAGGAGCTGAGCGTCGCGGGCATGACCGCGCAGCGGGCGTTGCGCGTGCCGCGCGACCGGGAGGCGGCCAGGCAGGGCTTCTCGTTCACCCGCGGCAGCCAGTCTCGCCCCGCCTGCTACCGCACCGACGAAGCGGTGCGCTGCGACTCGTCGCTGTCGCGGTTCGGCGAGGAGGTCACCGGGCTCACGCGGCTGTTCCGCACCTCCGCCGACGGGAAGTTCGCGGTGAACGCCACCGTGGTGCCCGCCGCCGGTGCGAAGAACCCGGTGTCGCCCGAGGGCGTGGCGGTGACGGGCTCGTCCTCGGTCGCGGGTGACGTCGCGGCGAGCGCGCTGTCCGCTGTGGACGGTGACCCCGGGACGTCGTGGGTGCCGGACGTGACGGACCTGCGGCCGACGCTCACCCTGGCGTGGCAGGGGAAGCGGTCGGTCTCGGAGTTCCGGGTCGAGACCGTCCGCGGCGCGAAGAGGCCCGTGGAGCTCGAGGTGCGCACCGATGCCGGGACCGAGGTGGCGCGGGTCGGCGAGAACGGTCTCGTCACGATCAGGGCGGCGGACACCCAGAAGCTCGAACTCGCCGTGCGCGAGGCGGGCGGAACCGGTCCCGCCGAGATCGGCGAGCTCCGCGTGCCCGCGCTCGACGGCGTGCTGAAGCCCGTGCCCGCGACGACGCCGTTCACGGTGCCGTGCGGCCGCGGGCCGGTCATCGACGTCGACGGCAAGAAGATCAACAGCTCGGTCAGCGGCGTGCTCGGCGACGTCCTGGCCAACCGGCCGCTGAAGGCGGTGCTGTGCGACGACGACCTGGCGACCGCCCTGGAACTGCCCGCCGGTGACCACGTGCTGACCACGTCGCGCTCCGAGTCGTTCGTGGTGCAGGACGTGTCCCTGACGCACCTCGAACTCGCGAAACCCGCTGCGACGCACCGGGAAGTCACCATCGGCACCTGGGGCGCCACCGAACGCGAGATCACGGTCGCGCCGGGGGCGAAGGCGCTGCTCGTGGTGCCCGAGAACGTCAACGACGGCTGGACCGCGACCCTGGACGGGCAGGTGCTGGAGAAGGTCAGGGTCGACGGCTGGCAGCAGGCGTACGTCCTGCCCGAGGGCGACGGCGGCGTGGTCGCGCTGGAGTTCGGCCCGGACGCCCGGTACCGCACCGGCCTGCTGGCCGGCGCGGTCGGCGTGCTCGCGGTCCTCGTGCTCGCGGCGCTCCCGGTGCGGCGGCGGGTCGAGTTCGTGGCGCCGTCACCGAGCCGGTGGCCGGTCGTCGCGATGCTGGTGCTGCTGGCCGTGCTCGGCGGGATGCTGCCGATCGTCGCGGTGATCGCCTGCCTGCTCGCGCGCGAGTTCTGGGCCGCCGCGCCGAAGGTGATCGCGTTCAGCGGCGTGGCGCTGGGCTCCGGTGTCGCGGTGCTCGGCCGGATCCTCGGCCACGGGCAGGAGTGGGCCTACGTCCCGCCGGCCCAGGCCGCGCTGCTGGTGGCCGTCTCGGCGGTGGTCGCGGCGTCGTTCCGCCCGTTCGGTCCGCGGCACGGGCCGGGCACCGAGGAGGAAGCCGAACGCACGGCGCCCGTGGAGCCCGTCGCGGACTGATCAGGCGGTCCTGGAGCCGCGCGCCTCGATGACGGTGCCCGCCACCACCAGGCCCGCGGTGGCGAGCAGCGCACCGGTCACGACCTGGCCGACGGACCCGTTGAGCCACACCGTGATCAGCACGACCTCGGCGGCGACCGCGATCCACACGGCGACGGTGGAACGCCGGTCGCCGCTCGCGATGCGGGAGAACAGCAGCAGCTGCACCAGCGCGAGGCACGACCCGACGAGGGCGAACTGCCACAAGGGGATCGAGTCGCCGTGGTAGTTCGAGCCGCCGATCAGCGACACGCCCAGCGGCCCGAACAGGGCGCAGCCCGCCACCACGAACGCGTCGAGGCCCGCGCACACCGCCAGTGCCTTCGGCAGCATGCGGCGGCGGTCGTCCGCGACGGCCATGCGCGGCAGCACGAGCACGCCAACCGCCTGCGGCAGCCAGTACGCGATCTTCGTGACGACCGCGCCCACGGCGTAGCCGCCCGCCTGGCCGGCGAGCTGGTGCCGCGCCAGGACGAGGTCGAGGTTGACGAGCAGGACCAGCGCCAGCATCGCCTGCGACGCGTGCAGGACGTCCGGCCCGCCGGCGGGCCTGGCCGGCCGGGGGCCGCCGCACAGCCGCCACCCCGTCAGCACGACCAGGAACGAGCCGATCGCCGTGCCCGCCAGCACCGAGGTCGACGAGGGGGAGAGCCAGAGGCCGGTCACGCCGCCGCCCACCTTGCCGAGCCCTTCCAGCGACACGAGCAACGCGAGCGCGCCGAACCGGTGCGTCCCCTGCAACAGGCCGTGCAGGACGCCCAGGACCGTGAGCGGCGCCAGGGACAGCGCCAGCCACACGACCGGCCACGGGCCGTCCAGGTGCAGCAGGCGGGCGAGCAGCGGCACGAGCGCAAGCGTCAGCACGGTCATCCCCGCGCTCACGGCCAGGCCCAGGCCGAAGAGGGGACGGGGGCCGAGGCTCGTGACCCGCAGGGCCGCGACGGTCTGCAGGCTCATGGCCGGCACCACGCCGATCACCACGAGCGCGAGCAGGGCGCTGAGCTCGCCGAAGACCGCGGGGGCGAGCGCACGCGCGGCCGCGATGGTCAGCACGTAGCTCGCCGCGTTCGCGCCCAGCAGAGCGCCGGTGATGAGCAGGGCGTCCAGGCGGGTCGTCGTCGTTGCCGGAGCGGACACGCGGGATCCTTCCGGTGGCAGGTCTGCCGCGGTGGGCGGGGCCGAACCCCGTGGTCCGAACTTCGGCGCCGGCCCTACCCGCGAGTACTACCGGCCGGTAGTTTCGGCGACTGTAGCCCCGGCGGGCCCGGAGGGGGAGCAAGTGCGGCCGAACGGACCGAAGCTCTACGCCACGTGCGCCGCGCTGGCCCTCGCGGCTCTCGCGCCCGTGCTGCGGCCGGGTCACGTCCTCGTCTACGACATGGTGTTCACGCCGGAACAGCCGCTCAACGCGGCGGCGTTCGGGCTCGGGGACGCCCTGCCGCGGGCGGTGCCGGTCGACGCCGTGGTGGCGTTGCTGACCCAGGTCGTCCCCGGCCAGGTGGTGCAGAAGACCGCGCTGCTCGCGATCGTCTTCGCCGGTGCGCTGGGCGCGGGGCTGCTGGTGCCGACGGACCGGACGGGCGTGCGGATCGTCGCGGCCGTGGCGTACTCGTGGAACGCCTACGTGGCCGAGCGGCTCTTCATCGGCCACTGGACGCTGCTGCTGGGGTACGCGGCGCTGCCGTGGGTCGCCATGGCGGGGCTGAGGGTGCGCGCCGGCGAACCGCGCGCGTGGACCCGGCTCGTGCTCGCCTGCCTGCCCGCGGTGCTCTCCGCGCCGGGAGGAATCCTGGCGCTGGGCACGGCTCTGGCCGCCGCCGGTCGCCGCGGGGCGGGGAAGGTCCTCGCCATCGGTGTCGTGCTGAACGCGCCGTGGTGGGTGCCTTCGTTGCTGCACAACGGACTTTCCGACCCGGCTGGTGTCGAGGCGTTCAGCGCGCGGGGGGAGAACTGGGGCGGTCCGGTGCTGAGCGTGCTGGGCCTGGGCGGGATCTGGAACGCGGAGGTCGTCCCGGACAGCCGCGCCAACCCGGTGCTGCCCGTCGTCACGGTGCTGCTCCTCGGCGCCGCCGTCCTCGGGCTGCGGGAGCTGGCGAAGCGCATGCCCGTGTGGCCGCTGGCGGGGCTGGGGGCGTTCGGGGCGGTGCTGGCCCTGGTCGCGGTGCTGCCGGGCGGTGTGGCGGCGCTGGAGGCGCTGATCGAGCACGTGCCGGGCGCGGGGTTGTTGCGCGACAGCCAGAAGTGGGTGGCGTGGCTCGCGCTGCCGTTCGCCCTGGGGCTCGCGGTCGCGGTCGAACGGCTGCGCGCGCGGCTGCTCGTGGCGGTGCTGCTGCTCGGCCTGCTACCCGACCTCGCCTGGGGCGGGTTCGGGCGGCTGGAACCGGTGCACTACCCGGCGGACTGGGCGGCCGTGCGGGAGGAACTCGCCGGCCGGCCCGGTGACGTGGCCGTGTACCCGCTGTCGGCGTTCCGCCGGTTCGACTGGAACGACCGGCGCACCCAGCTCGACCCGGCCCCGCGCTTCCTGCCCGGCACCACGGTCGTGGACGACTCGCTGTCCGTCGGCGGCCGGGTCGTGGCGGGGGAGGACCCGCGGGCGGCGCGGCTGCGACGCGGCGACCTGAGCGGCATCGGCTGGGTGCTGGTCGAGCGCGGAACACCGGGCCGGGTGGACGAGAACCTCCTGGCACGCCTGGAAAAGGTCCACGACGGTCCCGACCTGGCGCTCTACCGCGTTCCCGGAGCAGTGCCCGCTGAACCGAACGGCCCACCCGTTGCGCCCGTTGTGCTCGCCTGGGTCGCGGCTGGGTCACTGATCGGCGCAAGCCTGTTGTGGAGATGGTTACCGGTCGGTAGATTCGCGGCACCCCGACGTGAGGAGTAGACGTGGAACTGGTTTCGGTGCTGGTCGCGATCGTCGCCGGAGCCGCGCTCGCCGGTGGGGTCGGCGTGATCGTGGTCGAGCAGAACAAGCCCGACAAGGTGATCGAGCAGCGGCTCGACGAGGGCGTGCAGGCCCAGGAGCCCGAGGTCCTCGACTACGGCTCCCGCTGACCGGGTGACCGTGGCCTTCTCCGGGGACCCGGCGGCGTCCTGGAGCATCCTGCTGGAGGCGGACCTCCGCGAGACGCCGGATCCCGCGGCGGTCTCCGCGCGGATGTGCCGTGCCGCCGAGGAGTTCCCGAACCTCGGCCCGGCCGCGGTCGTGCAGCGTCCGTCCGATTGGGACGGTGCGCGCGCGGAGTTCGCCGACGGCCACTACCGCGAGGGCGGTCCGCTGGTGCGGGTAGCGCTCGCCGGCCACTCGCTGATGATCGCGGCTCACCACGGCGCCGTCGACGGCCTCGGACTGCTCGCGCTGCTGGGCGTCGCGCTCGGCCGGCCCGTGCACAGCTCCGCCACCGGTGTGGCGTCGAGGAGCCCCGACCGGCCCTACCTGCTGAGCGCGCTCGACCGCGTGCGTGAAGCCGTGTGGACACCCCCCACCCGCATCCAGCCGTCGTTGCGGGGCAACGAGACCGGCGACCACCTGGTCTCCCGCGCGCTGCCGGCGGTGAAGCTCGGCAGCGCCAGGCTCACGTCCGCCGCGCTCGACGCGACGCGGAGGTGGAACACCGCCCGCGGCGTCCAGCACGGCCGCGTCGTCGCCGCGATCGGCGCTTCCTGGCGCGGTGGCGCGGATCCGCGTCCGGAGGCCGGCAGCGCGTTGCTGAGGCTGCGCCTGCCCGCCGGGGCGACCGAGGAGGACGTGCGCGCCCTGCTCGCGGCAGCGGCGCCAGAGGCAGGGTTCCCCAGTGCGCACAACCCCTTGGCGCAGTGGGGGATGAGGGTGCTGGCCTCCCGGCTCGGCAGCACGTTCCTCGCGTCGAACCTCGGTGTCGTCGAAGCCGACGTCACCGGTCTGCGCTTCTTCCCCGCGGCGAGCGGCCGGTCCGGCGTCGCGTTCGGCGTGGTGACGACAGGGGAGGTCACCACGGCCACGGTGCGCGTGCGACGCCGCGACTTCGACGCCGCCGCCGCCGCGGGGCTGCTGGACCTGTTGTGCGAGGCGGTTCTCGGCGATCACGACGTCCAGCGCTAACGTTGGACGTTCTTCACTGACCGGGGTGCGCGAGTCTCCCGTTCACCCGCGGCGCGAGTTCCTCAGCGACCACGAGGGTCGGCACCGGCGCGCAGGGCGCCGTGCAAGACGGTCTCGAACGCGCCGAGACTTTCCTCCCAGCTGAACTGCCGGGCACGCCGCCGCCCGGCGGCGCCCATCGCCTTGCGCAGCGGCCGATCGCGCAGCAGCGTGTCCGCGTGCCGCACGAACTCGTCGAAGTCGTCGGCCAGCAAGCCGGTCTCGTGCTCCACGATCGCCTCGGCGACACCGCCCGCCGACCGGTAGGCGATCGTCGGCACGCCGTGCGCCGCGGCTTCCATGATCACGATGCCCCAGCCCTCCTTGACCGACGGGCACAGGTGCACCCACGCCCCGGCGAGGATCTCGTGCTTGGTCTGCTCGTCGACCCAGCCGTGCAGGACGACGCTGTCCTGCACGCCGCGATCGATCGCGTGCTGCTGCAGCACTTCCTTCCACGGGCCCTCGCCGACCAGTTCGAGGCGCAGGTCAGGCCACTTCGGACGGAGCTGCGCGACCAGGTCGATCGCGTGCTCCAGGCGTTTGTGCGGCACCAGTCTCGACACCGCGACGAGCACCGGCGCCTCCGTGCGGCGCGCGGTCACGGCGGGCGGTGCGTCGAGGCCGTTCGGGACGACGGCGGTGCGCCGCAGCTCGACGCCCAGCTGCCCGAGCTCGTCCCGCGTCACGTTGGACACGGTGACGTAGCGGCACCTGCGGTACAGCCGCGGAGCGAGCCACGACTCGATCCACCAGCCGATCCTGCCGAGGAACGGGCCCAGAGCGCTGTGCCACTGCTCGCGGTGCACGTGGTGCACCAGCACGAGGACGGGGCAGCGCGCGACCAGGCGGCTGAAGAAGGGCATCCCGTTCTGCACGTCCACGATGACGTCCGCGTCGGAGCGCAGGATCGCCAGCAGGGCGTGCAGGTAGACGGTGAACTTGTTGCCGCGCCTGCGGAAGCGCACTCCCGCCACCCAGTCGCCGGACGGGGCGCGGTCGTGGCCCGCGCACTGGATCGAGACGCGGTAGCCGAGCCGGACGAGCCCCTCGGCGATGCGCTCGACGTAGCGTTCGGAACCGCCGCCCTCGGGGTGTCTGGTGTCGCGCCAATTCACCAGCAGAATGCTCGGCCGGTAATGCGGAGCACGCGACATCTGCCTCTCCCGGTGCTAGGTTACTGTCAAGTAGCCATGGTAGACGGAATGCGGGAGATGGCAATGGTCGGGATCGGTTCAGTTTCGGCCCGGAAAAAGTTGCGGAAGCCAACCTTCGAGCGCTCTGTTCGGCTTTTTCGCGCATTTTTGAAAGAACAGACCGACCCCGACCACTTCTACCGGATCCTCGCGGACGACTCGGTCGCCCAGGTCTCGTCGTACGTGTCCCTGGACGGTGCGGTGGTGCTCGACGTCGGTGGCGGTCCCGGCTACTTCGCCGAGGCGTTCCGCGGAGCCGGCGCCCGGTACGTGGGGCTCGACCCGGACGTCGGCGAGTTGTCCGCGCGCGGCGAACCCGACCCCGGCATGATCCGCGCGAGCGGCACGGCGCTGCCGTTCCGGGACGGCTCGGTGGACGTCTGCTACTCGTCCAACGTCCTCGAGCACGTGGACGACCCGTGGCTCATGCTGGCCGAGATGGTGCGCGTGACCAGGCCCGGAGGCACGATCTTCATGTCCTACACGCCCTGGTTCTCACCTTGGGGTGGCCACGAGACAGCGCCGTGGCACTTCCTCGGCGGGCACTACGCGCGCCGCCGCTACGAGCGCCGCAACGGCAAGCCGCCGAAGAACGCCTTCGGCACGTCGCTGTTCCCGGTGAGCGTCGGGGCGGTCCAGCGGTGGGCTCACCGCCAGACCGTCGCCGACGTGGTGGAGACGTTCCCCCGGTACCACCCGTGGTGGGCGAAGTGGATCACCCGCGTGCCGGGGGTCCGGGAGATCGCCTCCTGGAACTTCGTGGTCGTGCTCAGGCGACGTGCCTAGCCCGCCGCCCGAACACCCCGAGCGCAATTCCCGCGAGCAGCATCACCAGGCCGACGGAAAGCAGCACGACCGGGCCGGTGGTGCTGATCAGGGTCAATTTGTCACGCGCTTCCGAGGCGCGCGCCACCGATTCGTCGACGGTTTTCTCGTTGAAGGTCAAAGTGGCGTCGAGCAGCACCGTTCCTTCTTTTCCGTCCGGTCCGGCGAGCACCTGGCGCTGTTGTTCCGAACCCTTGACGATGATGCCGCTGACCGGCTCCACCCACATGGTGCGGGTGTTCTGGTAGCGGCGCTCCGCCTTGACCGAGGCCTCGGTGCTGCCGACCAGCGTGCCGGGCACCTCCTGGTCGCGGAACTTGGTCGACGGGATCTTCTGCACGAACTTGTAGACCTCGAGGCCGGCGAGCGTCTCGGTGCCCTCGTACCGCGCGGTCGACGCCTTGCGCAGGGTGGTGTCGAAGTACTCGTAGTCCTGCGGCTGGGTGTCGAAGGGGAACTTGTAGTTGAGCCCTTCCTGGTGCACCGCCCTGTCGTCCTTGGACGGACCGTCCTCGCTGTCGGTCACGTACTGCTGGCTGCACTGCTGCAGCGCCATGTTCGTCCGCCGGTCGAGGCACACCCGGTGCTCCATCGCGGAGACGAGCTTGTTCTCGGAGTCGGTGACGACCAGGCCCTGGTCCCACACCATCACGTCGCCGCCGACCTTGGCTTCGGGCAGCGTCAGGTTGCTCTCGACCTTGCGGGTGGCCGTCAGCTGGGCGTCCTTGACGACGAGCTCCTGGGGGTAGAAGACCTTCGCCGCGCCTTCCGCCACGGATTCCGTCTTCTGGTCGAGCGGCACGACCGCGAGCTCGGGGTACACGTACAAGCGCAGGACTGCTGCGAGTGCCAGAGAGAAGATCCCCAGTCCTACCAGCACGAGGCTCGCAATGCGTCGCACTCGTCCTCCTTCCAGGTGTGAGAGGGACGTCACAGTGGCGAGGAAACTACCGGACAGTAACCTCTGCGCAACCCTTCGACCGGGGTGACCCAGGTCATCTTGATCGGTCCGCGTGGAGAAAGCAGCTACTCGGCCGCCGAACCGCAGAGCCGTTCGGCGGAACCCCTGCAGGCCAACGGGTAGCGGCTGAACGACCCAGCTCCTTACCCATCGGCGACGAGGCCGGAGGAAGAGACACGTGGCAGAAACCCCTGTGTGCTATCCCGGAGCAGTTGAGCAGGCCCGGCTGCTCGCCCGCGGTGCGACGACCGCGGCAGAACTCCTCGCGACGGCGGAACACCGCCTCGACTCGTCGAAGCACGTTTTCACAGATGTCGATTTGGCGGCCGCCCGGCGCAGTGCGCGGGACGCCGATCGGCGGTTGGCCGGGGGTGAGCGCGGAGTTCTCCTCGGACTTCCTCTGGCGGTGGAGGATTCCCTGCCCCGTTCGGTTTTCGACGCACTGGCGGCGACCGGAGCCGTCGTGATCGGACGGACGTCGTCGCTCGAAAGGCACCGCAACCCGATGATCGGCCTCGCCGCGACGGCACTGGACCCGAGGGTGTCGGGCACCGCCGTCGCCGTCGCCACCGGGGTGGTGTCCGCGGCGCTGGCCCGGCGCGCACCCGGAGCCGGGCAGGTGCCCGCCGGAGGGGTGGGCCTGGTCGGCTTCCAGACCTCCGGCGGGTCCGGCGTGGTGGCGAGGAGCGTGGCCGACGTGGCGCACGTCGTGGGCGGGATCGGCTGGACCGCCGCTCCCGCCGACCGTCCACTGAGGATCGGTGTGTCCCTGCGCGGGCTGTCGGTGACCACGCGCACCCGTGCGCCCATGCGCAGGGTGGTCGAGGACGTCGCCGCGCTGTTGTCCCTGCACGTCGGCGAGGTGGTGGACCACGACCCGCACCTCGCGGGCGAGTCCCGGCTGCTCCTCGCGCCGCACCTGGCGGCAGGGCCCCGCGAGCTGGCGCTGCTCGACAGGTGGGTGCCCCGGCCGTTCAAGGGCGTCTGCCGGTCGATGAGGGCGGCGGAGCGGGTGATGCTGAACCACATGTTCGCGGGCGTCGACGTGCTCGTGACGCCGGGGCACACCGGTCCGCCCGAGGCGGTGCCGCTGCCCGGCGGCGTGCTGGTGCGCACCGGCGCCACCACGCCGTTCTCCCCGCTCTGGCGGGTCAGCGGCTATCCGGCCGTGTCCGTGCACGCGGGCTCGGACGCCGACGGCAACCCGCTGCCGGTCACCCTGATCGCGGTGCCCGGTGCGGAGGGCGAGCTGCTCGGCGTCGCCCGGATCATCGAGGAGGAACGCGGAGCTCATCGCAGGCCGTAGTCGACGTTGGAGGACGACACCACGTTCTCGAGGTCGAGCGCGTCGTCCGGGTCGCTGGAGGTGGTGACGCCGTAGGTGATCGCGGCCGCCAGGCACGCACCGATCACCAGTGCCAGCGATCCGGCGGCGGCACCGCGTCGCCGCAGGGCGAGCAGGACCAGCCCGGCCGCCAGCAGGACGGCGCCGCCGGCCCACAGGACCACCGGCAGAACGGTGATCGTGAACAGCCGCGGCAGGTTCTCCTTGACCTGGTCGACGTTCGCGGTGACCGAGGCGTTGGTCAGCCGCAGCTCTCCGGCGAACACGGGCGTTCCGGCACCTTCGGCCTGCTCGTCGGTGCGCAGCTCCTGCCGGATGTCCTCCCGGACGGACAGCACCGCCCCGGTCCTCGGCTCGACGAGCAACGTCCGGGTCACGCCGTAGTACCGGGTGACCTCGACGGACGGTTCCGGGCTGCCGACCAGGTAGCCCGGCACCGCGAGCCGGTCGAGCGCGGTCGGCGGGACGGTGTGCTGGAACCGGTAGACGTCGAGCCCCTGCAACAGCTGCTCGCCGGCGAAGTGGATGTCGACCGGGCGCTTGAGAACCGTGTCGTACCAACGGTGGTCGCGCTGCTCGGTGTCGAACGGGAACACGAAGCTGAGTCCGGGCTGCAGCAGCTGCCTGTCCTGCGCGGTGACCCGCTTGCCCTGCTCGGTCTCGTAGAACTCGCCGTGGCAGGGCGCGACGGCCTCGCCGGTGCGGCGGTCGAGGCAGATCCTGCGCACCTCGGCGCTGAGGACCAGCTTCTCGGCGTCCTCCTTGACGATCGTCGCCCGCTTCCACACGGTGACGTCGCCGTTCTTCTTGATCTCGGGCGCGGCGAGGTCGCCCTCGACGTGGGTGGTCGCGGTGAGGCGGAGGTTGTGGCGGACTTCGGGTGCTTTGCCGGGCGGGTGGACGACGGCCGTGACTCCTTCACCCTCGGAGACGGAGACCGTGTCGATGTCGTGCTGCAGCTTGGCCAGCAGGGGATAGGCGTGCAGCTGCAGCACCAGTCCGGCGGCCACGGCGATGGCACCGAGCCCGAGCAGGGTGACGACGACTGCGGTTCGCACTGGTCCTCACAGGTGTTCGGTCGCAGGGAGGGTGGTCGTGAGGCGCGATTTCCGGTAACCGTTCGTTCTGTTCTACTCGTGCGGTGACCTAGATCACAAGGGCATACCTGAATCCCATTCGGGTTACCGCGCCGCGGCGCTGGGTCACGGTCACCGCTCGGTTGGGTCAAGGCATCGCGAACCCGTGGCCGGCGGCGCGGAGCCCGGAATGATCGGCACGTCAGTCCTGGTCAGGTCGACGAGCTTTGGGGGACTTGTGGGAGTGCGCAGATGGACGGCCGCGGCCTTCTCGGTCGCGGTCGTGGTGGGAGCGACGGGCCCGGCGGCCGCGGCGGTGCCCGGGTGGGGCCTGGCCCCGACCCCGCCGACCGCGCCGACGAGCGTCCTCCGGACGTGGCCGCGGTCGACGCGGGCAACGCCTGGGCGGTCGGCCTGGAGGGGTACGACCCCGACCGCCGGTACACGACCGGCGATCCGGTCGTGCTGCGGTGGGACGGAAGTGCGTGGTCGCGCACGTCGCTCCCGGCGGTGCCGGGCCGGGTGTCGTTCCAGCGCGTGGCGGCGTCGTCCGCGGACGACGTGTGGGTGAAGGGCGCGCCGATCCTGCCGGACGGCGACATCACCCTGCTGTGGCGCTACGACGGCACGACGTGGACCGAGGTCCCGTACCCGCAGGGCGCCACCGCGAGCACGCTGACCATCCGAGACATGTCCGTTGTGGACGGACGTGCCTGGCTGGTCGGGCACCGCGGCAACGCGCCGGTGTTCCACGAGTGGACGGGCTCCTCCTGGCAGGAGCACGCACCGCCCGCGGAGTGCGTCCGCGGCGGGGGCTTCGTGAACTTCTGCACCGTCAACGCCGTCAAGGCGTTCGCGCCCGACGACGTCTGGGCGGCGGGCAACGGCATGTGGAACGGCTACCGGGGTCCGCTGCTGTTCCACTGGGACGGCACGGCGTGGCGGGTCGTGCAGGCCGGTCTGAACGGGCAGCCGTTCAGCTTCCAGGCGATCGACGGCCTGTCCTCGCAGGACATCTGGGCGGTCGGCGACGGCGGCGGCATGGGGCCCGGCAACCTGGTGGTGAAGCGGGACGGCGCCGGCTGGCAGCTCGTCGGCGGGCCGAACGTCTCGGCCACGCCCGGCATCGCGGTGGGCGCGGACGGCACCCCGTGGGTCGTCGGCAAGTTCCCGATGGCGAGCTTCAGCTCCTACGGCCCGGCAGGCTGGAGCACCACCGCGGCTCCTGCCCCGCCCGGCTCGTCCGGCACCGTCTACAACGCCGTCGCCGCGGTTCCCGGCACCGTCTACAACGCCGTCGCCGCGGTTCCCGGCACGAACCGCGTGATCGCGGTGGGCTCGGTGGACCTGCCCGGCACCAGCCCGCTCCGGCTGCAGGCGGTGGTCGCCGAGTACTCGACGCGGTGAGGTGCTGCCTGCGGCTGCCCTGTTTCCGGGCAGCCGCAGGCGGTTCGGGCTCCTGTGATATCAAGTGCCCTTCAGCTCAGGGGTGCACAGGGGGAGCAGCTCATGTCGGACAGTTTCCTGGTGGCCGCGCGCATCCCCCTGTCGCGCGAGGGGTTCGAGGCGTGGCTGCGCACGCCGGTCGAGGACCTGGGAGTGATCTCCAACCCCGGCGCGATGTTCGACGGGTGGTTCTGGGGCGGTCGCGACCGGGAGCCCGACTGGGACTCGGCCGGCGTGGGGACGACGCCGGGGCAGTACTTCGCGGAGCGCGTCGACGACTCCTGCGGCGGGAACGAGGAGTGCGGCGTCGTCCTGCACCGCGACGGGGCCCTGGAGGTGTACCTCTTCCACCTCGGCTATTCCGCGTGGAGCATCCACACCGCCCTGCTCGTGCTCGCCGCGGCCGGGCGGTTCCAGGCCGAGGACGCCGAGGGCGCGGTGCTGTTCTGGGCGGAGACCGGCGCCAACCTCCTGCCCGCGGACTCGCGCGGCTGGCTCTCGGTGCTGTCGGTCGGCGGGGACGGGGCCCGGTTCGTCGCCTCGCGCGACCTCACCGAGGTGGTCGCTGCCCTGCGGCCGGCCGAGAGCCGGTTCTTCGAGCTGGTCGAGCGGCTGGCCGGGGAGTCCGAGGAGTTCGACTGGGAGTCCGGTGAGGAGTTCCGCACCGAGACGCCGCGCGATCCCGCCTTCACCGACCCCGCGGTGCTCGCGCGCTGACGCGGGGTCTCAGCCGCGGGTGAGCGACGCGAGCACGACGTGTTGTGCCGCACGGATCGTGGCGGCCAGCGCGTCCGGGTCGCGAGCGACGCGTTCGGTGCCGGAACGCATCGCGCCCGCCAGCAGCTCCACCGTGAGCTCCACGTCGTCGACGCCGTGGAACTCACCGGCGTCGAGGCCGTCCCGGACGACGTTGCGCACCTCGACGACGAGAGCGGTGAACGGGTTCTCCGCTCCGGCCGGGAGATCGGCGACCAGCGGGCTCGAGTTCGGGAGGAACAGCGGGCCCATGGCCTGGTCCGTGGACGCGGACAGGACCACCTCGACGATCTCCCGCAACCGGTCCGCTGCTGGCTCCGCGGTGCGCCCGGCGATCGACGTCACCCGGTGCACCAGCGGACGGCTGACCCGGCGGGCGAGCTCCAGCACCAGGGTCCGCTTGTCGCGGGCGTAGTTGTAGAGGGTGTTGCGCGCGAGCCCCGCCCGCGCCGCGATGTGCCCGAGGGTGATCGAGTCGTAGTCGCGTTCGAGCAGCAGGTGCCGCAACGCCTCGGTGAGGTCGGCCCACACCTTCTCGTGGTGTTCCTCGATGGAGGCGGCTTTGATCCGCGGCATCTGGTCGTTCTCCTTGTTCGCCTGCTCCGCAGAGGGTACGAGGTTCCGCGGTTGGTTCTCCTGGTGGACCGCGGTCAGCCCGACGCGGCGCGGACGTGCGCATGGATCCTCGCGGTGTCACCGTCGACCCGCACGACGTGGCTGGTGATGGCGTGGTGCGCCGCCTTGGACGGCGCGAAGCTCGCGGGGGAGTACTTCGGCGTACATGCTCAACGGCCTCGATGAGCCCGGTCACGTCACCAGGCCTCGGCCGCGACGGCGGCCCACCCGTTCCCGGGCAGGCCGCCGTCCGGTCCGAACGTCAGGCGCACACGTTCGAAGTGCTGTTGTTCAGCGTGAGGTTGCGGAACGTCGTGTTCGTCCCGCAGGGACTCTCCCGCACCGCCGAGTTCGTCACCGTCAGGTTCTGGAGGGTGATGTCCCGGTTGTTCGGGAACTCCGACCGCGCGGCGAGCCGGATCTCGCCGCCGCCGCTCACCGTGCCGCTCTGCGCCGCGAGCACCACGTTGGTGCAGTTCTCGATCAGCACGGCGTTGTTGCCGGTGTTGGCGAGGTCGATCCGGTCGATGGTGAGGCCACCGCTCTCCGACACGCAGAACACGCCGCGGCCACCACCGCGCGCCCGGACCGTGCCCACCCGGATGTTCGTCGGGTACGAGGTGCCGATGCGGCCGTTGCGGTTGGCGGTGCGGAAGGCGGCGTAGCCGGTGCCCGCGCCCGCGTTCTCCGCGTCGACCGTGCCGACGGTGGCGTTGATGGTGTCGTTGAGCAGCAGGCCGGACTCACCCACGTTGCGGGCGGTGACGGTGCCGATCGTCAGGCCGTCCACGCCGTAGGTCTCCACGGCGTGGCTGCTCGCGCCGGACGCGTACACGTTGTCGATCCTGATGTTGCGGCTGCGCACGCTGGTGTTGCCGCGGTTGTCGATGCGCACGCCGAGACCGCCGGACAGGCGCAGGTCGATCTGGCCGAGCACGACGTTGTCGACGTTGCGCAGGAAGATCCCGTACAGCGGGCGGCCGGTGACGCTGAGGTGGCGCACCTCGACGTCGCGGGTACCCCTGGAGTAGATCGGGGCCTGGTCACCGGTGCCCGATCCGGTGACGTTGATCGTGCCGCAGACGTCGATGCCGGTGTAGCTGGGCAACGAGATCCGGGAGCCGGCGCCGATCGATCCGCTGCCGCGCACCAGGACCCACTGCTTCGACGTGCGTCCCGCGGCGAGGCTGTCGAGGGCGGCCTGGACCGCGGCCCGCATGTCGGTGCCGGTGTAGACGGTCCGGCTGCCGTTGCGGGAGGTCCAGGTGCCGCCGTTCAGCACCGCCTCGGCGTTGAACGTCCGGTCGCCGCACGCCAGGACCTGCGGCTGGGCGGTGGCGGCGGGGGCGGGACCGCCGAGCACCGCCGCCGCGGCCACGACGGCGCCGACGCGCCATCCGGTGGGAACCATGAGAACTCCTTTCTCGGGGGGCGGCGGCGGTTCGAGACGTCAGGCGGGCTCACCCGAGGGCGCGGGGAGCTGGACGCCGAGAGGGACCGGGGTGCCGAAGTCCGGTGTGCCGTCGGCGTTCCAGGTGAACTTCTGCGCCCGGGTCGAGCGCTCCATGCCGCAGCCGGCCGAAGCGCTGGTGTTGCCGTGGTAGACGATCCAGTCCTCGGTGCCGTCGGGGGACTTGAAGAACCCGTTGTGGCCCGGCCCGAAGACACCGTGCTCGTCGTTGCGCTGGAACACCGGGTTCGGCGACTTGGTCCAGTGCGCGCGGTTGAGCGGGTCGGTGCCGGTGAGGGTGAGCAGCCCGAGCTTGTAGTCGGGACCCCAGCAGGCGCTGGCCGAGTACACGATCATGGTGCGGCCGCCCCGGTACAACGGCTCCGCGCCCTCGTTGACCGCCGCGGTCTGCCGCTCCCACGCCAGCGTGGGCTGGGAGATCGTGCGGCGCGCGCCGCTGATCGTGTACGGGGTGGACATCGGGGTGATGGTCAGGCTTTGCGTTCCGTCCATCGCGCTGCCCATCAGGTACAGCTTCCCGTTGTGCTGCAGGATGCTCGGGTCCAGCTCCCAGGTGCTCCCGAGGTCGGCCTTGAACGCGTACGGGCCCATCGGGTCGGAGCCCGCGCTCTCCAGCACGTGCAGGCGCTGGGTGGGGTTGTAGTCCGGCACGTTCTGCCCGGCCACGTAGTAGAGGTACCAGCGGCCGTTCAGCAGGTGGAACTCCGGCGCCCACATGTTGCAGCACCCGTTGGGCCGCCCCGACAGCGAGAACACCACGGTGTCCGCCGCGCTCGACAGACCGGCCAGCGTGCGGGACCGGCGCATCGTGATCGTCGAGTTCCACGTCGTGGTGGCCAGGTAGTAGTAGCCGTTGTGGAACTGCAGCCACGGGTCGGGGCCGCTGCCCTTGACCGGGTTCGTGAAGTTGCCGGGAGCGCCGATCTTGACGAGCCGCCACTGCTGGTTCGTGCCGCCGGTGTCGGGCCACTGGATCAGCTGGGCGGCGTTGGCGGACGAGAAGTCGAGGACGTCGACGGCCTTGCCGCTCGCCCGGCTGATCAGGCGGACGTGCCCGTCGGGGGAGTCGGCCAGCCGGAACTGCTGGCCGGTGCGGCCGGCGTCGGTGGTCTGCACGAGCCCTGCCCGGTCCGCGGTCGACGGGAAGTCGAGGACCTTGCCGCTGTGCCGCGACTTCACCCGGTAGAAGCCGCCGCCGGAGTCGACGAACTGCCACTGCTGCCAGGCCCCGTCGTTCCGCGTGAACTGCGAGATCCGGGCACCGTCCGCAGTGGACAGCTCGAAGACGTCCAGCGCCTTGCCGCTGTTGCGGTTGACCAACGCGTAGGAGGCGTTGGTGTCGATGACGGCGGCGGACGCCACGGGAGGCACCGCGGCGGTCATGCCGCCCAGCAGCGCGACCAGGACGGTGGCGCTGCGCCATCGGCTGGTGGTGGAGGTCAAGGTCTTCTCCTCATCGCAGGTACGGCCAGCCCGCTGAGTCGAAGGCCAGCAGGTTGATGCCGAGCCGCGACGCACCGGAGTCGGTGTAGTGGTGGTAGACGAGGACGTCGCTGTCGACGTCGCCGAAGACGTCCTGGTGTCCCGGGCCGTGGACGCTGCCCTGCCCGGCGAGGACCTCCGTGCCGCCGCCGGACGTCAGCGCGGTGCCGTTGCGGTCGACGTACGGACCGGTGACGCTGCTGGAACGGCCCGCCATCACCCGGTACGTGCTGGACGCGCCGCGGCAGCAGTAGTCGAACGAGACGAACAGGTAGTAGTAGGCGCCGCGCTTGACGATGGTCGGCGCCTCGATCGGGCCGCCGTTCCTGCCGGCGAGCGGGCGGACCACCGAGTCGGACCGCAGACCCGTGGCCGGGTTCAGCGCGACCATCTTGACGCCGGACCAGAACGAGCCGAAGCTCAGCCACCAGCGGCCCTGGTCGTCCACGACGAGGTCGGGGTCGATGGCGTTGAAGTCGTCGGACGTCCGCGACTCGACGACCAGCCCGCGGTGGGTCCACGTGCCGGAGTCACCGCTCGGACTGGTGGCGAGGAAGATCGCCGACCGGTTCGAGCCGAACGTCGAGGCCGAGTAGTAGAGCCAGTACCGGCCGTCGCGGTAGGTCAGGTCCGGCGCCCAGAGGTTGCGGTCGCCGCCTGTGTACGGGGTGGTCCACGACGCGCCACCGGGGAACGCCGATCCCGCGTCGCGGAAGGCGATCCGGTCGGTGGACGTCTTGAGCGCGACGCCGTGGCCGGTGTGCGCCACGAGGTAGCCCCCGCCGGGGCGCTTGACCGCGCTCGGGTCGTGGACGCTGATGTCGCCGGTCACGCGGCCGGGCAGGGGGTACGCGGCCGCGGGTGGTGCCGTCGTGACGGCGGCGGTCAGGACCACCGTCACGACCAGTGCGATTCTCCTCAGGACGGCCATGAGACACCTCGATCTCCTGGACGGGGTTGTCGCGGCGGCGGGGTGTCGCGGTCACTCCAGGACGAACGTGGCGTCCGTTCTGCCCTGGGCGTCGGTCGCGGTCTGGAGGGTGAGCAGGCCGGACGTGGCGCGGAGGTAGCGGCCGGGGAAGTTCACCGACTCGAACGACACCGCCGAGGCCGCCGCGAGTCCCGCGCGCTGGGAGAAGCTGGCGTCGTTGCGGAACAACGCGCTGCCGTCGCCGCGCTCCACCCACAGCTCGTTGTTGCGGTGCCGCAGGTAGTAGCCGGGGAAGTTCGTCGACTCGAGCGACACCGAGCCGGCGCCGGCCAGTCCCGTGACGAGCTTGAACTGCGAGTCGGCCAGCGGGGCCACGTTCGCCTCGACGCGGGCGCGGTACTCCCAGTGGCGCACGAACCGGTCGGGGGCGGCGTAGGACCGCAGCCGCACCGGGGTGGCGCCGTCGGGGACCGGGATGCCGAAGTCCGGTGTCCCGTCGGCCCGGTAGTAGACCTTCTGCACGCGGGTGCGGCGGTTCGGGTCGTTGAGCGGGTCGCCGCTGATGTCCCGGTAGTTGCGGTCGTGGTAGACCATGACGTCGCTCGCGCCGTCCTCGGACACCGTGAACGAGTTGTGCCCCGGCCCGTACTGGCCCGTCGCCTCGTTGGTGGCGAACACCGGGTTGGGGCTCTTGCTCCACGACGCCGGGTTGAGCAGGTCCGCGGACGCCGACGCGGTCAGCAGGCCGAGGCAGTAGTTCGCGTCGGTGGCGCTGGCCGAGTAGGTGAGGAAGATCCTCCCGTTGCGCTGCAACACGGACGGCCCCTCCGCCACCTTGTACCCGCGGGTCTCCCACGCGAGCGTCGGCACCGTCAGCCGCGTCACCGCGCCGGTGATCGTCCACGGGCTCGTGCCCATGCGGGCGAGGTAGAGGTTGGAGTTCGTGGAGATGCCCGGTTCCTGCTGTGCCCAGGTCAGGTACCGCACACCGTTGTGGACGAACGTGGACGCGTCCAGCGAGAAGGTGTCCCACGGTGTCGTGATGCGGCCCCGCTCGGTCCAGGACCCGGTCAGCGGGTTGGCGCTCGAGCTCTCCAGCACGTACATCCGGATGCGCCAGATGTCGTCGCTGCGGCCCGCGGCGAAGTAGACGTACCACTTCCCGTTGATGAAGTGGATCTCCGGCGCCCAGATGTGCGCGGCCATCTCACCGCTGGAGTGCTTGCGCCAGATCACCGTCTCGGCCGCCGAGGCGAGGCCCTGGATCGTGCTCGCGCGCCGCAGCACGATCCGGTCGTACTCCGGGACGGTCGCGGTGAAGTAGTAGAAGCCGTCGGTGTGCTTGAAGACGTGCGGGTCGGCGCGGCGTTCCGCGATCGGGTTGGTGTAGCGCACGGCGGGCGCCGCACCCGCCTGCGGCACGGGCATCCCGGCCACGCAGGTCACGGCGGCGAGGACCAGCACCGCCAGGCGGAGGAGAACCGTCTTCATCGACTGTCCTTTCAGGCCAGTGGCGCGGTGACGGTGAAGGACGCGTCACCGGCGAACGCCGAGTCGGAGGTGCGCCAGTCGACGCGCAGTTCGTAGTCGCGGTGGCGCAGGTAGCGGCCGGGGTGGGAGTACGACTCGAACGACGTGCTGCCGCCGCCCGCCAGCCCGACCCTGCCGCAGAACGTGGCGTCGCGGGCGAACACCGCGTCACCGGTGTTGACGTCCAGCCGGACTCGGAAGTCGTAGTGCCGCAGGTAGCGGTCCGGGAAGTTCACCGACCGCAGCGAGTGGCAGTTCGCGTTGGCCAGACCGGGCACGACGGTGAACGTCGCGTCCTGGCGCGCCGGGAGCGTGCTGGACGAGCTCACCGGCTCGACGTAGCCGAGGTTGTCGCGGTGCCGGACGTAGCGGTCGGGAACGTTGACCGAGCGCAACGACCGGGCGCCCGCCGCCACCGCCGTGCCGTCACCGGAGTCCTCCCGCAGCACCGTGAAATGCCGTGCGACGCCGGACAACCCGGTGAGCTCCACCTTGGCGCCGAAGCTCGTGAGGTTCGTGCTGTCGGCGTGGAAGTACCGCCGCTGGCCGTACTGGTCGAAGTAGATCCGCCAGCGGCCGTCCGGGAGCCGCACGAGCGCGGGTCCTTCGAGACCGGAGCCCCAGCCCGCCCAGTTGCCGGTGCCGACGAACGTCCACGGCCCGTTCAGCGACGTGGCGGTGGCGTGCTCGATGTACTTCGTCGTCTCGTTCTTGAGGAAGTTGTGGTACGTCCCGCCCACCTTCACCAGGAAGCTGTCGATGTAGTTGGCCGGGATGCCGAGCGCGACCGGGCTGCTCCACGCCGACAGGTCGCCGTTGGTCGCGGTGATCCGGTAGGGCCGGAACTGCCCCGCCGTCCCGGCCGTGGACGCGGAGAAGACCACGTGCACGCTGCCGTCGGGGTCCTTGAACCACTCCGGTGCCCACGTGCTGCCGGTGGACCCGTTGAGTCCGACCCGGACGTTGCGCAGGAACGTCCACGTCACGTAGTCCGCGCTGCGCGCGAATCCGATCGTGTCGCCGGTCCAGTTCGTCGTGTAGACGATGTAGTAGTAGCCGTCGGTGTGCCTGATGACGCTGGGATCGCGGATCAGGCCCGACGGCGGGGTGTAGGCGTTCGCCCTGACCTGGGTGAAGCTCGTCGCGTTCGCCGAGTCGTAGACGTACATGTTCGACTCGCTGCTGTTCGTGAACGCGGTCATCAGGTAGTGCGGTACCGGCCCGGCGGCCGGTGCCGCGGGAGCGGTGACGACGGCCGCGGTCGCGGTCAGGGCAGCCGCGACGGCGACCACCAGGCGTTTCCCGGACGAACGGGCAGCGCGCGGCAGGGGGATGCGCATGAACCGGCTCCTAGCACCATTGAGAGGCTCCGGAAGGTGAACGCTAACACTATGGGCTAAGCCTGTTCCGCAACGCAATGGTGAGAATCTGTCGAAGATCGAGTTAGCGATAACAACACGTGTGTTTCGACGATGTTCGACGACGGTTCGACGATTCGCGCGGAGGGAAGGTGGCGAGTGCGGGCTCGCCGGCATGGCACCGCTCGCGGGCCACGAGGAGGACGGTCACCCGGCGCCGATCCACCGGCGACGCGCGTGTGATCGTCGAGGACTCGGGGACGTGCGGGTGGAGCTCGCCCGCTGCCGCACCCGGTGCCGGGCGACGACATCCTCGCCTTCGTGACGTGCGGCGGCGTGTCCGTGCACCGCGACAGCCATTGCCCCACGCCACGCGGTTCTCCGCCGCGATCGACGAGGAGACCCGGTTCCGCCTCTGCCCGGGAGAACGCGGGCAGGGCCGGGTCGGCGCGGCTGACGCGTCGACCCGGCCCGGACGGGTGGCGGCGGGGATCAGAGGACGACGGGCTTGCCGCCGAGGGTGACGACAAGCCTGCCGTCGGAGGCGAACGACCAGCCGAGGGCTCCGGAGTAGCCGGAGCACCGCGAGCCGTTGGTGCCGCTCCAGAACTGGTTGGTGGAGTCGGCGTTGCCGACGACCTTGTCGTTGCTCCCGCTGCCGCTGCGGCAGGAGGTGTTGGAGCGGAACACGGAGCTGCCCGCGTCGAAGGTGTAGTTGCGCTCGCCGTTGTCGATGCTGAGGTTGCTCGACACCGTCATGGAGCCGGGGTTGCGGTTGTAGGTGAAGCCGTGCTTGCCGTTGTCGTAGGCGATCGTGCGCCTGACCGTGTGGTTGACGCCGATGTCCTCGCCGCCGAGCTTGAA
Organism: Lentzea sp. CC55; assembly: GCF_021056325.1. Taxonomy (NCBI): domain Bacteria; kingdom Bacillati; phylum Actinomycetota; class Actinomycetes; order Pseudonocardiales; family Pseudonocardiaceae; genus Lentzea; species Lentzea sp. CC55. The sequence continues at coordinate 39,561 of NZ_JAJCXE010000018.1, read as the reverse complement.
GCCGTTGCGGTCGCCGTTGCCGGCCTGGCCGCCGTTGCTCAGGGTGCCGTTCTCGTACGCCAGCGAGTCCTCGATGGTGACGGCGCCGATCGGGCCGGTGTCCGACTTGGTGTAGAGGTCCCAGCCGTCGTCGATGTTGTTGTGCGCCACGGCGTAACGGAACACGTTGCCGGGCCCGGAGGTCAGCTTGGCGGCGAACCCGTCTGCGTCCTCGCCGTCGGAGTCGGCGTTGTCGTGCGACTCCGCGCTCAGGACGAGGTTGTGGGACGGCCACTGGTCCTGGGGAGTCGTGGAGAGCATGCGGGACAGCTGCAGACCGGTGTCGCGGTTGAACCGGGTGATCGTGCGCTCGAAGATGTTGTGGCTGCCGCCGACGAAGATGCCGTTGTCCCCGGCGCGTTCGACGACGACGCCGAGCACGTGCCAGTACGAGCCGTTCACGGCCAGGCCTCGGTTGGCCGGGTCCTCGGCCTGCGCCGAGAAGTTCAGCACCGGCGTCTCGCCCTGGTAGGCCGCCAGCTTCTTGCGGGCGCCCGCCGTTCCGCTGTTGGTGGGCGGGATCGTCACCGTCTGGGAGAAGCTGTACGTCCCGCCGCGCAGGAAGATCGTGCCGCCCGCGGCGACGCGGGGGAGTGCCGCCGTCAGCGTGGTCGGGTCGGAGATCGTGCCCGAGGCGCTGTCACGACCCGTCGGCGACACGTACAGGGCGTCGGCCGGGGGCGTGCTAGTCGTGGTGGTCGTGGTGGTGGTCGTCGTAGTAGTGGTCGTGCTGGTGGTGCTGGTCGGTCCACCCGCCGAGGTGAGCGTCCACTGCTTGGTGGCGGCGCCGTCGCAGGAGTTGGTCTGCACCAACGCACCCGCTGCTGTCGAGTTGTCCTTGACGTTCAGGCACTTGCCGCCGTTGGCGTTGACGAGGCGGTGGCCGGTGCCGCTCGGCGTCAGCGCCCAGACCTGGCTCGTCGCACCGCTGCACGTCTCGAGCTGGACCGGCTTGCCCGCGCTGGTCGACGCGTCGCGCACGCCGACGCACAGGCCGCCCGCGGTGATCCGGACGCCACCGCTCACGTCGGTCAGGACCCACTCCTGACCGGCGCACGCCTGCTGCCGCAGCTGCGTCCCGCTCGCCGGGCTCGCCCCCGCGTCGAGGCACAGGCCACTGCCGGCGTTCTTCAGGACGTAGGTGCCCGCCGCGTTCGCGGTCGCCGCCGCGCCGGGCCACGCCGCGAGCGCGGTGACCAGCGCGACGACGGCACCGCCCGACACCAGTCCGGCGCGGACGCGTCGTTGTCGCGCCGGGTGCGCGGGCTGCTGCGAAATGCCCATGGAGACTCCACTCAACGTTGAGAAAGGTTTGCCCGGTCGGATGCGCGGCGGGTTCCGTCGGATGCTAAGAGCGTTCTCGGCGCCGGGTCAACGGCGGAATTCCGCGAGTGGAGTCGATTGCCGAAGTCGAACGAATCGAATGGCCAGGTCACCGGTCGTCGAATCGATCAACGTCGTGAGTCGGAGAATATCCGCTGGTCACACTCGTGAACGCAGCGCGCTATTCCTCGGTTCACCACCATGAACTCCTCCGGCATCCCGGTGTGGTGCATTGCGTTTTTCCCGCGGCTGCCGTTAGCGTGCGGGTGAGCGCTCACGGATCACGTCAAACCCTGTCTTCCGACGAGTAGATCCACGGAGAATTCCCATGCGCGTAAAATCTCTGGTCGTCTGCGCCGTCCTTTTCCCGGGCGCACTGGCCGCGGTGTCGTCCTCGACCGCGGCGGCCGCACCGGTCCGGTACGAGGCGGAGACCTCGCCCGCGGTCTGCTCGGGGGCGATCGAGTCGAACTGGGCCGGCTTCACCGGCAGCGGGTTCTGCAACGGCGCCAACTCCACGAGCGGCCACGCCCAGTTCCAGGTGACCGCCGCGGCGGCGGGCACGGCGACGCTGGGCATCCGGTTCGCCAACGGCACCACCACCGCGCGACCCGCTGACGTCGTCGTGAACGGGACCACCGCGCAGACCGCGTCGTTGAGGGCACCGGCGCGTGGTCGACCTGGGTCACCAAGACGCTGAGCGTCCAGGTCGCCGCGGGCACCAACACGATCCGGCTGAACCCAACCACCTCGGGCGGTCTCGCGAACATCGACCACCTCGACTTCGAGGCCGGTGGCACCACGCCTCCGCCGCCGGGAGGTCCCGTCGGCTGGGCTTCGCAGGCGGGCGGCACCACCGGCGGTGCGGGAGGCACCACGGTCACCGTGAGCACGTTCGCCGATTTCAAGGCCCAGGCGCAGTCCTCGGGCGCGAAGACGATCCTCGTGAACGGGGCGCTGAGCGGCTCCGGCACCGTGGAGATCGCTCCGCACAAGACCATCCGCGGCGTCGGCGCCGGCTCGGGCATCTCCGGGACCACCCTGAACATCGAGGACGCCAAGCCCGCCAACGTGATCATCCAGAACATGAACATCCGCGGCGTGCGCGGCAACGACGCGATCCAGATCGAGAACGCCTCGCACGTCTGGATCGACCACAACACGATGTCGAGCACGATCGAGAACGACCCCGATCACTACGACGGCATGCTCGACATCACGCACGGCGCCGACTACATCACCGTGTCGTGGAACGTCGTCCGCAACCACTGGAAAACCTCGCTGGTCGGCCACTCCGACGGCAACGGCGGCGAGGACCGCGGCCACCTGCGCGTGACCTACCACCACAACTGGTTCGACCGGACCTTCGAACGCAGCCCGCGGGTGCGTTTCGGCGAGACCGTCCACGTCTTCAACAACTACTACTCGAACATCAACAACAACGCCGACTCCTACGCCATCGCGTCGGTGATGGACGCGGGCCTCCTAGTCGAGGGCAACGTGTTCGAGAACGTGCGGCAGGCGTGCTGGTCCAAGAGCGGCTACGCGGACTCCGGCCCCGGCCGCCTGGTCGCGCGCGACAACTCGCTCACCGGCTCCGGGCCGTGCGAGGCCGACGGCACCGTTGCCGCCATCCCGTACCGCTACACGGCGGACGCCTCCGGCACGGTCAAGGCCTCCGTCACGGCCGGCGCCGGCGCCGGCCGGATCTGAGGGAGCCCGCGTCGAGCCGCCCGGAATCCTGCCGCTCGCACGAGGTGATCGGCACTCCGGCGGCGCGTCGAGGTGCGCGGGAACCGCGGACCTCGACGCGCCGCCGGCAGGAGCCGAGCTTCGTCACACGTGCATCGAGTTGGCGGCGAGGTACTGGGTCAGATCCGGCTCCATCTTGGCCACCTCCACGGCCGGTGGTTCCAGCCCGCACAACAGCCCGAGGAGGTTCTCGCCCCGCAGGCCGTAGCTGAACAGCTCGCACGCGTTGAACCCGGCCGCCCAGTGCGTGACGTCGTCGTCAGCCATCCACCGCGCCTGCTCGTGCACCGTGAGGTCGAGCCACCAGCCGACCCTGTCGCCGAACGGCAGCTGCAGGAACGCCGCGATGGCCGGCGCGTCGGCCGGATCACTGTTCAGCCCGGCCCGTGCCGCCGCGCGGTACTGCGGGTAGTCGCGGATCAGGCGGATCTTGACGGCGTCCGGCGCGTTGGCCGCGACCGCGGCGGGATCCGCCGCCGCGGTCATCGCCGCTCGCAGCGCCCGGCAGTCGTCCCACTCGCGCACCTCGTCGTCCGAGGCGACCAGCCGGAGCTTCTCGTCCGGGTGCAGGCCGTTCCACAGGTCGTCCTGCTCGGCCTTGTCCAGGCCGACGAACCTCTGCACCCAGTCGACGAGCGCTTGGTGCACCGACCGGTCCCGCACGCCGTGCGGCTTCATCAGGTCCAGGGTCGGCGGGAGCTCGCGCTGCACGTCGACGCGGCACGAGAACACCAGCAGGTAGCTCCAGCCCGCCCTCGCGGCGTGTCCGAACACGCCGGCGCACGTGTGCGGGCCCTGCGGCGGACAGCCTCCGGGGTCCGCGCACAGCCTCAGGGTGTCCGGCGTCTCCGCGGACCCGACGACGATCACCGGTCCCGGGTACCGGTTGAGGGCGGTGATCGCCCGCCGTTCGTGCTCCTTGAACGGCGTGTACCGGTAGTTGGGCACCGGCTTGCCGGACATCGAGAAGTACATCGGGATCCTGGGGTTGTCGGCCTGCAGCAACGCCAGGAGGTTGACGATCGTCATCGACGTCCCCTCGTCGGCGAAGAAGTGCACGGTCAGCCCGTCCGGCACCACCACCGTCTCCGGTCCGTCGTACGACCCGTGCCCGATCAGAACGCCTGCCACCATCACGGTCCTCCACCCCGTCGCCTACTGGTGGTGATCGTCGGGGCCGGGCGATGCGTGACAGGCGGACACGAACGGCTCAGCGCAACATCGAATGAGGGTGCCGCGACGACGACGAACGAAGGCCGTCACGGTCGATCCGTGCCGAATGGAACATCCAGTTTGAGCCGATGTGCCATCCCGTACGTATCCCCGGTCATGCGCCGCATGAACGAGGAGGACGAATGACGCACCGCGTGACCGACAGGCGGAAGTTCCGCCTGATCGCTTCGTTGTCGGCGGTGGCCGTTGTCGCTGCGGGCACCGCCACCGTGGCGCTCGCCGCCAAGAACGGTGAGCCCGCGCCGGTGAGTGCGTTCGTGCCCATTGAGCAGGTGAGCAAGAACGTCGTGGAGCCGAAGGTCGGCAAGAACGGCGCCTCCGGCGTCTTCAGGGCCGACTGCGGCACCAACGAGAACGGCAAGTTCAGCGCCGACAACCCGGTCGCCCAGCCGGGCCTGAAGCACGGCGCCCAGCACGTCCACGACTTCGTGGGCAACCTGTCGATCAGCGCCGAGTCCACGGACGAGAGCCTGGTCGACTCGGAGACGACCTGCCGCAACGGCGACCGCTCGTCCTACTTCTGGCCGGTCGTGCGCATCAACCCCAAGGCCAACCCGCAGTCGGTCGGCTCCAACCCGGACAAGATCAAGGACAACGGGCCGGGCGAGGTCGCGTGCCCCGGTGTCGCGAACCGGCTTCCCGCTGTGCCGCAACGGGTGCGGGACGAGGTCGTCAAGAACCTCCAGCAGCTCGCCCAGCAGCTCAGGGAAGCCAACGACCGGGTGTCGAAGGCGCAGAACCCCGCAGACCCGAACTTCGTCAACAACACCGTCCTGGGTCCGTTGCGCGCCAAGCGGGCCGCCACGCTCGACCGCATCGCGACCGCGATGAGCCGGGCCGGGCGCAAGCCGAACCTGACCCCGCTCGCCGACTGCGACCTGCGTTGGGGCCACGGCAACCACGGCGGCGGCCACGGAAACCACTCGAAGCCGCGCAAGTTCGCCGGTGAGGGCGTTCTCCAGCAGCAGCCCGAGCAGACCGCCGAGAAGAACGCCGACCAGAAGAACGGCAACGAGCAGAACGCCGCCGGGCAGAACGGTGCCGAGCAGGACACCGCGACCCCGACGATCAAGTGCCCGTCGGTGCGCGAAGCACTTCCCGGTGTGCCGGACCAAGCCCTCGACGAGGTGGACGGCAACCTGGACCAGCTGGACAAGCAGATCGCCGAGGCCAACCAGCGCCTGGTGACCACCAAGGGCCAGGGCGGACCGAACTTCATCGACAACGCGATCCTCGGGCCGCTGAAGGACAAGCGCGTCGCCACGATCGACCGGATCGCCATCGCGATCGGCCGCAACGCCGAGAAGCCGCAGGGCCTGGACAAGCTCGCCAAGTGCGGCCTCAACGAGGGTGAAGAGGGCGGCGAGAACAACAACGGCGGGAACAACGGGAACAACGGCGGCAACAACAACGGTGGCAACAACAACGGTGGCAACAACAACGGTGGTGCCACCACCACGACGGTCGCCCCGCCGCCCCTGGCCGCGCCCACCGGCAAGAACCTGGAGCTCGTCGGCAACAACGGCAAGATCGTCCGGCCGGCCGAGGTGAAGATCGAGTACCGCGGCAACGCGACCAGCAAGGTCACGGCCATGCCGAAGTTCCTCAAGATGGTCACCGGTGACGCCAAGCCGACGAGCCGCGGCCCCGCCAACGCCCGCGCCACGTGGACCTGCAGCGGGTTCGAGGACCGGCTGTCCGACAAGTACGTGATCTGCCCGAACGGCAGCAAGGTCATGCGCGTGCACGACTTCGCCGGCTGCTGGGACGGTCAGAACGCGGACAGCGCCAACCACCGCGACCACGTCCGGTTCGCCGACAAGCAGACCGGTGCCTGCCCGCAGGGCTTCAAGGCCATCCCGCAGTTGCGGATCAGCATCTCCTACAACATCTCGCGCGACATCCAGCAGAAGGGGCAGTACCAGCTCGACGCGTTCCCGGAGGAGGAGCACAACCCGTTCTCCGACCACAACGACTTCGCGAACGTCAACTCCGACCAGACGATGGCGAAGATCGTGAAGTGCGTGAACGACGGGCGCAGGTGCTCCTGACCGTCGCCTGATCCACCCCTGGGTGGGGCCTTGCCGGGCTCGTGGTCCGGCGGGGCCCCACCTTTTCGCGTGCGCGCCGAAGCGTGTTCCCGGTGTCGTGACGGTGTGGACGCGGTGTTGTCATCTCCACGAGATCCGAAACTTTCTCGTGTTGCCCTAGCCTCGCCACGTCCTCCTCCGACCGAGTCAGGAGTTCTGCGATGCGAGTGGCCAGGTGGGCGGTAGCCGCGGTGGGCCTGTTGATCGCGAGCACGGTGCCGCCGGCGGTGGCGGCACCGCCGGCGAGCGGCACGTTCTCGGTGCTGAGCTACAACATAGCCGGGTTGCCGGAGGGGCTGTCCAGCGGCAACCCGAGGGTGAACACGCCGATCATCGGCCAGCGGATCCGGCCCTACGACGTCGTGCAGGTGCAGGAGGACTTCAACTACCACGCGTCTCTCTACGCCAACAACAACCACCCGTACCGCACGCCCACGAGCGGCGGGGTTCCGTTCGGCGACGGTCTCAACACCCTGTCCGACCACGCGTACTCGGACTTCACCCGCGACCGGTGGAACCGGTGCAACGGCACGGACTGCCTGACTCCCAAGGGGTTCACGTGGTCACGGATCCGCCTGGCGGAGGGCGTGTTCGTCGACTTCTACAACGTGCACTCGAACGCCGGCAGCACCGAGGCCGACCTCGCCGCCCGCCGGGACAACATCAGCGAGCTCTCCCGGTTCGTCACCGCCCACTCAGCGGGCAACGCCGTCGTCATCGCGGGGGACACGAACACCCGCTACACCCGCGCAGGTGACAACATCCGCGAACTCGTGTCCGCCAACGGCCTCACCGACGCCTGGGTGCAGGAGGAACGCGGTGGCACGCCGCCCGCGGCGGGCGACCCCGCGCTGGTGTGCGACGACCGGAACGTCACCGACGCGTGCGAGGTGGTCGACAAGATCCTGTTCCGCGGCAACAGGTACATCACCCTCGAACTCATCCGGTACGCCAACGAGAACGCGGCCTTCCGCACCGCCGACGACAAGATGCTGTCCGACCACTACCCGATCGCGGCCGGTTTCCGGTGGACGCTCAACCCCGCGCTCTCGCTCAGCGACACCTCCGGCGGCCCGCACGGAACGGCTTTCACCGACGTGCCCTCGGTTCCGCTGGGACAGCGCGTCACCAAGGTCGGTCTCCGCTCCGGCTCGCGCGTCGACCAGGTGGGTCTCACGTTCGCCGACGGCACGGCGTTCAGCCACGGCGGCAGCGGTGGAACGGTCCAGGAGCTGGCGCTGGCCGAAGGGGAGCACCTCAAGTCGGTCACCCTCCACTCCGGACAGCGCGACGGGCGTACGAGGATCTTCCGCGCCGCCTTCACCACGAGCGCCGGCCGCACCCTGGCGGGCGGTGGCACGACGTCGGCCTCGACCACCTACACCGCTCCGGACGGCTGGCAGATCGCCGGTTTCCACGGCCGGGCCGGCAGTGAGGTCGACTCGCTCGGGGTGGTCTTCACGCGGATCGGCTGATCGTCGGACAGCCGTCGTGGTCACCACACGCGGACCATGACCGCCAGATGGGCCGACGAGTCGAGGGTCGCGAGGTCCACGCTCTGCACCCGCGACCACGCGAGTCGTCCTTCTGAGGTGACGAAGCAGTGCTGCAGCCCGGCCACCGCGGGAAAGGACAGGTGTTTCCTCCGCGGTGGCAACGGTTTCGGTGCGCTGGGCCTGAGCGTCCTTCTCCGGGCCGCGGTCCTCGAAGAGCCCGTTCCCGCTGGCCTGCAGCAGGTTGAACTCGGTCAGGTACAGGTCGGTCGCGCGGGTGTTGCCGTCGGTGCGCTGGGCCACCGGCCCGTCGGCGTCTGCACCGGCCTTGCGCGCCAGCCGCAGCCCGCCGGCGGGCTGCGGGCCCGGCGGGCTCGCCGCGGCGTCCCGGGTCGTGGTCACCGGCGGCGTGGTGGTCTCGCCGCTGCCGGTGAGCTTCCAGACCGCGAACCCGGCGACGAGCGTCAGCACCACCCCGACGACCACGCCGAAGGCGGGCAGGCTGGTCGTCGTCGTGCGCGAGTTCCCCCCGTGCGCGTTGCCGTGGACGTGCCCGGCCTGGAAGACGGTTCCGGGCCCGCCCGCCCGCGCGCGGTTGTGGATCTGCGCCTGCTCGTCCCGCGGATCTGGTCCGGTCACGTCCCGCCCTCGTCCGGTCGTCGCTGAACGAGGGCGATGTGCCCGCGGGATGCGTTACAGAGCAGGCCCGTTGTTCTCCCCGGCTCCGGAAGCCGTGAGGACGTCGTGGGTGCTGAGCGTGATCCGGTACCCGAACACCAGCAGCCCGTGGAGCAGGAACAGCCACAGCCCGAGCGCCGCGACCCCGCCGGGGACCGCCAGGCCGCCGTACGGGATCGCCCAGTCGACGGGGATCGCGAGGAACACCGCGAAACCGTGCAGGAAGCCGGTGAGCACCGCGCCGAGACCGACACCCGCCGCCAGGACCGTCCTGACCGGCAGCGCGACCGGCCCGACGAACGCGAACACCAGGGCCACGGTCGCGCAGATCGGGACCATGTCGAGGTGGAACGACAGCACGACACCCAGCACGGTGGACCAGCCGCCGGCCTCGTAGAGCGGACCGACCACCGACGCGAACGCCAGGGGGAGCGCCACCAGCAGGGGCGCGAGGAGGAGCACCGGCAGGAACGCGATCCGCCCCGCCCACCCGGTCCACTTGGTCACGTGCTCGCCGGCGGCCTGCACGAGCGCCCGGCGCAGTCCCTCGCCGTAGAGGGAGGCGGGGAAGAGCGACGCGGCGAGCAGCGGCCAGGGCGCGGTCGTGGCCGCCTCCGCCAGCCCGACGAGGGCGCCGGTGGGGTCGTGCGCCTCGGGCAGCGCGCCGCCGAGCGCCCGCGCGCCGTCGACCACGAGGTCCTGGCCGAACAGCAGCGCCACCCCGCGCAGGGCGAGCAGCAGCAGCGGCACCAGGCCGAGCGCCGAGAAGAACGTCAGCCCGGCCGCCCACAGCAGGAGGTCCCGCCCGCGCAGCGCGCTCGAGGTGGCCGCCGCCACGGCGCGGAGTACATGCATGATCGGGAAGTACCCGAACCTGCGCCGGGTCACCCCTGCGCCTACGGTGGTGTGGTGACCGGTGAGAACCCCGTCGCCGGCTGGTCCCGGCTCCACGGTGAGGACGTGTCCGGCAGCCGGCTCGTCGTCGGCTGGCTCAGGCTCGTGCACTCGCTCGCCCGGCCGCTGGACCGCGTCCATCCGGACGTGCTGTCGGCGGCGGGGGTGGTGGTCGCGGCCGGCGCGGTGGCCGTCGCCGGTGCGGGTGGGCGCTGGGCGCTGCTGGCGCTGGTGCTGGTGGTGGCCGCGGGCCTGCTCGACGGGCTGGACGGTGCGGTCGCCCTGCGCACCGGGCGGGTGCGGCCGCTGGGTGCCGTGGTGGACGCGGTCGCGGACCGGCTGGCGGACCTGTCCCTGGTGCTGGTGCTGCTGGTGCTCGGCGCCGAGGCGTGGTGGTGCGCCGCCATCGGTGCTTCGGTGCTGCTGCACGAGTACGCGCGGGCCAAGGCCCAGGCCGTCGGCATGGCGTCGGCGGGCGTGATCACGGTGGCGGAACGCCCGACCAGGGTGATCGTGGTCGCGATCGCCTGCGCGGGAACGGGTCTGGCGCCCGGCGGCACCCCGGTCACCGGCTGGAGCTGGGCCGCCGTGTCCGCCCTCGTGTGGGCCGGGTGCGCCGTCGCCGGGTTCGGCCAGCTCGCGGCCGGCATCCGGCGGGAGCTCGCCGACCGGCCGTGGACGGGGCCGTTCGCGTCAGGCCGGCCCGACCAGCCCGGCGACGATCCCCGCTGACATCGCCACGAGCGGCAGCCCGCCGCCGGGGTGCGCCGAGCCGCCGACGAGGAACAGGCCGGGCACGGGGGAGCGGTTGGCGGGCCTGAGCAGGGCCGCGCGGGGCCCGTTGGACGACGAGCCGTAGATCGAGCCGCCCACCGAACCCGTGTCGCGAGCCCAGTCCGCCGGTGTGCGGATCTCCCTCCAGCGCACCCTGTCCCGCACCTCCAGCCCCCGGTCGGCCATCACGCCCAGGACGCGGTCGGCGTAGGAGTCGGCCAGTCCCGGTGCCGTCCAGTCGACGTCACCCTGTCGTGGCGCGTTGACCAGCACGAACCACGCCTCGTCGCCCGGAGGCGCGAGGGCCGGGTCGTCCGGCGCGCACACGTAGACCGCCGGGTCCGGCACCGGCCGCGGGTGGCGTCCGAAGATGGAGTCGAACTCGTCGTCGTAGTCGGCGGGGAACAGCACGCGGTGGTGCGCGGGGTCCGGCGTCCTGCCCCGCAACGCGAGCAGGAGCACGAACCCGGACAGCGACGGCTGGGTCTTGCGCAGGGTCCGCCGTGGACGGTGCGAACGCCGGTCGGTGAGCAGCTCGCCGTAGAGGTGTTCGGCGTCCACATCGGACACCACGACGTCGGCGGCGTGCCGTTCGCCGTCCCGCAGGCGCACCCCGGTGACCCCGCCGCTGCCGGACTCGACGGCCGTGACCGCCGCGCGGAAGCGGAAGCGCACGCCCAGCTCGGCGCAGCGGTCGAACAGGGCGTCGCCGAGCCGGCGCAGCCCGCCGCGCACGTACCAGCCGCCGAAGCGCTGCTCGATGAACGGGACCACCGTCATCAGCGCGGGCGTGCGGCGCGGGTCGGAACCGCTGTAGGTGGCGTACCGGTCGAGGAGCATGCGCAGCCGCGGGTCGGTCAGCCTTCGTTCCCCCACGCCGCGCAACGTGCGCCACGGCGCGATCGCCATCAGGTCGCGCACGCTCGCCGAGCGGCGCACCAGGTCCCGCACCCCGCCCAGCGGGTTCTGCAGCACAGGTTCGCCGACGAGGTCCCACAACCGGTCGGCGTCGGTGAGCACCGCACGCCACTGCCGGGCGGCTTCGGCGCCGAACGCGTCGCTCAGCGCGGCCTCGACGTCCTCCTCGGCGTGCGGCATGTCGAGCTCGGAGCCGTCCGGGAAGCGGTACCGGCAGGTCGGCTCCACCGGCACGATCTCCACGACGTCGTCGAGCGGCGCGCCCGTGGCCGCGAACAGGTCGCGGTAGACGTGGGGCAGCGTCAGCAACGACGGCCCGGTGTCGAAGGTGAACCCGTCGCGCCGCACCGTCCCCAGCTTGCCGCCGTGGCTCGCGGCCTGTTCGAACACGGTCACCTCGTGCCCGGACCTCGCGAGGCGCGCGGCCGCCGCCAGGCCCCCCATGCCGGCGCCGATCACCGCTACCCGTGCCATCTCAGCTGCTCTCCCGCAACGATCGACCCTTCCACCGCAACCGTGCCGCCCGCCGGGCCCGCCACGACCGCCCGACGAGCGACAGCAGCACGCCCACCGACACCGGGTGGGCCAGGGCGTCGGGCCACACGCGTGCGCCGGTGTGCCGTGCCGTCACGACCCTCGTGACCACCCCGGCCGCGTAGCCGACGGCACCGGCCCGCGATCCCGCGAGAGCGGCGACCGGCGGCAGGACGTAGAGCCACGCCAGGACGAGCGACAGCGCCACCGCCCCCGCCGGGCTGCCGGTGGCCGACCACAGCGACTTCTCGTACCCGTCCCGGACCTCGGCCCAGTCCTCGTACATCCGGCAGACCGCCACGGTGCTGCCGTCGACGACCACACCGCGGCCACCGCTGCGCTTGACCGCCCGCATCAGCGCGATGTCGTCGAGCACCGCCGTGGCGATGCCCTCGAAGCCTCCGCTGCGGTGGTACGCGGCGGTGTCCACGACCAGGAACTGCCCGTTCGCCGCCGACAGCGACGGCCGGGGCGAGCGCTCCGCCAGCCGCAACGGCAGGAAGACCAGCCACGACCACTGCAGCAACGGCTGGACGAGTCGCGCTCCGGCGCCGTCCGCGAGCTGGCGCGGGAACGGGGACACCACGTCGAGGTCGTTCTCGCGCAACAGCGCGACAGCGGAGGCGATCGCGTGGGGCGCGAGCACGACATCGGCGTCGACGAACACCAGCACGCGACCGCGTGCCAGGCCGGCGAGCTGGGCGCAGGCGTGGGGCTTGCCCGGCATCCCGTCCGGTGGCGCGCTTCCCGTGACGACGCGCAGCCGTTCGTCACCACCCGCGGCCCGGAGCACCTCGCCGGCGGTGCCGTCGGACGAGCCGTCGTCCAGCACGATGATCTCCAGGCCGGGAACACCGCGCTGGGCCAGCAGCGACTCGATGGTGGGCGCGATCCGGTGCGCCTCGTCGCGCGCGGGCACCAGGACCGACACCGCCTCGCGGCACTGCGGCGGATTCGCGGCGGGAACCCGCATCAGCCGCGCGTTCACCAGCGCGTGTGCCGCTGCCGCAACAGAACCGGCGGCGGCACCGCGCACCGCCGCGCCGAGGAACCGCTTCACCGACGAGCCCGCCACAGCGACACGGCGAAGGGCACCGCCACCAGTCCCATGAGCAGACCGGCGACCAGGGACACCATCGGACGGCCGAAGAAGGCCGCGTGGGCCCACACCGACGAACCGTAGGTCCACAGGTACAGCACGGGTGCCGGTCCCACCCGCAGGTCCAACTCCCTCGTGACGCGCGGCCGGCCGACGCCGCGGTGCAGCGCCGTCATCATCAGCACGGAGACGAGCAGCCAGCCGGCGTAGTTCGTGAGGGGGATGCCGTCCACACCCGGCAGTGCCGGGCTGGGATCGGCCCACTCCCAGTGGCCCGCGTCGACCATCTGCGGGTCGAGGAACACGTCCCACGACGCCAGCGCCCACGCGCCGATCCCGACGACCAGCCAGGACGGGGCGCCCACCCGCGCCCGGCCCGCGAGCGCGCGGCCGACGAGCAACGCGGGCCAGCTCATCATCACCCACGCCAGGGCGACCACCACCGGAACCCCGGCGACCTCCAGGCCGAGCGTGCCCGTGTAGCGGTAGTCGCCGAACGGGAAGCCCGTGTGCACACCGATCGTCTCTGCCAGCAGGCCACCGCCTCCGGCGACCGCCACCAGCAGCACCGCCGCGCGCGGGCCGAAGCGGGCCAGCGCGTCGCAGACCGACGCCACCGCGAAGGCGATCACCGACGCCACCGTCGTGAAGAGCCGCTCGTCCGGCTCGGTCCTGGAGTAGACGATCTGCGCCAGCACGACGAGCGCACCGCAGATCCACGCCACCGCCGCGAGAGCGCGCACCCCACCGCCGGGTCTGCGTACGGCGACGCCCGGAGCACCGAGGTTCACGCCGGCCTCCGCCGGCGGGCCGCGGCGCGCAGCAGGGGCACGCGACCTTCGAGGGGCACCGACCAGAGGTCCGTTCCGCTCACGCCCCACCGGCCGAGGAGCCGGTTCGCCGCGGCGAACCCGGTCGTGGCCGCGCGTTCCATCAACGCCACGGGCAGGTCGATGCGCACCAGATCGCCCGCCAGCACGAGGAAGTCGTCGGGCGTGCCGACCCGGGGCCTGTTCTCGTAGCCACCGGCGGGGAACAGCGGGCAGTCCGACCGCCACTCGTGCCGCTCGTCGACCACGCCGGCGCCCCTGGTCTCCGGGTAGACCTCGGTCAGCTGGACCCACAGCCGCTTCTTCGCCTCGTCCTCGTCCACATCGGACGGAATGGCGTAGCCGTGCAGCTCCACGACCGAGCCGCCGGTGCGCGCCGCCCAGGCCCGTGCCTCGTGCTCGTAGTTGTCGAGCACGCTCACGTTGTCGAGCAGGTCGTAGCCGCTCGTGCCGATGAAGCCGGGCCGGTCGACCGGGCGGTCCAGCCAGTACCGCGACACCAGGAACGGGGGAGCCGTGCGCAGCCCGTCCACCTTCGCCCGCCAGTCCGCGTCGCCCAGACCGGGGGAGGACCGCACGATCGCGCGCAGTCCGTTCACGTCGGCGGCGAGCACCACGGCGTCGGCGTCGAGCACGCCGTCCTCCGTGGTCACGGCGAAGCGCCTGTTCTCACCGCGTTCGACCGAATGCACGTCCACGCCGGTGCGGACGTCGGCGCCCAGTTCGGTGAGTCGGTGCCCCAGCGGGTCCCACAGGCCGTGCGGGAACGGGTCCGCGGCGACGTCGAAGAGCAGTCCTTCGTTCGAGCCGAGGAAGTAGATGTGGAACATCACCGCGAGCTCGGCGGCCGACATGTCGCGCGGGTGCGCGAAGAAGCTGCGCGAGAACACCTCGAACGCGAGCGCGTGCGCCGCCTCCGGGAACCGCACGCGTTCCAGGTACTCGGCCGCGTTGAGACCGTCGAGTTCGTCGTAGACGCCGGGAACCGACACGTCCAGCAGCTTCAGGGCCGCCTCGGGGTTCATCTCCGGGAGGTCGCGCCAGCGGAACGTCGGGCTGCGCCGCAGGAACGCCAGCACGTTCCAGGGGGCCGTCGTCGGCATGCCGGCGAACGAGTCGCGAGCACCCCGTGCGTGCCACAGCGGGTAGTCCGGCATCGCGGTGAGCGCACGGCCGTCCGGGTCGACCCGCCTGAGCAGGGACCGCAGGTTGTAGTACTGCCGGAAGAACGCGTGGAAGCCGCGGGTCATCGTGACGTCGCTGCCGTCCGCGAGCCGCGTCTGCCACCCGCCGACACGGCCACCGAGGTAGGTCTCGCGCTCGTACAGCACGACCCGGGCACCGCGTTCCGCGAGGAGCGTGGCCGCCGACAGCCCGGCGATGCCGCCGCCCACGACCGCGACGACCGGCACGTCGCCGTCCAGCCGCGGCCGTCCCGCGGGCGCGGGGATCCGCACCGCCTTGCGATCCTTCATCGGTGCTCCCTGTCCGGCCCGCGGCCGTCCGACTCGCGGATGCCCAGGGCGTGCTCCACCGCCGCGACGGCCACGCGGCCGGCTCGCGCCCGGTGCGCCGGACATCTGCTTCGAGGTGACGAGATCGGCGCCGGAGTGCTCTGGCGCCGATCTCGTGGTGGT
This sequence comes from Lentzea sp. CC55, assembly GCF_021056325.1. Classification (NCBI taxonomy): domain Bacteria; kingdom Bacillati; phylum Actinomycetota; class Actinomycetes; order Pseudonocardiales; family Pseudonocardiaceae; genus Lentzea; species Lentzea sp. CC55. The sequence goes on along the minus strand of NZ_JAJCXE010000018.1, from coordinate 24,267 downwards.
TCTTCACGCCTGCCTCGACCGTATGGGCAGTCGGCCCGCCCTGCACGACGAGAGCGGCGAGAACTCAGGCCTCGCGGCTCTGGTCGACGGCGACCACGTCCAGAACCTCGTCGAACGATCCGTACACCCGGTCCGGAACGGAGTGCAGCGCGTGCACGGTGTCCTCGTCGGCGTTGTTGCGGGAGGCGTGGTCGACGAGCTGCCCCTTGTCGGCGGGGTAGGTCACGTCGCCCAGCACCGTGCGCAGCCGGTCGATGGTGGTCGTGTCGCTCATCGCTCTCCTCCAGCTCGGTTCTCGACGCCACCGGCTACCCGTGCGCCCCGCACGACTAACGCCCGAGCGCCCCGGCTGAGGGGAAGGTCTCGCGCGGTCGTGCCGGACGTGCCTCGAACACCTGCCGGATGACGCCGATCCACCAGATGAGGGTCAGCGCGACCACCGTCGGGTTCTTCAGGAACAGCAGCACGGCGAGGTAGGTCTGCCTCGCCGATTCCGGCAGCAGGCCGGACACCACGTGCTCGGCGAGGACCTCGAACACGGCGAACGCCGCGCTCAGGAAGGCGCCCTGCCACAGCAGGCTGCGCCAGTGCCGCCGCACGAAGGTCCGCGCGGCGCCCCAGCGCAACGTCCGGCCGGCCATCGCGATGCGCCACACGAGCACCACCAGGGCGAGACGTGCCGCCAGCACCACGAACTCCGAGGCCGTCGCGAGTGCGGGGTCGACCTCCCCCGTCCAGTTCACGACCACCAGCCGCTGGACCGAGGCCACCGCGGACAGCGCCACCACCGGTGCCAGGTGGCGGGTGTAGCAGCGCCAGGTCCACCTCGGCACCTCGAGCGCCAGTGTCAACTCACTCATGATCCCCCCAATGCTTCAGTCGGCTCAACAATTTAGTTCAGCATACTGAAATGTTCGCTGCGGTAAAGTGGCGGTCGTGGAAGATCGAGACGCCGGACGCGCACTGAGCACCGCCGTGGTGGCGTTCCACGAGGCGGTCGGCGCCAGCCTCGGGGTCACGGCGGTCGACCAGCGCGCGCTCGCGGTGATCGCCGGGGCGGGGTCGGTGTCCGCGGGAGAGCTGGCCAGGGAGATCGGCCTGACGCCGGGAGCCGTCACGGGGGTGGTCGACCGGCTCGTCCGGGCGGGGCTCGCCTCCCGGACGCCCGACCCGGAGGACCGCCGCCGGTTGGTGATCACCGCCGTCCCCGGCGCGTTCGGGGACGCCTTCGCGGGCCTGGGCAAGGCGATGGCGGAGCTGGCCGAGCGCTACTCGCCCGCCGAGCAGGCCGTGATCGCCGACTGGGTGGCGAACACGATCGAGGTGCTGCGTGAGCAGACGCGCATCCTCAACGCGAGGCCGCCGCGACGGTAGTGGACGCGGCGAGGTGTGGAGATTGTCCGTTATCGGCAGTTCTGTGTGACTGAGCGCAGCTACGGGCTTTTCGCGGTAGCCCGAAATCACGACCGGTCGTGCCCGAATTCGGTGCAGTGTCCGTGTCGGAGCATCATCCGTGGGATCCTGGACGTCTCCTGATCCGGAGAGCGCGGGTCGTGTTCATGCCTTCGCGGAGGCGCCTGGTGAAGACCGTTGACGAAGACTCGAAGTCGCTGGTGCTCGACTCGCCCGTCGAGCCGACCATCGCGATGGCCGAGCTGCGCGGTCAGCTCACCTCCGCCCTCGCGGACCTGGGCGAGGACCACGTCTACGACGTCCTCCTGGTCGTGACCGAGCTGGTGTGCAACGTCCTCGACCACGCGTCGGGCTTCGGCCGCCTCCGCGTCCTGCGGCACGCGACCCGGTGCGAGGTCACGGTCGAGGTCGACGACGGGTCGCCGGTCCTGCCGGTGCGCGGGCGGTCGCGGCTGGGAGACCTGCGGGGGCGGGGGATCGTGGTCGTCGACAACCTCGCCCACGAGTGGGGCACCCGGCCTGCCGCCGGGGGCAAGACCGTGTTCGCGGTGGTGAGGTGCCCGGAGGACGGGACCGCGCGGTGCGGCTAGCGGTCGAGCCGTGGTGATGTCACGGCCTCCGGCACACTGCCGACCAGGGGCAGCGTGCCGTCCAGCCCGGTGAGGGTCAGCGGCAGGCGAACGGGACCCGCCGCTGCGCCGCGTGGTAGTCGGTCTCGACGAGGACGGCGCGGCCGAGGAAATCCAGCGCGGGGGCATCGCGGTCGGATGACCACGACGGGGTGGTCGCCGGTGCGTCTCGGGGCCGTGACGGTCTTCGGCTCCCTAGGTCGCCGTCGCGCACGGGATGACGGCCCACACGGCCTTCCCGGCGTTGCGCTGAGCCACGCCCCACTGCTTGGCCAGCCGGTTCACGATCACCAGGCCGCGGCCGCGCACCGAGTCGGGCCGGGACGGCTGCATCTGCGGAGGAACGGGTGAGGCGTCCTCGGCGACGATGCTGACGGTGCAGGGCTCGTCGGACCTGTGGAGCTTCAGCCGTGCCGGCAGCCGTGCGTGGTCGAAGATGTTGGACGCGAGCTCGGTGATCACGAGCAGCACGTCGAGAACGTCGTCCTCGCGCACGTTCGAGAGGATCGACTGAGCCCATCGCCGGATTTTCGCCGTGTCGGGTGCGGTGCTCGCCAGCTCCATGACGTGCCACCCGCCGGCGGAGTTCGCGTCTGCCAAGGCGTGGCCTCCCCGTTCGTCTGGCTTCACGCAGATGGGTTACCTCCGGTGAACAGGGCAAAACCGGTGACCTGGCTCGCACCGCGTAACTGCCGGTCGTCAGGGCAGCTGCACACCGACGACGCACGTGTCGTCGTCCGTGTCGGACTCGCTCAGGGCGAGCAGGTGGTCCAGGAGGTCGTCGAGGTCGGCCCGCGGCTCCCGCACGGCCTCGCAGAGGTGCTCCAGGCACTCGTCCAGCGGCACGTCCCTGCGTTCGACCAGGCCATCGGTGTAGAGCAGCAGCGTGTCGCCCCTTTCGAGCACGATCTCGCCCTCCGCGTACGAGGCCTCGGACATCGCGCCGAGCATCATGCCCGGCAGGAACGGCAGCAGGTCGCCGTGCCCGTCCCTGATCAGCACCGGCGGCAGGTGACCGGCGCGGGCCCAGCGCAGCACGCGGGTGTTCGGGTCGTAGACACCGCAGATCGCGGTGGCGAAGATGGTGTCGGCGAGGTGGTGGGCCACCAGGTTCAGCCACGTGAGCAGCTGGGCCGGGCCCGCGCCGGTGGCGGCCAGGCCGCGCAGCGCGTTGCGCAGCACGACCATGCCGGTGGCGCCCTTGATGCCGTGGCCGGTGATGTCGCCGACCGACACCAGGATCTGCTTGGACGGGAGCACCACCGCGTCGTACCAGTCGCCGCCGACCAGCTCCTCCTGCGCCGCCGGCCGGTACCGCACGCCGACGCGGAGCCCGAACGCGTCGAGCGTCGGGTGCGTCGGGGGCATGATGACCTGCTGGAGCTGCAGCGTGAGCTTGTTGTGCTCGGCGGCCTCCTGCGCGGTGATCGCCAGCTGGTCCTGCGTGGCCGACAGCGCGACCTCGGTCCAGTGCTGGGCGGAGACGTCCTGGTAGGCGCCGCGGACGGCGAGCAGCGTGCCGTGCGAGTCCAGGACGGGTTCGGCGATCACGCGGACGTGCCGGGTGACGCCGTCGGGCCGCTGCAGGCGGAAGGCCGCCGAGCCGCTGCGGTGGTCGTGCAGGACGGTCTGCACGAAGCCGTTGAGCGCGAGCACGTCGTCCGGGTGGGCGTGCGCCGCGATCTGGGCCAGCGGCACCGGCTCGGCGGCGGGCTCGCGGCCGAAGAGCGCGTGCAGCTGGCTGTTCCACACGATCGCGCCCGTGTGCTGGTCCTCCTCGAAGCCGCCGACGCGGCCGAGGCGCTGTGCGTGCTGCAGGAGGTTCGCGAGGCGCGCGGTCTCGTCCTGCACCCGCCACACCACGAGCACCAGCACGCCGTGCCGGGTGATGCTCACCCCGGCGGTCACCGGCAGCGACACCTCGTCGATCAGCGCGGCCATGTCCATGTGCTCGGTGCGGAACGGCTCACCGGTGGCGTGCACGTGCTCGACCTTGTCGAACAGGCCGCCCCCGGCCGCGGCCAGCGGGTAGGCCTCCAGCAGGGTCTTGCCCGCCACCGCGGCCCGCGGCCTGCCCGCCAGGTCGACGAACCGGCCGTTGACGTGGTGGACGCGGAAGTCGGCGATGGTGCCGTCCGGTGACAGCTCCGGGCCGAGCACGAGCGCCGGGTCGAGCAGTCCGTCGGCGAGGTCCACCAGCTCGGACGGGGCCGGCGCGCCGTGGTCGGCGAGACGGGCCGTCGCCGTGCTGTCGAGGGTGGCCGCGCACAGCTCCGCCAGGGCCTCCACCTGCTTGTGCACGCTCAGCGGCTGCGGCGGCAGGGCCGAGGGCCAGCAGATCTCCAGCACCCCGGTGATCCGGCCACCGGTGCCCGCGGGCACGGTGACCCGGCCGGGCAGGTCGCCGCCGATCGACGGCAGGCCCGAGTCGCGCAGGTCGGTGATCCACACGGCCTCGCGCCCGAGCAGCGCGCGGCGGGCCGGCGTCGGCACTCCCGGCGGGACGTACCGCCAGCGGCTCGCCTCACCGGGCGTGAACCCGGCGTGGCCCGCGAGGGTGAGCGACGCGTCCGAGCCCGCCAGCCAGATCGCCACGGCACTCGCGCCCAGCGGGGCCAGGGCGTGGGCGAACAGCGACTGCGCCGCCGACTGCGTGTCGTCCGCGTGCAGCGCCCCGCTCTCGGCCGTGCGCAGGCGGACCGCCGCGGTGGCGTCCGGCCGGCCGTCCGGCAGCGGGGGAGCGGTCAGCTCGTCGCCGGAGACCTCGTTGACGATCTCCACGGCGAGCTGGAGCTGCGTGGTGTTCGCGCGTTCCGCGAGCAACGCGAGCTGTTCGGCGGCCTGCGCCGGACCGCAGCGCAGGCGCTCGACGAGCACGCCCTTGGCGAGCTCGACCAGGGCCCGGCCGTCCGCGGTGGCCCTGGCCTCCTCGATCTCGTCGCGCAGCCGGGCGACGGTGCCCGCGAGCCGGCCGACGCCCACCTCGTCGCCGGTCACCTCGTGCGCATCCACCGGTGCACGCACGCGAGGAGGTCCTCGGCGTCGACCGGCTTGGTGACGTAGTCGTTGGCGCCCGAGGCGATGCTCTTGTCGCGGTCACCCGGCATCGCCTTCGCCGTGACGGCGATGATCGGGAGGTCCGCGTGCTCCGGCATGGCGCGGATGGCGGCCGTGGCGGTGTACCCGTCCATCTCCGGCATCATCACGTCCATCAGGATCAGGTCGATCTCGGGGTGGCCGACCAGCGCCTCGATCCCCTCCCTGCCGTTCTCGGCGTGCAGGACCCGCATGTCGTGCAGCTCCAGGATGCTGCTGAGGGCGAAGAGGTTGCGCGCGTCGTCGTCGACGATCAGCACCGTCCGGCCGGCCAGCTGACCGTTCACCCGGTGCGTGGCCGCCGGTGCCGGCTGCTCGGGACGCACGAGCGGCAGGACGTCCTCCGGCGCGTCCGCGTTGAGGTGCAGCGCGATCCGCTCCCGCAGTTCGTCCAAACTGGACAGCAGCTCCAGCGGCCGCGTGCTGCTGCGGCTCTGCAGCTGCTGCTCGTACTGCGGCGCCAGCCTGCGGTTGTTGTGCGCCAGCACGGGAATCGTGCGGGTGGCGGTGTCGCCGTCGAGCGCCTCCAGGAACCGCAGCGCTGCCCCGTCCGGCATGTCGAGCTCCAGGACGACGCAATGGCACGGCTCGGTCGCGAGCGCGGCGGCGGCCTCCTCGCGGCCGACCGCGGTGACCACCTCGACGGGACCGCGCGGGTCGTTGCTCGCGGACAGGTCCGTCACGGCGCTCTGCGCGACCAGCGACAGCAGCCCCTGCGGCCGCTCCTCGACGACCAGCAGCCGCCGCTTGTGGGTCACGGCAGGGGCGGGCTCCTCCACCACGGCGGGAGCGGCCGCCTCGACCGCGGCCGGCACGGGTTCGGCGAAGTCGGTGCTGTGCACCGGGAGGTAGAGCGTGAAGGTGCTGCCCTTGCCGAGCGTGCTCTCCGCGGTGATCGACCCGCCGAGCAGGTAGGCGATCTCGCGGCTGATCGACAGGCCGAGCCCGGTGCCGCCGTACTTGCGGCTCGTGGTGCCGTCGGCCTGCTGGAACGCGCCGAAGATGGACTCGAGCTGGTGCTCGGCGATGCCGATGCCGGTGTCGCTGACCCGGAACATGATCGCCTGGCCGTGGGCGCGCACGGTGGTAGGCAGCTCGCCGGGGTCGGCGACCCCGATGCGCAGCTCCACCCCGCCGGTCTCGGTGAACTTGACCGCGTTGGAGAGCAGGTTGCGCAGCACCTGCTGCAGGCGCGTGTCGTCGGTGACGAGCTCCGGCGGCGTGCCCGGCGAGGTGGTCAGCTGGAAGCTCAGGCCCTTCTGGGACGTGAGCGGGCGGAACGTCACCTCGACGTAGTCCAGCAGCTGCCGCAGGGAGACGCGTTCGGGCGTGATGTCCATCTTGCCCGCCTCGATCTTCGACAGGTCGAGGATGTCGTTGATCAGGCCCAGCAGGTCCGAGCCCGCGGAGTGGATGATGCCCGCGTACTCCACCTGCTTCGGCGTGAGGTTGCGGCTCGGGTTCTGCGCGAGCAGCTGGGCGAGGATGAGCAGGCTGTTGAGCGGGGTGCGCAGCTCGTGGCTCATGTTGGCCAGGAACTCCGACTTGTACTTCGACGCGAGCGCCAGCTCCCGCGCACGGGTCTCCAGCTCCTGGCGGGCCTGCTCGATCTCGAGGTTCTTCGCCTCGATGTCGCGGTTCTGGGTGGCGAGCAGCGCCGCCTTCTCCTCCAGCTCGGCGTTGGAGCGCTGCAGCTCCTCCTGGCGCACCTGCAGCTCGCCCGACCGCGACTGCAGCTCACCCGCGAGGCGCTGCGACTCGACGAGCAGCTCGTCGGTGCGGGCGTTGGCGACGATCGTGTTGACGTTGACGCCGATGGTTTCCATCAGCTGGTCGAGGAAGTCGCGGTGGATGGCCGTGAAGTGGTGCACCGACGCCAGTTCGATGACGCCGAGGACCTGTTCCTCCACCACGATCGGCAGGACGACGAGGTTCACCGGTGCCGTGCGGCCGAGGCCGGAGGAGATGGCGACGTAGTCCGCCGGCACCTCGTCGACGGCGATGGTGCGGCGGCTGCGCGCCGCTTGGCCGACGAGCGACTGGCCGAACCGGAACTGGGTCGGCCTGGAGCCGTCGTCGGGGTGGCCGTAGGAGCTGATCAGGCGCAGTTCCTGGCGGTCCTCGGTGTCGTCGGCGAGGTAGAAGGCGCCGAACTGCGCCGACACCAGCGGGGTCAGCTCGTCCATGATCAGCTCGGCGACCACGGCCAGGTCCCGGCGGCCCTGCATCAGGCCGGAGATCCGGGCCAGGTTGGACTTCAGCCAGTCCTGGTCCTGGTTCGCCTTGGTGGAGTCGCGCAGCGACCCGACCATCGAGTTGATGTTGTCCTTGAGCTCGGCGACCTCACCGGAGGCCTCGACGGTGATCGACCGGGTCAGGTCGCCCTCGGCGACCGCGCTGGTCACCTCGGCGATCGCGCGCACCTGCCGGGTCAGGTTGCCGGCGAGCTCGTTGACGTTCTCCGTCAGGCGCTTCCACGTGCCGGACACGCCCTCGACCTCGGCCTGGCCGCCCAGGCGGCCCTCGCTGCCGACCTCGCGCGCCACGCGCGTCACCTCGGCCGCGAAGCTCGACAGCTGGTCGACCATCGTGTTGATCGTGGTCTTGAGCTCGAGGATCTCGCCGCGCGCGTCGACGTCGATCTTCTTGGTCAGGTCGCCCTGCGCGACGGCGGTGGTGACCTGGGCGATGTTGCGGACCTGGTTGGTCAGGTTGTTCGCCATGAAGTTGACGTTGTCGGTCAGGTCCTTCCACGTACCCGCCACGTTCGGCACGCGCGCCTGACCGCCGAGCATGCCCTCCGTGCCGACCTCGCGGGCCACGCGGGTGACCTCGTCCGCGAACGCCGAGAGCGTGTCGACCATCGTGTTGATGACGCCCGCGAGCGCCGCGACCTCGCCCTTGGCCTCGACGGTGATCTTCTGGGACAGGTCGCCGCGGGCGACCGCCGTGGCGACCTGCGCGATCGAGCGCACCTGGTTGGTCAGGTTGGACGCCATGACGTTCACGTTGTCCGTCAGGTGCTTCCACGTGCCGGAGACGCCGCGCACGGTCGCCTGGCCGCCCAGGTTGCCCTCGGTGCCGACCTCGCGCGACACGCGGGTGACCTCGTCGGCGAAGCCGGACAGCTGGTCGACCATCGTGTTGATGGTCTCCTTGAGCTCCAGGATCTCGCCGCGCGCGTCGACGCGGATCTTCTGGCTCAGGTCACCGCGGGCGACCGCCGTCGTCACCTGGGCGATCGAGCGCACCTGCGCGGTGAGGTTGTCCGCCATGACGTTGACGGACTCGGTGAGGTCCTTCCACGTGCCCGACACGCCCTTGACGTCCGCCTGGCCGCCGAGGCGGCCGTCCGTGCCGACCTCGCGGGAGACGCGGGTGACCTCGTCGGCGAACGAGCTGAGCTGGTCGACCATCGTGTTGATGGTGTTCTTCAGTTCGAGGATCTCGCCTCGGGCGTTGACCGTGATCTTCTGGCTGAGGTCGCCCCTGGCGACCGCCGTGGCGACCTGGGCGATGGACCGGACCTGCGCGGTCAGGTTGCCCGCCATGAAGTTCACCGAGTCGGTGAGGTCGCGCCAGGTGCCGGACACGCCCTTCACGTCCGCCTGGCCGCCCAGGGCACCCTCGGTGCCGACCTCGCGGGAGACGCGGGTGACCTCGTCGGCGAACGAGGAGAGTTGGTCGACCATCGTGTTGATGGTGTTCTTGAGCTCGAGGATCTCGCCGCGCGCGGTGACGGTGATCTTCTGGCTCAGGTCGCCCTGCGCGACCGCCGTGGTCACCTGGGCGATGTTGCGGACCTGGTCGGTCAGGTTGCCCGCCATGAAGTTCACGGAGTTCGTGAGGTCGAGCCACACGCCGCCGACGCCGGGCACCTCGGCCTGGCCGCCCAGCCGCCCCTCGCTGCCGACCTCCCGGGCGACGCGGGTCACCTCGTCCGCGAACGACGACAGCTGGTCGACCATCGTGTTCACGGTGTTCTTCAGTTCCAGGATCTCGCCGCGCGCGTCGACGTCGATCTTCTGGCTGAGGTCGCCGCGGGCGACCGCCGTGGCGACCTGGGCGATGTCGCGGACCTGGCTCGTCAGGTTGCCCGCCATCGCGTTCACCGAGTCGGTGAGGTCCTTCCACGTGCCGGACACGCCCGGCACCTCGGCTTGGCCGCCCAGCCGCCCGTCCGTGCCGACCTCGCGCGCGACGCGGGTGACCTCGGAGGTGAACAGCGAGAGCTGGTCGACCATGCCGTTGAAGACCGTGGCGATCTCGCCGAGCAACCCGTCGGAGTCGTCGGGCAGGCGGATGCCGAAGTCGCCGTCGCGCACCGCCGTGAGACCGGCGAGCAGCTGCCGCAGCTCCGGCAGGTCGGTTGCCCGTCTGGCGACGTCCTGACCAGCCGATGCCTCGGCAGGCGCACTCGTGCCACTCATTTCCAGCGTCCTCCACTGCACGGCGGTAACCACGTGGAGGTGGACGCCTGTTTGCTCAAGCTCACCTCAGCGAACTCGAACGACCTTACTCGAACCGGGACCGCGCTCCGACGTGAGCGCGGTCCCGGTGGGTTCGGCGTGCCGGCGAACTCGATCAGCCGGGGATGTTCTTCGGGTCCCGCTCGCGCGGGTAGGTGTTCCGCTCGCCGATCGTGCCGTCCTGCTTGCGGATGATGTGCTCGACACCGCGCTCGACGGCCATCTCACGGCCCCTGGCGGTCGCCTCGGCCTTCGTGTCGTGCGTGCTGGAGGCCTGCGTGTTGCCCTCGACCTTGTTCTTCCAGGTTCCGTTCTCCTGGTACGTCTCGACGTCGCCCTTCATCACGGCCTCCTTCGTCGTGGTGGTGGTCGGAGGGTTCCCAGCTCTGGCCTTTTCGACACCGCCGGATGGCGAAGGGCTGCTTTTCGTTGGGGCGCAAGGTGATCACGTGTCGGTCCGGCCGTCGCCGCCGTGCCGCCACCCTTCTCGTCAAGATCACCCGAGCGGGCGACGGGAGGCCGCCGGGCGGGTCCGGGGGCACATGCCTTGCGGCGCGGGGGATCCGGTGCGGCGGGACGCGGATCGTCGCCGCCACCGTGCTCACGCCGTAGCGGCTGGAAGGCGCGCGGTGCTCGAGGTCGCCCACCATGGTCCCACTCCCGGCCTCGCGGCGGACCAGGCGTGCCGGGTCTCCGACCGCTTCCGCCGCGCCGGCCGCTCGCGCCACCGCGAGGACGGCGCCAACGCCGGGCTTCCGCCCCGGCCTGCCCTCGCCCGATCAGGGGTGAGGGCCACGCCGCCGTTCAGGTGAAGCCCGGAAGTCGTGGAGCCCCAACGGTTTGCCGGGTGCGGCGGCGGGTAGCCGCGACCGGCGCCGGGGGACCGGCGTCCGCTCCCGGCGGCGGCGAACGAAGGCGGCGATCATGGTGATGCGGCACCCCTGCGCTCCGACGACCCGTCCCGTCCCGGCATGACCCGGTGGCCGGTCGCCGGGCTGCTGGCCCTGCTCGTGGCGGGGTGCGGAGGTCTCGGCCCGAGCGCCGCGGACCATCCCGACACCCTGGTGACGACGGGCTTCGGGTTGCCGGACGAGCACGCCACCGCGCGCGTGGACGTGTTCCGGCAGCGGCGTCCGGAGGTCGACCTCCGGATCAACGAGGGAGCGTTCGACGAACAGCAGTTCCTCTCGTCGGTGGCGGCCGGTGACCCACCGGACCTGGTCTACGCCGACCGGCGCAAGCTCGGCGGCTACGCGGCCAGGGGAGCGGTGCAGGACCTGGGGCCGTGCCTGCGGCGGCAGGGTGTCGACCTGGCGCTGTACCGCGCCGCGGCGGTCCGGCAGGTCACCTACGAGAACGTGGTCTACGGCGTTCCCGACTTCTTCACCGTCCGCGTGCTCGTGCTGAACAACCCGGTGCTGCGCGAGGCGGGGATCGACCCGGCCTAGGTGTCCACATCGGACTGGACGGCGCTCGCGCGGGTGGCGGAGAAGCTGGCACGGGTCCAGGACGGCCGCATCGAACGGATCGGCTTCGACCCCCGCATGCCGGAGTTCCTGGCGTTGTGGAGCAAGGCCAACGGAGCCGACCTCGTCTCGGACGGACCGCACCTCGACGACCCGCGCGTCGTCGAGGCCGTCCGCTACACCGCGGACCTCGTCCGGGCGCAGGGCGGCTGGGCGGCGTTCCGGGCGTTCCGGGACACCTTCGACTCCTTCGGCGCGAACAACGAGCTCGTCACCGGACAGGTCGCCGCGATGGCCATCGACTCCTGGTACGTCAACACCCTGGCCGCGAACTCGCCCCAGGTCGACGTCACCGTCGCCCCCTTCACCGACCGGCGGGGCGCCGTCCTCACCGAGGCGGGTGGTCAGGCGTGGGCCATTCCGCAGGGAGCCCGCCACCCCGAACTGGCGTGCGAGTTCATCGCGACGATGACCGCGGCGGACACCTGGGTCACCGCCGCGAAGGCACGCCGTGACGCCCTCGCGAAGAAGGGAAAGCCCTACAGCGGAACGTTCACCGCCAACCGCGTCGCCGACGAGAAGATCTTCGCCGAGGTGTACGACCCGCGCGGCATCCCCGTGCTCGAACAGGGCGTGCGGGTGTTGCAGTCCGTGCAGGACAGGTCCTTCGCACTGCCGCCGAGTCCCGCCGCCAGCGACCTCGTGCGGTCCTGGGAGTCCGCGGTCGCCAGGGCGTTGCTCGGCGGGCAGTCCCCGCAGGAGGCGATGCGGCAGGCGCAGCGCGAGGCGGACCGGGCGATCACCCGCGTGGGAGGCCGGTGATGGTGAGCACGCGCGAGGCACGGGCCGGCTGGCTGTTCGTGCTGCCGTGGGTGGCCGGTTTCCTGCTGCTGACGGCGGGTCCGATGCTCTACAGCCTGTACCTGTCGTTCACGCACTACGACCTGCTGAAGCCGCCGCGGTTCGCGGGCCTGGAGAACTACCGGGAGATCCTCCTCGACGGCCGTGCGGCGACCGCGTTGTGGAACACCGTCTTCTACACGGTGCTGCACGTGCCGGCGCAGATCGTCCTGGCGCTGGGACTGGCGTCGTTGCTGCGCCGAGCGGGGCGGTCGGCCGGCCTGTTCCGCACCGTCCTCTTCCTGCCCACGATGACCCCGCCGGTCGCGCTCGCCGCTTTGTTCCTGCTGCTGCTCAACGGTCAGAACGGTGCGGTGAACGCCGTGCTGGGCTGGTTCGGGTTCACCGGCCCGCAGTGGACCACCGACCCGGCGTGGATCAAGCCGGGGCTGGTGCTGATGAGCCTGTGGACCGTCGGCAGCACCGCGGTGCTGTACCTGGCCGCGCTGACCAGGGTGCCGGCGGAGCGCTACGAGGCGGCCCGGCTGGACGGCGCCTCCGCGTGGCGGCAGTTCTGGCACGTCACGCTGCCCGGCATCAGCGGCACCGTGTACTTCACGTTGGTCGTGAACACCATCGCCTCGCTCCAGGTGTTCACGGAGGCGTACACGATGTTCTTCGGCGCCAGGCCTTCCACACCCGCGGAGGGCGACGCGGCGCTGTTCTACGTGATCTACCTGTTCCAGGAGGCGTTCGGCTCGCTGCGGATGGGGTACGCCTCGGCGCTGGCGTGGGTGCTGTTCCTGGTCATCGCGGTCATCACGGTGGTCCAGGTGCGGCTGTCCCGCGGCTACGTGCACTACGAGGACAGGTCATGATCCGCCGCGTGCCCGTGGTGGCGGCGCTGCTCGCGATCGGCCTGCTGTTCGCCTACCCGTTCTGGTGGCTGGTGAGCGCGTCGCTGAAGGACCGCTCGCGCGTCTTCGACAACGCCCTGCTGCCGTCACCGCCCGGCTTCGCCAACTACGCCGAGGTGTGGCGTGCCGTCCCGCTGCTCGCGTGGGTGGGCAACAGCGTGGCCGTCGGGATCGCCGCCGCGGTCGCCGCCACGGTGTCGAGCGCGGTCGTGGCCTTCGGGTTCGCCCGCTTCCGGTTCCGCGGCCGCGACGCCCTGTTCGGGCTCGTGCTCGCCACGATGATGCTGCCGGGGGCCGTCACGATGGTGCCGGTGTACCTGGAGTGGCACGCCGTGGGCCTCGCGACCACGCAGGTGCCGCTGTGGGCGGGCAACCTCTTCGGCTCGGCGTTCTACGTGTTCCTGCTGCGCCAGTTCTTCCTCGGCCTGCCCGCCGAGGTGTTCGACGCGGCGCGCGTGGACGGGGCGGGCCCGTGGCGGCAGTTCCGCTCGATCGCGCTGCCGCTCGCGCGGCCGGGGCTGGTGGTGGTGCTCGTGTTCGAGCTCAAGGCCGCGTGGACGGACCTGATCAGGCCGTTGATCTACCTGCGCGAACCCGAGCTCTACACGCTGCCGCGCGGGCTCAAGGCGGTGCTCGACAGGTTCGGGCAGGGTGGCGAGGCGCAGTGGGAGCTCGTGATGGCGGCGAGCGTGGTCGCCACCGTGCCGATGGTCCTGCTGTTCCTGGTGGCTCAGCGGTACTTCGTGCGCGGGGTCGTCACCCAGCGCGTCGAGGAGTAGGGGTCAGCGCTCCGCGCCCGGCAGCTTCCCGGTCGTCGTGAGCCGCTCGGCGATGTCGCGCAGCTTGAGGTTGGTGTGCTGGCTCGCGCGGACCAGCACGGCGAACGCCTGGTCGGCGCTCAGCTTGTGGCGCTCCATCAAGATTCCCTTGGCCTGGCCGATCAGGTCCCGGGTCTCCACCGCCGCCGAGAGCTGCCTGCGCTCCTGGGCGGAGACGAGCGCGATCGCCGCGTGCCCCGCGAACAGGCTGCCGACGTGCCGGGACTCGTCGTCGAAGGCGTTCGGCTCGCTCGCGTACAGGTTGAGCGCGCCCAGGTCCTCGCCCTGCACGTACAGCTGGAACGACAGCATGCTGCCGACCTCGAGCTCCGCCGCTTTGCGCCCGAACGCGGGCCACCGCTCGTCGTGGACGACGTCGGGCACGGAAACGATCTTCTCCTTGAACAGCGCGGTCAGGCACGGCCCCTGCGCGGTGTCGAACTGGGCCTGGTCCACGGCGCAGGGGAGCTCCCCGGTCGTGGCGACGGTGCGGATCTCCTTCTTCCCGACCACCGTCATGATGCCGGCGTGCGCGGCACCGGGGATGGTCCCGACCGCGGTGTGCACGATGGCGTCCATGGTGTCCTTCTCGCCCCGCTGCCCCTGCAGCGCGAGCGCGATCTCGGTCAGGTGGGTCGCCAGGTCCCTGCCGCCGTCGGCGGGCGTGGCCTCGGCGGGCAGCTGACCTGCGGTGATCTCGACCATGACGGGAGGAGTACCCGGAAAAGACAGGGGGTAGTCGGGGACGCCTGGACCGGGACACGAGGGCGTGAGGCCACCATCGTCGAACCGCGTGTTGACCAGCGGCCCGCTGGGTACCTGTGCGGCAGGTCAGGCCTCAGGAGGAACCTTCATGCCCAGTCGCGCCCTCGTCATCCCGTTCGGTCTGCTGGTCACGTCGGCCGTGGTGGACGTGGTGCACCTGCTCACCGGCCAGGAACGCTTCTCCTCCGCCGCCGGGCACCTGATCGCGGCCGGACTGCTCCTGGGCTTGGTCACCGCCGCGATCGGCTGGCTGGAGCGGATCTTCGGCGCGCCGCTCGACGCACGGGAGCGGCGCGCGTTTCTGCGCCACGGCCTCTTCACCGCGGGCGTTCTCGTCCTGTTCGCCGCCAGCTGGTCGCTGCGGGTCGGCGCCGAGGGCTGGCAACCGGCGTGGCCGGCGCTCGCCCTCTCGTGGGCCGGGGTGCTCGCGGCGGCGTTCGGCGGAGCGCTCGGCGGCAGGCCGGTCGAGGAGGACGCCCAGCCGGACACCGCCGGGGCGTTGCGCACCGCCTGAGCAGTCACCGGCCGGCCAGTGCCGCGGCCGCGGCGAGCGCGGCCGCCGTGGCGCACAGGACACCGGCGGCTCCGGTGCTGACGGCGACGGCGCCGACCGCGCTCGGCAGGACGACCTGGCCGAGGCGGTTGCCCGTCAGGCGCAGGGACATCGCCCGGCCGCGCAGGCCCGGTGGCGTCGAGTGGGCGAGCCACGCCATGGTGAGCGGCTGCCCGACGCCCAGGCCGAGACCGAGGAAGACCACCAGGCAGGCCATCGCGGCGGCGGGCAGCGGCAGGGCGAGCGCGGCCATCGACACCGCCGACAGGGCGGCCGTGCCCACCATCAGGCGCCGGCGGCCCAGGAGCGCGACGAGCTTGCCGAGGAAGAACCGCGACACCATGGACGCGACGGCGCGCAGCGTCAGCAGCAGGCCGACGAAACCCGCCGTGAGACCTCGGTCGGCGCCGAGCGCGGGCAGGTAGACCAGCGTGATGTCGACGGCGGCGATCACGATGCAGCTCACGAGCAACGCCTGCGGCAGCCCCGGCAGCCGGACCAGCGTCCGCATCCCGCCGTCCTCCCGCTCCCGCGCCCCGGCCGCCCCGGCGGGCAGGCGCAGGAGCAGGGCGCTCAGCGTCAGCACCAGTCCGATGCCGGTCGAGGCGGCGAACAGGGCACCGGTGTGGGGGACCGCCTGCCCGCCCCCGGCCAGCACGATCAGGCCGGGACCGAGCGCCTGCCCGAGGGAGGCGGCGAAGGTGTAGTGGCCGAACGCCGTGTCGAACCGCTCCGGCGGGGCCGCGTTGGCGACGGCCGCCTGTTGCCCCACGACGCAGAGCAGGTGCCCGGTGCCGAGCACGCCGATCCCGGCCGCCAGCCCGGCCGGTGCCGACCCGGCCAGGAGCAGCACCGCGGCGGAGACCGTCATCAGCAGTGCCCCCGCGATCATGACCCGTCGTTCGCCGAAGCGGTCGGTCGCCTGCCCCGACGGCACCGCCAGCAGGAGGGGCACCACCGCGAACGACGCGGCCAGCGCGCCCAGCCAGCCGCTGGGCACGTCCAGCTCGATCGCCCGGTACGTGACGGCCGGACGCAGGACGAACGTGATGGCCTGGGCGAGAACCGAGTGGACCAGCAGCAGGACGAGCACGCGGCGGCCGGGACCGCCGGTCACCGCGGGTCCGGCTGGGCCAGGCGCCACGCCGCCTTGGCGCCGAGGCTGGTCTCGACGTGCGCTCGCATGACGTCGGCCGCGGTCTCGCCGTCACCTTCGAGCACCGCCTGGAACAGCAGGGCGTGCTCGTTCGCCTTGGCGGCGCGTTCCTCGTCGCTCCGCTCGACCCGCAGGCCGTGCCGGCGGTAGCGGTCGCTGGTGTCCCACAGACCGTCGAGCACGCCGGTCAGCATCGTGTTGTGCGAGGCGTAGTAGATCGCCGCGTGGAACCGCCGGTGCGCCATGAGGTGCGCCGTGGTGGGGTCGCCGGGCAGTGGTTCGAGGTCCTCCAGGGCGGCGCGCATCTCGGCGATGTCCTGTCTCGTGCGCCGTTGCGCGGCCAGCGAGGCGGCCAGGGGGTCCAGCGAGCGGCGCACCTCCAGCAGGTCGCGCGCTTCCTCCGCGGTGAGCGCGGTGACGCGGGCGTCCCGGTGGGCGTCGAGCTCGACCAGTCCCTGCTGCCGCAGCCGGCGCAGGGCCTCGCGCAGGGGAGTGGTGCTGATGCCGATCTGCTGGGCGAGCAGCGCCTGGTTGAGGACGGAGCCGGGTTCGAGGGTGCCGGAGAGGATCAGTTCGCGCACGTGGGCGTACGCGAAGTCGCTCTTGGTCGTGTGCGGCTCAGCCGGTTGCGTCATGCGAACCTCCCAGTGCCGGGGAGGTTATAACCTGACGGCTCGATCAAAGGCGTGATGTGGCGTTGATCTCTGAAGGTGCAGGCGGGGACAGGTCGAGAAGCTTATAACCTGCCCCCGCCTGTCCTCACCGGATCCCGTGCTGCTGCAGCCACAGCTCCAGCACGCCGAGGTGCCACAGCTCGTTCCCGCCGGCCTTGGTCTCGTGGCCGTTGGGGTTCGCGAGCAGTTCGTCGACGTAGTCGCGCCGCAGCACCCCGCGCTGCCGTGCGGCCGGGGAGCTCATGGTCGAACGCAGCAGGTCGAGCACCTCGCCGTCGAGCCGGGTCAGGGCCGGAACGGGGAAGTAGCCCTTCTTCCGGTCCACCACCTCGTGCGGCAGCAGGTCGCGCCCGATGTCCTTGAGCAGGCCCTTGCCGTTCTGGTCGGCCTTGAGCTCCGGCGGGCACGCGGCGACGAGCTCCACCAGGTCCTGGTCGAGGAACGGCACGCGGGCCTCGACGCCCCACGCCATCGCCATGTTGTCGACCCGCTTGACCGGGTCGTCGGGCATCAGCAGGTGCGTGTCGGTGCGCAGGACGGCGTCCAGCGCCGTGTCGGCGCCCGACTCCGCGAGGTGCTCGGCGGCGAGCTCACCGCTGACGTCGCGGCTCGTGAGCCACCGCGGTTCCAGGACGTGCGCGAGCTCGTGGTGCTCGAGGTCGTGGAACGCGTCGCGCAGCACCTCTGCGGCCTCACCGCGGGCCGCGTCCGCCGCCGGCCGGTGGTAGCGGTACCCGGCGAACACCTCGTCGGCGCCCTGACCGCACTGCACGACCTTGACGTGCTTCGAGACCTCCCGGCACACCAGGTGGAACGCGGTGACGTCGTGGCTGCCCATCGGCTCGCTCATCGCCCCCACGGCGTCCGAGACCGCCAAGGCGATCTCCTCGTCACCGATGCGGATCTGGTGGTGGTCGGTGCCGAACTTCTGCGCGATGACGTCGGAGTAGACGAACTCGTCGCCCTCCACGTCGCCGCGGCTCGTGAACCCGATGCTGAAGGTGCTGGGCCGGTGCCCCTCGTCCGACAGCAGGGCGACCAGCAGGCTCGAGTCGAGGCCGCCGGACAGCAGCACGCCGACCTCCACGTCCGACACCGTGCGGCGGCGGACCGCGACCTGCAACGCCTCGCGCACCGCCTGCCGCCAGTCCTGCGCCGTCCAGTCCGCGTGCTCCGGTCGCCGTGTGTACGAGGGCTGCCAGTAGACGCGGTCGCGCGGCTGCTGACCGGGCTCGAACACGCGGATCGTGGCGGGAGGGAGCTTGCGCACTCCCTTCAGGACGGTGCGCGGCGCGGGCACGATGGAGTGCCAGGTGAGGTAGTGGTGCAGGCCGGTCCTGTCGAGCTCGGTGTCGACACCGCCACCCGCGAGCAGCGCCGGCAGGGTGGAGGCGAACCGCGTCCGCCCGCGCACCTCGGCGACGTAGAGGGGCTTGATGCCGAGCCGGTCGCGGACCAGCAGCACGCGGTCGCGGCGCCGGTCGACCAGGGCGATCGCGAACATGCCGACGAGGTGGTCGACGAACTCCTCGCCCCAGTGGTCGTAGGCCTTGAGGATCACCTCGGTGTCGCTCGTGGACCGGAAGCGGTAGCGGCCGGACAGCTCCTCGCGGAGCTGCTCGTAGTTGTAGATGCACCCGTTGAACGCCACCGCGAGCCCGAGCTCGTCGTCGACCATCGGCTGCGCGCCGGCGTCGGACAGGTCGATGATCGACAGTCTCCGGTGCCCGAGCGCCACCCGGCCCTCCGACCAGTGGCCCGCTCCGTCCGGCCCGCGCGAGTACATGGTCCGCGTCATGCGTTCGACCGCGTCGAGGTCCGGCCGGTCCCGACCGTGGACGATCTCACCGGCGATTCCGCACATGGAGTTCTCCTCGGGGTGTTCGGCTGTCAAGATGTCCCCCGAATACCCCGAATGCCGATGTTCACGTCCCGGCTGTGGCCGGGCTCGCGTGTGAGCAAACCCACGACCGTTTAGCCCGTTCGCAGGTTGACGTGAGCAGGCCGGTGGCCCGGCAATGGACCCCATGCATCTCTCGGCCGCCGACCTCGACCAGGCGACCATCCCGCAGCTGGCGCGCCGGATGGCGGACGGTGGGCTCACCGCGGCCGGTCTGACCCGCGCCTACCTGCGCCGCGTGGTCGAACTCGACCCCCGCCTGCGAGCCGTGGTCGCGGTCGACCCCACGGCGGAGAGCCAGGCCGAGGAGAGCGACCGCAGGCGCGCGCTCGGACAGTCGCGCGGCCTGATGGACGGCATCCCCGTGCTGCTCAAGGACAACATCGACACCCGCGGCCTGGCGACCACCGCCGGGTCACGGGCGCTGCGCGTGCCTCCGGACGCCGACGCCGAGGTGGTGACGCGGCTGCGCGCGGCGGGCGCGGTCGTGCTCGGCAAGACGAACATGACCGAGTGGGGCAACTTCCGCTCGCCGTGGGCCAGCTCCGGCTGGTCGGCGGTGGGCGGCCAGACCGCGAACCCGCACGTGCTCGACCGCACCCCGTGCGGCTCGTCGTCCGGCTCGGCCGTCGCCGTCGCCGCGTCGCTGGCGCAGGTGGCGGTCGGCACCGAGACGAACGGCTCGATCGTGTCCCCGGCGGGCCACGCGGGGATCGTGGGCTTCAAACCGACGCCGGGCCGGGTGAGCAACGCGGGCATCGTGCCGATCACGGCTCTGCGGGACACCGCGGGCCCGATGGCACGGCACGTCGTGGACGCCGCGATCCTCATGGCGGCCATGGAGGGCACCGAGTCCTCGTTCACCGCCGGCACGCTGCGCGGCGCGAGGATCGGTGTGTGGCGCAGGACCGGGTTCGACCCCGACGTCGACCGCGTCGTGGCGTCCACCGTGGAACTCCTGCGGGACCACGGCGCCACCACGGTCGACGTCGAACTGCCGTACCAGGACGAGATCCAGGCCGCCGACCGCCCGGCCATGGTCGCCGAGTTCCGGCACGACCTGGAGCGGTACCTGCGCACCCGCACCGGTGCGCCGCGCACGATGCGCGAGCTGGTCGAGTTCAACGAGGCCGACCCGGTCGAGCTGTCGCTGTTCGGCCAGGAGCTGTTGCACGACGCCGAGAAGGCGCGGCCGCTGACCGACCCGGCCTACCGCCACCAGCGCCGCACCGCGACCGGCCTGGCACGCCGCTCCCTCGACGAGACCCTGGCGGCGCACCGCCTGGACCTCGTCATGGCGCCCAGCAACGGGCCCGCGTGGCTCGCGCGCGGCGCCGACCCGTCCGGGCCTCGCACGGCCCTGCCCGCGGCGGTGGCGGGCTACCCGAACGTCAGCGTCCCCGCGGGCTTCGCCGGGCCGTTGCCGCTCGGCGTGTCCTTCCTCGGCGGGCGGGGGGCGGACGAGGCGGTGCTGCGCTTCGCGGCCGCGTTCGAGGACGCGGCCCGGGCCCGCCGCACGCCCACCTACCTGACCGGGGTCTCCTGACCGGCGTCCGACGCGTGCAGGCACATGCCGGCCAGCAGGACCACCGCACCGCCGAAGCTCAGCGTGAACGTGTCCGTGGCCATGCCCACCACGACGCCGAGCACGCCGAGGAGGTCCACGGCCCACCGGACGGCCCGCTGGTTCGGCTGCCACCGGGGGACGTCGTCACGGTGCTGCGGCCGGGCCGTCGGGGGAACGACAGGAGCCTGCCTGAGCGGGGTCATCGATGCCCTTTCGACACGCGGGGAGTCGGTGCAGCGCGCGGATACCCTCGTCCGGGCGGTTTCATGCGCGCTCGAACATCCGCGCCAGGCCGCTGATCTCCAGGACGTGCCGCACGGCCGGGCTGGGCGAGACCAGCCGGAGCGACCCCGTCATCTCGACGGCCCTGGCACGGCCCCGGACCAGCGCACTGATCCCGCTCGAGTCGCAGAACGTCACACCGGAGACGTCGACGACCAGGTGGTGGCGGCCCGCCCCGATCAGCCGGTCGAGCTTCGCGAGCAGCACCTCCGAGCCCGCCACGTCCAGAGCTCCGGCCAACTGCACCTCGGTCTGCGCCGCCGAGGTACCCACGACCTGAATCCGCAACACGGTGCACCTGCCTCCACAGCCGACGCGGAGGCGGTGAATACCCGCTGTCCGCCGGAACATGGCGCGGCGCACCACTTTCCCGTGACCAGGTTGACGGCCTCGGCGGCGGGTATCCCGAGTGGTCGCCCGGCGCCGGGAAGGCGTCCTCCGTGAAGTCGACCGGCGGCTCGCCGTCGAACGCCCGCGACCTGCCGGTGCGCTGCTGTCCGGCCGCGACCACCTCGTCGGAGTCCTGCTCGGCGATATCGGCGGGACAGGTCGGCGCCGCGGATCCGCACCTTCGAGACCTCCGCGGCGACCTGGTCCAGCCGCGCACCCCTGGCGTGGAAGTCCGCCCACCACGCCTGCAGCCGCTGACGCGCTGTCGTGGGGGACGTCCTCCGCCGCCTCCCGTGCCGGAGCGCCCGGTTGCGCCGCGTTCGGCACTGTGGACAACTCGGATCACGTACGTTCGCGACCGGCAGCACCTCGAGCGGGTGGAGCCGCGCCCGATGCCCGCACCCCGGGTACTCGGCGCGAGCGGGGTCGCCGTTGCGGAGGAAGAGGGAGTTCCGGGTCGTGGTGAGGCTGGACCGTCTGGTCAACGTGCTGGGTGGGTACGGGGTCCGGTTGTGCTGCTGCCCGGTGCCGCGGTCGGCCGAGCTGCGCGGTGTGGTGCTGCGGGACGCGACGGACGGCCGGCCCGAGGTCGGTGACGTCTACCTCGCGGTCGGCGCCGAGTCGGTGGCCGAGGCGGTCCACGCGGCGGTGTCGGCCCGTGCAGTCGTGGTGCTCGTCCGGGGTGGCGAGGAACTGCTGGCGGACGCCGTCGCGACGGGGGAGGCCGAGGGGGTCGCCGTGGCGCTGGCGGATCCCGCGCTGTCGTGGAGCCAGCTGGCGGGCGTCGTCTACGGCCTCGTGCTGGAGGGCAGGGAGACCGAGTCCGGGCGTGGCCCCACCGACCTCTTCGCGCTGGCCGACAGCCTCGCCGCCGCGACCGGGGGCGCGGTGACCATCGAGGACCGGGTGTCGCGCGTGCTGGCGTACTCGGGCCCGCAGCAGGAGGCCGACGCGGCACGGCTGGAGACCATCCTGGGCCGCCAGGTGCCCGCGTGGGTGCGGGAGCTGTTCGACGCGGCGGGCGTGCCCGCACACCTGCTGGCGTCCGACGAACCGCTCTTCGTGCCCGGCGACCCCGCGCGCGGCCTGACCGGGCGGATGGTCGTCGCCGTCCGCGTCGGCCGCGAGCTGCTGGGAACCGTGTGGGTCACGTGCCCCGAGCCGTTGCGGGGTGACCGGCGCACCGCCCTGACCGACGGCGCCCGGATCGTGGCGCTGCACCTGCTGCGGTCGCGCGCCAGCGCCGACCTGGAACGCCAGGTCGAGTCGGAGTGGGTGATCCGGTTGCTGGAGGGCACGGCGGACGCCGCGACGGTGATCAGCCAGCTCGGGTTGCCGCCGGGACCCGCCAGGGTCGTCGCGGTCCGCGCGCACGTCGGCGACGAACGGCACGCGGCCGTGCTGCTGGCCTTCGAGCAGGCGACCACCGGCTTCGGCTGGTCGCGGCCGGGGCGCAGCGCCCTGTCCGGCAACACCGTCTACACGATCCTGCCCGGTGACGGGGTCGCCGCGGCGCGGAACTGGCTGGCGGCGCTCGACGCCGCGCTGCCGCGGCACGTCCTGACGTCGGCGGGGATCAGCGCCGCCGCCGGGCCGGCCGACCTGCCCGCCGCCCGGCAGGAGGCCGACGAGTGCCTGGCGCTGCACGAGGGGCGCTCCGACGACGCGCCCGCCTACGACGAGTCGTGGGACGAGGTCCTGCTGCAACGCCTGCGCACCGCGGCGCGCGTCGGCAGGGCGTCGGCCCGCGGCCCGGTGGCGGACCTGCGCCGGCACGACGCCGAGCACGGCACCGGCTACGTCGCGACCCTGCGGGCCTGGCTGGAGGCACAGGGCGACCTGGCCGAGGCGGGGCAGCGGCTGGGCGTGCACGGCAACACCGTCCGCAACCGGCTCCGCAAGATGGCCGAGGTGACGAGCCTCGACCTGGACGACGCCGCGAAACGGGTCGCGATGACCATCGACCTCGCGGCCACGGTGTCGGATTCCTACAACCGCTGAGCTGAAATTGTGGGAACGGGACAACCGGTACGTCTCGTCGTCCCCGCACCCTGGAGTCGCAACCAGCGATGACAGGAGGCAGGGATGGACGGCGTCGAGCGCCTTGACGGCGGTCCGCGCTCAGCGGTCGTGGTCGGTGCGGGGGTCGTGGGGCTGTCCACGGCGTGGTTCCTGCAGGAGCGCGGGGTCGAGGTGACGGTCGTCGACCGGACCGGGGTCGCCGCCGGCGCGTCCTGGGGCAACGCCGGCTGGATCGCACCGGGGCTCGCGATCCCGCTGAACGAACCTGCCGTGCTGCGCTACGGCCTGCGGTCGGTGTTCGACCCGGCCGCGCCGCTGCACCTCCCGCTGACCGCGGACCCGGGGCTCTGGTCGTTCCTCGCGCGCTTCGCCGCCCACTGCCGCTGGTCGTCGTGGACGAGGGTGGCGAAGGCGAACCTGCCGCTCAACGAGGAGAGCATCGAGGCCTACGACGTGCTCACCGCGAACGGCGTCGAAGCGCCCACCGTCGACGCGCCGATCACCGCGGTCTTCACCTCGGCGGCACAGGCGCAGGGCTTGGTGCGCGAGCTGGAACGCCTCGCGGCGGCCGGGCAACCGGTCGACCACACGCGACTGTCCACAACGGACCTGCGCGACCAGGTTCCGCTCGCGTCGCCCGCACTCGCGGTGGGGGTGCGCGTCGACGGGCAGCGGTTCGTCGCTCCCGGCGAGTTCGTCCGGGCGCTGGGCCGCGCCGTCGCCGCCCGCGGTGCCGCGATCCGCACCTTCGAGGTCGCGGACGTCCGCCGGGACGGCGCCGGGGTGGTCGTGACGGGGCGAGACGGCGAGGCGGTCTCCGCCGACGTGGCCGTGGTGGCCACCGGTGCCTGGCTGTCGCGGCTCGGCGTCCGAGCCGGGGTCCGCACGCCGGTGCGCGCCGGACGCGGCTACTCGTTCACCGTGCCGGTGGAGAAGCCGGTGCGAGGTCCGGTCTACCTGCCGGAGGTGCGGGTCGCCTGCACGCCCTACCGGGGTGGTCTCCGGGTGGCGGGCACGATGGAGTTCCGCGACCCGGACGCGCCGCTGGACGAGGCACGCGTGGACGCGATCATCGCCTCCGCCCGGCCGTTGCTCGACGGCGTGCGGTGGGAGGAGCGCACGGACGTCTGGGTGGGTCCGCGTCCGGTCACCCCGGACGGTCGCGCGCTCATCGGTGCGACACGGGTGCCGGGGGTGTACGTCGCCGGCGGGCACGGGATGTGGGGTCTGGCCCAGGGACCCGTCACCGGGCGTCTGCTGGCGGAGCAGGTCACCACCGGCAAGCAGCCCGCCGCGCTGCGCGAGTTCGA
>NZ_JAJCXE010000017.1:0-92898 GCF_021056325.1 Lentzea sp. CC55 | reverse complement strand
ACACCCACCGACCGACGCCCACCGACCAACCCTCACCCATAGACGACCCGAACCCGCCCCAGAGCAAGCTGCCGCAGGCGTCCCCCCAAAGGAAGACCCCCTGAGCCCAAACGCTACTCAGGGGGTCCAACAAGATCAGCCGACGATCCTCACCGCCGCATGAACGGCGGGACGTCGACCTCGTCGTCCGGGTCGTCGGTGACCGGCACGGGACGGGAGGGAATCGACCCGTTCTGGGCCAACGACCGAGGAACGGAAGGCATGTACCCGTTCCCCTGCGAGTGCGACGGCTGCGGCGGCACCGAGGTGGGCTGCTGAACCGACCGGACCTCAGCCGGCGGAACCGGAGCAGGCTGAGCGTGCACCGGCTGGGCCTGCACCGGCTGGGGCTGCACGGGCTGAGCCTGTACCGGCTGGGCCTGGACGGGCGGAGCCTGCACCGGAGGCGGGGCCACCGGCTGCTGCACGGGCGCGGGCGTGGCGGAAGCGGACGCGATCGGCCCGGAAGCCGTCCTGGGCGGTGAGGACAACGCCGTCGGCTCCAGCTTCTTGTGCGTCGGTCCCCCGCCGTCGAACCCGGCCGCGATCACCGTGACCCGGACCTCGTCGCCGAGCGAGTCGTCGATGACCGTACCGAAGATGATGTTCGCGTCGGGGTGCGCCGCTTCCTGCACGAGCGAAGCGGACTCGTTGATCTCGAAGAGGCCCAGGTCGGAGCCACCGGCGATCGACAGCAGCACGCCGTGCGCGCCCTCCATCGAGGCCTCCAGCAGCGGCGAGTTGATCGCCTTCTGCGCGGCCTGGACGGCTCTGCCCTCGCCGCGGGCCGAGCCGATGCCCATCAACGCCGAGCCGGCACCGGACATGACCGACTTGACGTCGGCGAAGTCGAGGTTGATCAGACCGGGGGTCGTGATCAGGTCCGTGATGCCCTGGACACCGGAGAGGAGCACCTCGTCCGCGGAGCGGAAGGCGTCCATGAGGCTGACACCGATGTCGCCCAGCTGCAGGAGCCGGTCGTTCGGGATGACGATGAGCGTGTCGCACTCGTTGCGCAGGGCCTGGATGCCGTCCTCGGCCTGCTTGGCGCGGCGCTTGCCCTCGAAGGAGAACGGGCGCGTCACGACACCGATGGTCAGCGCGCCGAGCTTGCGGGCGATCGAGGCCACCACCGGCGCGCCGCCGGTGCCCGTACCACCGCCCTCACCGGCGGTCACGAAGACCATGTCGGCCCCCTTGAGGACCTCCTCGATCTCCTCGCGGTGGTCTTCGGCGGCCTTGTGGCCGACCTCCGGGTTCGCGCCGGCACCGAGGCCGCGCGTGAGCTCACGGCCGATGTCGAGCTTGACGTCGGCATCGGACATCAGCAGGGCCTGCGCGTCGGTGTTCACCGCGATGAACTCGACGCCCTTGAGCCCGACCTCGATCATGCGGTTGACGGCGTTGACGCCGCCACCACCGATGCCGACGACCTTTATCACCGCGAGGTAGTTGTGCGGGGGCGTCATCGGATCCGCCTTCCTGATCGTGGTCCGCGCTGTGGTGCTGGGTGTGATCCACCCGGATTGCCGCTCTCGACCTCTCGTCGAGGTCCAGAGTTATGTCAACCCCGTATGTTCCTGCTGGACGGTAAGCACCGGCGGTGCGTCGGTCCAGCAGCCACGCCGCAGAGTCCCAACACTGTGCGCTACTACTCCCCGGTCGTGCCGTCAAGCAGTACGCACGATGACGAGCACGGCGCACCCCAAGCGTAGTCGGACCTCTTATCGGAGATCGTCTCGCCCATGCTTTGGCCGCTTCCACCCGTTTTCCGGTGATCAGCCGCGACCGCCGGCAGTACCGCGCCGGGCCGCGGGAAGCATGACCAACCGAGACGGATTCCGCCCGCTCAGGTACCTCGAGATCACGGACCGTGGAGTCGGCGCCGACAGCTCACCGGCGGCGAGGGGCCACCACGCTGCCTGGAGTACTTCCTTCGGGTGACAACGATCCCTGTGGCTAATACCGCCGGTGGCTCTCCGATGAGCACGGTAGTCGTCATCACAGGAGGCACGTCTTGGCACCCGCACCCGCGTCCGTGCGTTCGCTCGTCTTGGCAGCGATCGTGGTGGAACTCGTCACGAGCAGGCTCGGCAGCCTGGTCGTCCGAGCCGCGCTGACGCGGCTGAGGCCGGTCGGCTAGCGGCGGATCCCAGGACAACCCGTGTGCTCCCCACCGAACCCCCGGTCGAAGTACCGCCGTCCGCGCCGGTTCCCGACGCCGTCGAGGCCGCGGACGCCGCGCCCGTAGGACACAGCTCAGGCCCGGCGACACGTCGTTCGCCGGGCCTGACAACGCAACCGGTGAACTACGACACCGTGGCCAGGTCCGGCGACGACACGTCGTAGGTCGTGCCCGGCTTCGACAGCAGCACGAGCAGCACGGCCGCTTTGCGCGGGGTGAGCTCGGAGCTGCCCCACTTCACCACGCGGTCGCCGGTCAGCGTCAGCCTCACGTCGGCACCGGTGGTGGCCGACACCGACACCACGTCGGGCCGCAGCTTCTCCGGCAGTTCGTTCAGCACCCCGACCACGGCGCGCGTGGCCGGGTCCGAGGACGACGGCAGCGTCAGCACCAGTTCGGGAACGCCCGGAGCGGCCGCCGGCACGATCGCGTAGTCCTTGCCCGTCGAGTCGACGAGGTGGAAGCCGTCGGGCATCTTCACCGAGCCGACCGGGCTGCGTTCGGTGAGCAGCAGCCGGACCGTGCCGGGGAGCTGGCGTTCGACCTCCACCGCGGCGACGCGCGGGATGGCGGCGACGCGGTCGTGGATGCCCTGGAGGTCCAGCCGCACCAGCGGTGAGCCCGGTTCGACCGCCGCGATGTCGCGGACCTCTTCCTCGGTGAGCACCGAGTTGCCCCGCACCTGCACCTGCGCGACGCCCAGCAACGGCGTGAAGAAAACGCAGTACACCAACGCGATGACGGACACCAGCGTCAGCAGCGCCACCAGGCGGCGGCGCAGGATGACCCTGCGCCGCGCCCGGTACTCGGCGCTCTTCGGTCTCCGGTTCGCGGGACGAGCTCGCGTGGACCTGCCACGAACCGGGGCGCTCATGCCTGCTCTTCGCCGGCCAGCGCGGTGACGATCTCGGGGCCGAGCATCGTCACGTCGCCCGCGCCCATCGTCACCACCAGGTCTCCCTCGCGCACCAGCGAGGCCACCAGCGACGGCACGCGGTCGAACGACGGCTCGTAGTGCACCGAAGCCGTGACCTGGTCGGCGACCAGCGCACCCGTCACGCCCGGCTCCGGCTCCTCGCGGGCGCCGTAGACGTCCAGCACGACGACCTCGTCCGCCAGCGACAGCGCGGCGGCGAACTCGGTCGCGAACGTGCGGGTCCGGGAGTACAGGTGCGGCTGGAACACCACGACGACCCGGCCGGCACCGGCGACCGGACGGGCGGCGCGCAGCTGTGCGTCGACCTCGGTCGGGTGGTGCGCGTAGTCGTCGTAGACCGACACGCCACCGCCACGGCCCTTGAACTCGAACCGCCGCCGCACGCCACCGAACGCCGCGAGGCCTCCGAGCATGCCCGCCTGGTCCGCGCCGAGCTCCAGTCCGGCCAGCAGAGCGGCCACGGCGTTCAGCGCCATGTGCTCACCCGGCACCGCGACCCGGACCTCGAGCGCGACGCCGTCGACCTCGACCGACGCGAGACCACCGGACTCGAGCGGCTTGTAGTCGACCAGACGCGCGTCGGTGGCCGAACGTCCGTACTCGCGCACGCGGATCCCGCGCGCTCGGGCCTCGGCGGCCAGCCGGACGGCACCGGGATCGTCCGCGCAGGACACCAGGACGCCACCGGGCTGGATCCGCTCCAGGAACGAGTCGAACACGGCCGTGTAGGCCTCGACGGTGCCGTGGTGGTCGAGGTGGTCCGCCTCGACGTTCGTCACGACGGCGACCGACGGCGAGAAGTACAGGAATGAGCCGTCGGACTCGTCGGCCTCCGCGACGAAGACGCCGCCGGTGCCCTGGTGGGCGTTGGCGCCGGACTCGTTGAGGTCGCCGCCGATCGCGAACGACGGGTCGAGCCGGCAGTGCTGCAACGCCACGGTCAGCATCGACGTGGTCGACGTCTTGCCGTGCGTTCCGGCGACGCACACGACCCGGTGGTCTTCCATCAGCGCCGCAAGCGCTTCGGCGCGGCGCAGCACGGTGATGCCCCGCTCGCGGGCCGCCGCGTACTCCGGGTTCGTGTCCTTGATCGCGGTCGACACCACGACCTCGGTCGGACCGCCGACGAGCTGGTCGAGGTTCGCCGCGTCGTGGCCGACGGCGATCCGCGCGCCCTGGGCGCGCAGGGCCAGCACGGTCCGCGAGTCCTTGGCGTCCGATCCGGACACCTGCACGCCGCGGGCCAGCAGGATGCGGGCGATACCGCTCATGCCGGCACCACCGATGCCGACGAGGTGCACGCGTTCGAGGCTCACTTCTTGATCACATCCAGCACGGTGCGGGCGAGGACCTCGTCCGCCTCGCGACGGCCGGTGCCGAGCGTCGCGGCGGACATCCGGGCCAGCCGGTCGCGGTCGGCCACCAGCGGGACGACGAGCGACGCGACCTTCTCGGGCGTCAGCTCCTCGTCCGGCACCAGCAGGCCACCACCGGCGGCGACGACGGGACCGGCGTTCAGTGCCTGCTCACCGTTGCCGATGGGCAGCGGCACGAACACCGCCGGCAGACCGACGGCCGACACCTCGGCGACGGTCATCGCGCCGGAACGGCACAGCACGGCGTCCGCGGCGGCGTACGCGAGGTCCATGCGCTCCAGGTACGGCACCGGGACGTACGGCGGCCGGCCGGGAACCTGCTGCACCGCAACGGTGTTCTTCGGTCCGTACGCGTGCAGCACGCCGACGCCGGCACGGGCGAACTCGGCCGCCACGGGCGCCACGGCCTCGTTGATCGAGCGCGCGCCCTGCGAACCGCCGAACACCAGCAGCGTCGGCGCGTGCGGGTCGAGGCCGAAGAAGCGGCGCGCCTCGTCGCGCAGCGCGGCGCGGTTCAGCGTCGTGATCGACTGGCGCAGCGGGATGCCGATGATCTGCGCGTCGGCCAGGCCGGAGTCCGGCACCGCCGCCGCGACGTGCTCGGCGAACTTGGCGCCGACCTTGTTCGCGAGACCGGCCTTCGCGTTGGCCTCGTGCACGACGATCGGCACGCGGCCCCGCGCGGCCAGGTACGCGGGCAGCGCCACGTAGCCGCCGAAACCGACGACGACGTCGGCGCCGACGCGCTCCAGCACCTCACGCGTCTGCTTCACGGCACTGCGCACGTTCAGCGGCAGCTTCAGCAGGTCCAGCGTGGGCTTGCGGGGCATCGGCACCGGCGGGATCAGCTCCAGCGGGTACCCGCGAGCCGGAACGATCTTGCTCTCGAGGCCGCGCTCGGTGCCGAGCGCGACGACGCGCGCGTCCGGCCGCAGCCGCATGACCGCGTCGGCCAGCGCCAGTGCCGGCTCGATGTGTCCGGCGGTGCCACCGCCGGCGACCACGACGCACGGACCACTGGGGGCGGGGTGCCCGGTCAAGACTTGCCTCCGGTTGTGTTGAACTCAGGAAATTCGACTCAGTTGTACCGCCCGCGACCGCGGGTCGACCTGCCTTGCTCGGAGCGGCCCTGGTTCACCCGCCGCGTTTCGCGGCGACGGTACTCCGAGGGCGGAGCGGACCGCCCGGCCACACGACGTTCGTCGACCACCGGGAGTTGCTGCGTCCTGCTGCGTCCCGGTGCGCGGGGCGGCGTGGACGGGCGGACGGGCTTGCGCTTGGGCGGCGGCCGGTACGCCTCGGGCGCGGGCAGCCGCAGCAGCCCGCCGACGCGGCCGGGGCCGAGCGACCGCAGCGCCGACACGGCCTCGGGCTCGTGCCGGGCGCAGTTCGCGAGGATGCCGAACACCACCATGGTCGTGACGATCGACGTGCCGCCGGAGGAGATCATCGGCAGCGTGATGCCCGTGACGGGCAGCAGCCGCACGACGTAGCCGATGTTGATCGCGGCCTGCGCGACGAGCCACACCGTCAGCGTCGCGGCCACGATCCGGATCCACGGGTCGGTGTTGCGCGCGGCGATCCGCAGGCCCACCCACGCGAGCCCGCCGAACAGCGCCAGCACCAGGCCGCAGCCGACGAACCCGAGCTCCTCGCCGATGACGGCGAAGATGAAGTCCGACTCGACGTTGGGCAGGTACCGCCACTGCGAGCTGCCCCGCGCGAGCCCCTTGCCGAACAAGCCACCCTCGGCGAGCGCGAACATCGCCTGCCGCGCCTGCAGACCCGCGCCCAGCGGGTCGGCGTCGGGGTTGAGGAACGTGGTCACGCGCTGCAGGCGGTACGCGGCACCGATGGCGAGCACGCCGGCACCCACCACCGCGCCACCGGCGATCACGCCGAACAGCCTCATCGGGGCGCCGACGAACCACAGCAGGCTGATCAGCACCACGCCGAGCGTGATGGTGCCGCCGAGGTCGGGCTGCAGCATGACCAGTGCGAACACCAGCATCGCGACGGGGACGACGGGCACCAGCAGGTGCCGGTACTGCGACAGCAGCGCCCGCTTGGTGACCAGTACGTGCGCGCCCCACAACGCCAGCGCGAGCTTCACGGCCTCGATGGGCTGGAACGAGATCGGCCCGACGGTGAACCACGACCGGGCACCACCGCGGACGTCGCCGAGCGGCGTCAGCACCAGCGCCAGCAGCAGCACGCCGATGCCCATCGCGGCCGTCGACAGGTGCCGCAGCCGCCGCAGCGGGAACCGCAGCACCAGCCAGAACAGCACCGAGCCGACGCAGACGTAGATCAGCTGCTTCTGGAACACGCTGTACGCGGACACCCCGGAGGCGACCTGGCCCGGCGCCGACGCCGACAGCACCATCACCAGGCCGAGCACGGTGAGCATGCCGAAGATCGCGAGCAGGAGGTGGAAGTCGGCCAGCGGCCGGCCCAGCCACGCGGTCATCCCGCTGCGCACGGAGCCGACGCGGCCCGCGGGCCGGCCCTTCCGCTTGTTTCCCGGCTTGTCTGCGACGACGGTCACCAGATCATCGTCTCCTGTGTCAAGCGCTCGAACGGGGATTCCTGGGGCGTGTCGCCGTTTCGAACCCTACCGGCCGCCCGTGAGGCTCTTCACGGCGTCCGTGAACGCCACCCCGCGGTGCGCGTAGTCGTTGAACATGTCCATCGACGCGGCGGCGGGCGCGAGCAGCACGGTGTCGCCGGGCCGCGCCAGTTCCTGCGCCGCGCGGACCACGGCCTGCATCGGCTCGCCGGCCCCGGCGACGTCGAGCACGCGCACCGGCACGTCCGGCGCGTGCTTCGCCAGTGCGTCCGCGATCACCTGGCGGTCCGCGCCGATCAGCACGGCTCCGCGCAGCCGGTGGGCCTCCGTGCGCACCATGTCCTCGACCGACGCGCCCTTGAGCAGCCCGCCCGCGATCCAGACGACGCTGTCGAAAGCCCGCAGCGAGGCCACCGCGGCGTGCGGGTTCGTCGCCTTCGAGTCGTTGACGTACTGGACGTCCGCCGCGTCGACGGTGACCAGCACGGCGCGGTGCGCGGCCGGTTCGAACGCTTCCAGGCCTTCGCGCACGGCCTCGGACGGAACGCCGTACGCGCGCGCAAGGGCCGTGGCGGCGAGAGCGTCCGCGATGCCGGGAGGGCCGGCCGGGCGGATCTTCGCGACCTCGACCAGCGGCTCGTCGTCGGCGAACGCGCGGTCGACCAGCCAGCCGTCGCGCACGCCGAGCTGACCGGGTTCCGGCTCCTCCAGCGTGAACCCGACGCGGTCACGCGCGGGAGCTTCCTCGAGCAGGTCGACGACCAGGTCGTCGTCGAGCCAGCCGATCGCCACGTCACCGGTGAGGACGCGGGCTTTCGCCTGCGCGTAGGCCCGCATGCCGCCGTGCCAGTCGAGGTGGTCCTCGGCGAGGTTGAGCAGCGCGCCCGCCTGCGGGCGCACCGACGGCGCCCAGTGCAGCTGGAAGCTCGACAGCTCCACGGCGAGCACCCGGCGGCCGGCCAGCAGCGCGTCCACGACGGGCAGGCCGACGTTGCCGCAGGCCACGGCGTCCGCACCGGCGGCGTGCAGGATCGACTCCAGCATGCCGACCGTGGTCGTCTTGCCGTTGGTGCCCGTCACCGCGAGCCACACCGGCGGGTCGGCCAGCTCGGCGGCCATCCGCCAGGCCAGCTCGACCTCGCCGATCACCTCGACGCCCGCCGACGCCGCGGCCGCGAGCAGCGGGCTCGACGGCGGCCAGCCCGGGCTCGTGACCACCAGCGCCGTGCCGGCGGGCGGTTCGGCGAGGCCCGGCACCAGCTCCACGCCTTCGAGCAGCGTCTCGAGCGCCGCGAGGCGGTCGGCGGACGAGTCCGTCACCACGACCTCGGCGCCCGCGGCGAGCAACGCCTCCGCGGCGGACCGGCCGGTCACTCCAGCACCGGCGACCAGCACCTTCATCCCGGCCAGCTTCGTCATCGTCCTAGAACCCGCCCGTCAGCCACTCGCTGTAGAAGACACCGAGACCGAACATGCAGCAGATGCCCGCCATCAACCAGAACCGGATGATGACCGTGGTTTCCGCCCAGCCGGCCAGTTCGAAGTGGTGGTGGAACGGCGCCATGCGGAACAGGCGCCGTCGTGAGGTGCGGAAGACCGCGACCTGCAACGCCACCGACAGGGCCTCGACCACGAACAGACCACCGATGACGATCATCAGCAGCTCGGTGCGGGTGGCGATCGCGAGACCGGCGACGAGGCCGCCGAGCGCGAGGGAGCCGGTGTCACCCATGAAGATCTTGGCGGGGGCGGCGTTCCACCAGAGGAAGCCGATGCAGCCGGCCATCGCGGCCGCGGCGATCACCGCGAGGTCCAGCGGGTCGCGGACGTCGTAGCAGCCGGCGACGGCGTAGCTCGAGCAGTTGTAGCGCCACTGCCAGAACGAGATCACGACGTACGTGCCGAACACCATGGCGGACGAGCCGCCGGCGAGGCCGTCGAGGCCGTCGGTCAGGTTCACGGCGTTCGACCACGCGGCGACCATGCCGTAGCAGAAGACGATGAACCCGATGACGCCGAACGAGACCACGGTGATGTCGCGGACGAACGACAGGTTGACCGACGCGGGCGTCAGGCCGTCCTTGTTCGGGAACTGCAGCACCAGGATCGCGAACGTGATCGTCGCGATGAACTGGCCGACCAGCTTCGCGGTCTTGTTCAGGCCCAGGTTGCGGGACTTGCGGATCTTGATGAAGTCGTCGAGGAAGCCGACGAGCCCCAGCGAGGTCGTCAGCATCAGCACGAGCAGGCCCGACGCCGTCGGGGTCTGCCCGGACGCCGAGGCCGACATCGAGTTCACGAGGTGCGTGCCGAGGTAGCCGGCCCACATCGCGACCAGGATGGCGAGGCCACCCATGGTCGGCGTGCCGCGCTTGGTCTTGTGGTGCTGCGGACCGTCCTCGCGGATCTCCTGGCCGAAGCCCTGCCGGGAGAAGATCTTGATCAGGTAGGGCGTCAGCAGGATCGACACCGCGAGGGCGATCGCTGCCGCGATCAGGATGCTCTTCACTTGGTTCCTGCCTCCAGCAGGGCCTCGGCAATGCGCCACAGGCGATAGGCGTTGGATGCCTTGACCAGCACTACGTCACCGGGCCGGACTTCCCCCTGGAGCAACGCGACAGCGGCGTCGGCGTCCGGCACTGCGACGGATTCGTCGCCCCAAGATCCTTCCAGGTGCGCGCCCTGGTGCATCGGCCGGGCCGCCTCACCGACGACGACCAGCTTGCTGATGTCCAGACGCACCACCAAACGGCCGATCTCGTCGTGCTCGCGCACCGCGTCGTCGCCCAGCTCCGCCATCGGGCCGAGGACGGCCCAGCTGCGGCGCGCGGGCGTGGTGGAGCGCGCGATCGACGCCAGCGCCTTCAACGCCGCCCGCACGGAGTCGGGGTTCGCGTTGTAGGCGTCGTCGATCACGGTCACGCCGTCCGCGCGGTCCGTGATGACCATGCGGTGCGCGGAAACCCTCTGCGCGCTGCCGAGCCGCCGGGCCACTTCCTCCGGCGTGGCACCGAGCTCGAGCGCGATCGCGGCGGCGACCAGTGCGTTGGCGACCTGGTGCGTGCCGTTGACCGCGAGCTTGACCTCGGCGTCGCCCCGCGCCGTCTTCAGCGTGAAGCTCGCACGGGCCTGCTCGTCCAGCACGATGTTCTCGGCGCGGACGTCGGCCTTCGGGTTCTCCCCGACGAGGACGACCTTGGCCTTCGTGCGGCTCGCCATGCCGGCGACCAGGGGGTCGTCGGCGTTGAGGACGGCGACGCCGTCCTCGGGCAGCGACTCGACCAGCTCGCCCTTGCCCTGCGCGATCCCCTCGCGGGAACCGAACTCGCTCAGGTGCGCCGTGCCGACGTTGAGCACCGCGCCGAACTTCGGCGGGGCGACCTCGCACAGGTTCGCGATGTGGCCGATGCCGCGCGCGGACAGCTCCAGCACCAGGAACCGGGTGTCCTCGGTCGAGCGCAGCGCGGTCCACGGGTGGCCCAGCTCGTTGTTGAACGACTCCGGCGGCGCCACGACGTCGCCGACCGGCCGCAGCACCTGGGCGATGAGGTCCTTCGTGGACGTCTTGCCCGCCGAGCCGGTGATGCCGATGATCGTCAGGTCCCGCAGGCGGTCCGTGACGTGGCGGGCGAGCTTGGCCAGCGCCTCGAGCACCGCGGCGCCCTCGCCGTTCGCGTCGCCGGCGAGCACGTAGGCGTTGGCGTGCCTGGTCGGCACCGGCGGCGCGATCACCGCGGGGGCGTCGACCTCCCGGCCCGCCAGCACACCGGCGGCGCCCGAGGCCACGGCCCGCGCGGCGAAGTCGTGGCCGTCCACGCGTTCGCCGGGCAGCGCCAGGAAGAGGCCGCCTTCGGTGATCTTGCGGGTGTCGAACTCGATGGTGCCGGTGACCACCGGACTGCCGTCGGTGGCGTGCAGGCGTCCGCCGACGATCTCAGCGATCTCGGCGAGCGTGAGTGCGATCAACGGTGCGCCTCTCTGATGGCGGCGGTCAGCGTCTCGACGTCCGAGAACGGGTGGACCACGCCGGCGATCTCCTGTCCCGTCTCGTGCCCCTTGCCCGCGACCACGACGACGTCCCCCGGACGTGCCAGCTCGACGGCCTTCTCGATCGCGAGCTTCCGGTCGCCGATCTCCAGCACCTCGCCCCGGTTCGCGGCGGCGAGAGCGCCTTCGAGCATGGCGGCCCGAATGGAGGACGCTTCTTCGCTCCTCGGGTTGTCATCGGTGATGATCAACACCTCGGCGCGTTCCGCGGCGGCCTCGCCCATCAGCGGGCGCTTCGCCCGGTCGCGGTCGCCACCGCAGCCCAGCACGACGATCACGCGGCCGTCGGTCTTGGCGCGCACGGCGTCCAGCGCGAGCGCCACGGCGGCGGGCTTGTGGGAGTAGTCGACGACGGCGGTGAAGTCCTGGCCCTCGTCGACGCGCTGCATGCGGCCGGGGACCCCGACGGTGCTCAGGCCTTCCCGGATCGCCTCGGCCGCGACGCCCTCGACGTGCAGGCAGGCGATGGCGAGCAGGGCGTTGGCGACGTTGAAGCTGCCGGCGAGCGGGAGGTGGATCTCGATGTCGCCGTCCGGACCGTGCGCGGTGAACGTCTGCTCGCCGGTCGCGCTGACGACGACGTCGCTCGCGGTCCAGTCGGCGGGCCCGGTGGTGGAGACGGTGATCGTCGTGTCCTTGACGAGCCTCGGGCCCCACTCGCCGTCGACGCAGACGACCTCCTTGCGCGCGCGGCCGTCGAACAGCTGCGCCTTGACCTGGAAGTACTCCTCCATGTCGGCGTGGAAGTCGAGGTGGTCCTGGCTGAGGTTCGTGAACGCGCCGATCTCGAACTCGGTGGCGGCGACGCGGCCCATGTGCAGCGCGTGGCTCGACACCTCCATCGCCACGTCGGTGACGCCGCGCTCGGCCATGACCGCGAACAGCGCCTGCAGGTCCGGCGCCTCGGGCGTCGTGTGCGAGCTGTCGAGCTGCTCGGTGCCGATGCGGGTGCCGACCGTGCCGATCAGGCCGGTGTTCCTCCCGGCGG
Organism: Lentzea sp. CC55; assembly: GCF_021056325.1. Taxonomy (NCBI): domain Bacteria; kingdom Bacillati; phylum Actinomycetota; class Actinomycetes; order Pseudonocardiales; family Pseudonocardiaceae; genus Lentzea; species Lentzea sp. CC55. The sequence continues at coordinate 80,757 of NZ_JAJCXE010000017.1, read as the reverse complement.
CGCGCAGCACCGACTCGATCATGTACGTGGTGGTGGTCTTGCCGGACGTGCCGGTGACCCCCCACAGCTTGACCTTCGTCGACGGCTGTCCGTAGACGTGCGCGGCGAGCAGGCCCACGACCTCGCGAGGTCGCGGGTGGATGAGCACGGGCACGTCCTTGAGCGAGTCGCGGGCGGCTCCGGCCTCGTCCGTCAGCACGGCGACGGCGCCGTTCGCGATCGCCGTCTCGGCGAAGTCGGCACCGTGCACGTGGGCGCCGGGCAGCGCCGCGTAGAGGTCCCCTGCGATCACGTGCTGTGCACGCAGAGTCACCCCCGTCACCTGGACGTCGGCATGCGCCGGCCTGGTCAGGTGCACGTCGGCGACCGCGGCGAGAGCAGCCACGGAAGCAGGGCGGATGGCGTTGGGGCGGGGCGGGGCGGTCGCGACCTTGCCCTCGAGCTTGGCAGGCACGGGCAAGAGGCTACCGGCGGGCGCGCGGCGCCCTGGCGGCGCGTTGGCGTTCGGGTGATGATCGGCGGTTGTCGACCGTTCGGGTGGCCGTTCGCGCTGGTCCTCGCGGGCGAGCCCGTCCGGCCGAACAAGTTCCTGCCCGCTTCGTGACTTAGTGCCCTGTGAGCGCACGTGCGCCTGCGGTGGAGTTGAGGGCGGCAGGAGGCGGCGATGAGAACTCGTACGGCGGTCGATCCCAGGAGGTTCTCCTTCTGGTCCCCCGATTTCAGCCGGTCCGTGACGGTCGGCGTCGACACGTCCGAACCCGCGTACCACGCTTTCGAATGGGCGGCGCGCCACGCGTGGTCGCTCAGGACGGACCTCCAGGTGTACCTCGCGGACCCCGGCGACACGACGGTCCAGCGGGTCCTGGAACGGCTCCCGATGCTCACCGCGCACTTCCGCCCGAGCGGCGACGACCCGGTGGCCGCACTGGTGGGGGCGTCGGACTCCAGTGCGACCTTGGTCTTGGGGTGCAGAGGAGAACAGCACCGCAGCCTGGGTCTGGGGTCCCTCGTCCTCCCGGTGTTGCGCCGCGCGCGGTGCGGCGTCGTGGTCGTCCGCGGCCGCCCGAAGGCGATCCGCGGCGAGTACGGCTGGGTCACCGCGGCCGTCGGCGGGTGCGAGGACGCGGTCGTGCTGCGGCGCGCGGTCGAGCTCTGCCGCACCCGCCGGGCGTCGCTGCGGCTGCTGCACGTCCACCCGCCGGCCCAGCACGGCGGGACCGCGCCGCGCGACGAGGCGGCGGTGCGCCGGGCGGTGCTGCTGCTGCGCACCACGGCCCCCGAGCTGACCCCCGAGGTCCTGGTGGAGTCACGCCACCCGCACGAGGCCCTGGCCGATCTGGACTCCGACCTCGTCGTGGTGGGTCGCGGCGGACAGCACGACGGGGTCGGGCTCATCACGCGGGCGGCGCTCTACCACGCCTCGTGCCCGGTGATGGTCGCCCGGCCGGAGCCGGTGCACGACGACCGCACGCCCTGACAGGCCTTGCGCAGCACGGATCCGCTCGTCCCCGGCAACGCCACGGAGCTGACCGGCACACCGCGCTCGTTCTTCTGACTCTCGGAGAGCGTCACGGTGACGGGAGCGCTGCTGGTCCTGTTCGCGTTGACGATCACCGTGCCGCACTCGAAGTCGCGCCGGTGCACGTTCTCCGCCACCTCGCGGTGCGGGCCGAGCGGGTCGCCGAGGTCCCAGTCGTACTCGGCGCGCCACGGCGAGGGGGTGTCGTAGCGGTCGGTCTGCTCGATCTCGGAGATCGCCGTGCGGGACCCGGCGGCGAGCAGGTAGCTCGCGAACGCGTAGCGGAACGGCTGTTCGGCGCCGCTGTGGTGCGGCTGCACCCAGGTGGTCCTGCCCCTGGCCTCGTTCGCGGTGATCTGCGCGATCTGCCTGCTCCAGCCCTGCGGGTACTCGGAGAGCAGGTCGGTGTCGCCGAAGGTCAGCCACCACTCGTCGAAGCCGCCGTCGAGGTGGTCGACGTAGGAGTCCCAGGCGCCCTCGTGCAGGCGCGCGTCGGACAGGTTCGCGACGGTCTCGAGACCCGCGTCGACGAACTTCTGCCTCGTGTTCGCGAGCATCGAGACGTACGCCTCGCGCATCGCCGCGTCGGTCGGGTACGCCGCCGGGCAGGCGCCGGGGTGGTAGGTGTCGCAGGCGAACAGCGCGTTGTCCATGAACACGCCGTCGAACGCCTTCGCCGAGGACGCGACCACGTTCTCGGCCCAGGCGTTCTGGTAGTCGGTGTTGCCGACGTCCATCTGCCAGTGGTCGCGGTAGCCCTCGTACTCGAACCGCCGGCCGTCGGCGCCGCGCAGGAACCAGGAGGGGTCCGCCTCGCAGTACCCGACGCCGGTGGGGAGGTCGGCGTCGTCGACACCGTTCTCGCAGGCGTAGCCGCGGGTCGAGGAGAGGTCCTTGTAGACGAACGTCCTGATCTTCGGGTTGGCCGCTTTGAACTTCGCCGCGAGGCCCTTTTCCCAGGCGTTCACAACGACGTATGAACGCCTTTGCGCTTCCAGCTCGATCATTTCGCCGGAAACGGGAGTGCCGTTCAGGTGGAGCCAGAACGAGTGGACGACTGATCCTTCCTCAGCTTGCTGAACAGCGGGAACGGGAGTCACCGCCAGGACTCCCGCCAAAATCAGATTTATGGCGGAAGACACGCAGAACCCCATCTCGCCTCATGCCCCGGTTCAAGAGCATCAGACGTGATGGTTCGCGTCTCATTTCGATTTTTTGTTCACATGAACAGCTTGTTGTCCTGTTGTCACGCCTGGGCGTGGCTCAGGTCACCTACATCTGCAGCTGCACGAACGGCGTCTGCTCCGCCGACATCGGCACCTGGAACCGCTGCGTCAGGTAGGCCGCGATGTCGTGGAACAACGGCGCGGCCGACGAGCTGAACGGGGTGCCGTTCGGCGCGTCGAGCATGATGCCGACGACGTAGCGCGGGTTGTCGGCGGGGAGGATGCCGGCGAACGTGATCCAGTACTGCGACTGGGAGTAGCACTTGCAGACCGGGTCGATCTGCTGCGCCGTGCCGGTCTTGCCCGCGATCTGGTAGCCGGGCAGCGCCGCCGCCTTGCCGGTGCCGTTCTGGTTCGCGTCGCGCGGATCGGACTGCGTCACCGAGCGGAACATGTCCCGGACGGTCTTCGCGGTCTCCGGCGACACCACGCGCACGCCCTCGGGGCGCGGCTTCTCCGACCGCGCGCCCTCCTCGCCGATCTCGGCGCGGATCAGGCGCGGCGGGATGCGCAGGCCGTCGTTGGCGATGGCCTGGTACATGCCGGTCATCTGCAGCAGCGTCATCGACAGGCCCTGGCCGATCGGCAGGTTGCCGAAGGTCGAGCCGGACCACTGGTTCAGCGGCGGCACGACACCGGACTCCTCCGCGGGCACACCGGACTGGGTGCGGCGGCCGAGGCCGAACTTCTGCAGCATCTCGGCGTAGCGCTCCTGGCCGACCTGCTGCGCGGCCTGCAGGGTGCCGACGTTCGACGACCTCGCGAAGACGCCGGTGAACGACATCGGCACGGTGCCGTGCGTCCACGCGTCGCGGATCACGCGGTCGGCGACCTTGATCGAACCCGGCACCTGCAGCACGTCGTCCGGCTTGAACAGGCCGAACTCGATGGCGGCGGCGGCCGTCACGATCTTGTTCACCGAGCCGGGTTCGAAGTTCGACGAGACCGCGCCGTTGCGGCGCTGGTCCTCCGAGGACTTGCCGAAGTCGGCCGGGTCGTAGGTCTTGTCGTTGGCCATGGCGACGATCTCGCCGGTGCGGCTGTCCAGCACGACCGCCGACGCGTTCTTGGCACCCGACTTCTTCGCGTAGTCGGTGACCATGCGCTGCACGGCGTACTGGGTGTCGATGTCGATCGTCAGCTCGAGGCTCTTGCCCGGCTGCGGCTTCACGAGCTCGCGTTCGGTGTTCGGGATGACGACGGTGTCGTCGCCCGACATCGTGTCGACGATGCGGCGGCCCATGCGGCCGGCGAGCAGGTTGTCCTGCGCGCTCTCCAGGCCGAGGATGCCCTGGGTGGTCGGCGGCTTCTCGTCCTGGCGCCAGTTGGCGGCGCCGATGACGTTCGAGGCCAGCTCACCGTTGGGGTAGATGCGCTTGGAGCGGTACTCCGAGCCGATCTCCGCCGGGTACTTCTCGACGATCTTCGCGGCCTTGGCCGGCTCGGCCTCGCTCACCAGGACCTCGTAGCTGATGTCCTGCACGAGCTGCCGGTAGATCGTCTCCTCGTCGGTCTTCTCGCCGTTGACCTCCGGGCCCAGCGTCGACGAGATGAACTTCGCCATCTCGCGCGCGTGGTCGTCGTAGGACAGCGGGTGGTCCGCGGGCTTGGCGGCGCGGGCGTCGTCCCACGTCTTGCGGGCGCGCTGCGGAAGGATGTAGAGCGCGCGCACCTCGATCGAGAACGCGAGCTGGTTGCCGTTGCGGTCCAGGATGGAGCCGCGCTCGGCGGGGATGTCCTGCCGCGTCGTGCGCTGCTTCTGCGCCTGCTGCGACAGCTCGTCGGCCTGGATGCCCTGCACCTGCACGAGCTTCACGCCCGCGATCAGCAACGCGCCGATCAGCAGGATGCGTCCGACGGCGATGCGCACCCTGCTGTTGCCGCCCAGGCGCGTGGCCGGGCGAGCGCCGCGCACCGACAGCGGGCGGCGCGACCCCTTCGACTGCGGACCCGGCATCAGCCACCCGCCGGAGGCGTCTGGCCGGCGGGAGGCGTCTGGCCCGCCGGCGGCTGCTCACCGGACGGCGGCGGAGGCGTCTCGGGGGACGGCGGCGGGGTCGGCGTCGGCTTGGTCGGCGCGCTCGGCTTGCCGAACTCCTCGATCGACCCGTCCGGGTTCTGCCGCAGCCGCGCCGGGCTCGGCGGCTCGACGAGGCCCATCTCGGTGGCCCGGCGCGCGAGGTCGGTCGGCGACTCGAGCAGCGCCACCTCGCGGCGCAGCTGCTCCATCTGCAGCGTCAGCTTCTCGGCCTCGGCGCGCGCCTCCTGCAGGCGGTACGTGTCCGCGGCGGCCTGCGTGGAGAAGTACATGATCCCGGCGACGCCCGCGCCCAGCACGAGCATCACGAGCACGACGAACGGCGCCTTGGACACGGCCTTCTGCGGAGCGGCCGAACCGCTGCGCAGGTTCTGGGCGCGCTGGGCCCGCCGCGCGTAGGCGCGTTCGGCACCGGCGGTGCGGCGGCGCGCCTTGTCCTTGTCCTTGTGCTTGTTCCTGGAGGGGTCGCGGGGCGACGGCCCGCCGACGCGTGCGGGTGCCGTCATCTCGGTTCTCCGATCCGCTCCGCCGCGCGCAGGCGCACCGGCGCCGCGCGCGGGTTGTCCTCGATTTCCTGCTCCGACGCGAGCTCCGCGCCCCTCGTGAGCAACTTGATCTCGGGCCCGTGGCCCGGCAGCTCGACCGGCAGGCCCGGCGGGGTCTTCGACTTCGCGAGCTCGGCGAAGGCCTGCTTCACCATCCGGTCCTCGAGGGACTGGTAGGACTCGACGACGATCCGCCCGCCCACGCCCAGCACGCCGAGCGCGGCCGGCAGGGCCAGCCGCAGCGACTCCAGCTCCCCGTTGACCTCGATGCGGAGCGCCTGGAACGTGCGCTTCGCCGGGTGCCCGCCCGTGCGCCGCGAAGCCGCGGGCACGACGGCGTAGAGCAGCTCGACGAGCCGCCCGGAGTTGGTGAACGGTTCTTTCTCGCGTTCCTTGAGCACGGCCGAGGCGATCTTGCCCGCGAACCGCTCCTCGCCGTAGGTGGACAGGATCCGGGCGAGGTCGCCGTGGGAGTACGTGTTCAACACGTCCGCCGCCGTCATGCCGGTGCCCTTGGACATCCGCATGTCGAGCGGGGCGTCCTTCGAGTACGCGAAGCCGCGCTCCTTCTCGTCGAGCTGCAGCGAGGACACGCCGAGGTCCATCAGCACACCGTCGACGCGCGAGTACCCGAGGTCGGCGACGGCCTCGTCGATGTGGTCGTACGTGACGTTGACGAGGTGGACCCGGTCGCCGTGGCGCGCCAGCCGCCTGCCCGCCATCTCGATGGCCTGCGGGTCGCGGTCGAGCCCGATGAGCGTGAGCTCCGGGTGGGCGCCGAGCAGCGCGTCGGAGTGGCCGCCCATGCCGAGCGTCGTGTCGACGACGACGGCGGGCCTGCCCCGCAACGCCGGGGCGAAGAGTTCCAGGACGCGGTCCAGCAGCACCGGAACGTGCCGCGGCTGATCCATCGTCCCTCTACTCCCCTTAATGCGCGATCGGGTGACGTCAGGTCCCCGCCCGCCCGTCGAACCTGGCGCCGGGGAAGGTGCGCCAGGGCCGATACTCGAGCGGACCGAGGCCTCACGGCACCCGAGTCGCGTGTGGAACATCCGGCCTGTTGCTCGGCTGACCGCCATCAGAAGACGCCCGGTATGACCTCCTCGCGAGCAGTGGCGTAGCCGTCCTCGTGCTCTTCGAGATAGGTCTGCCAGGCCGCCGCGTCCCAGATCTCCAACCTGGTGAACGCGCCGACGACCACGCACTCCTTGGTCAGCCCGGCATACCGGCGCAGTTCCGGTGCGATCAAGACGCGGCCCTGACCGTCCGGACGCTGCTCGTCCGTACCTGCGAACAGATACCGCTGGTAGGCGCGTACGGCGTCGTTGGTGAACGGCGCCTCGGCGACCTTCCTCGCCATCTGCTCGAACTCAGCCCGGGGGAACACGTACAGGCAGTGGTCCTGGCCCTTGGTGACCATGAGACCTCCCGCCAGCTCGTCCCGGAACTTCGCAGGCAGTGTCAGCCGACCTTTGTCATCCAGGCGCGGGTAGTGAGTGCCGAGGAACATCGGCAGCCACCTCCCTTGCCGGACGACGAGACCGGCAGTGGAGCCCCCGTCTGCCCCACCGGCCGCCACAGTACCCCACTTTTCACCACAGTCAACGATGAAACAGGTGTTTACACGCCATGCCGCAGCCTGTTTCCGCTGGTAGACGACGTGGAGCGAGGTGGGGGGACGGTGGGGGAACTCGTGCGGCACCACCTTCGCGGGTGAGGGTTCAGCCCCCGTAAAGCACTCGAACGGCGTACAAATTTCCGTCGAAACCCGGAGTTTGGGCGCGTTGGTGGGGGAAGGTGGAAACTGGTGGAGCGAACCCGATGCGGCCCGCAGGTGTAGGGCACTTAGCCGTGGTTTGACACACTGCGTGAAACGCTCACACGTCCGTGTTCCGGACACGGCTGCTGGAGGTTTAGTGACGCCGGGAAGCCCAAGCGCGAACAGCCACGCGCCGGTCGATCAGGTTCTGGGGGAGCTTCACGGCGCCGTCCAGCGGATCGCCGCCAACGTCGAAAGGGTGCTCGTCGGCAAACCCGACGTGGTCCGTCTCGCCCTCGTGACGCTGCTCGCCGAAGGGCACCTGCTGGTCGAGGACGTGCCGGGTGTCGGCAAGACCTCGCTGGCGAAAGCGCTTGCCCGTTCGATCGACTGCACCGTGAGCCGCGTGCAGTTCACGCCGGACCTGTTGCCGAGCGACATCACCGGCTCGTCCATCTACAACCGGCAGGAGAACGACTTCGAGTTCCGGCCGGGCCCGATCTTCGCGAACATCGTGGTCGGCGACGAGATCAACCGCGCCTCCCCCAAGACGCAGTCCGCGCTGCTGGAGTGCATGGAGGAGCACCAGGTCACGGTCGACGCGAACACGTACCCGCTGGGGTCGCCGTTCATGGTGATCGCGACGCAGAACCCCGTGGAGATGGAGGGCACCTACGCCCTGCCGGAGGCGCAGCGCGACAGGTTCACCGCGCGCGTGTCGATCGGCTACCCGGACCCGCAGGCCGAGCTCGCGATGGTCGACGAGCACGCGGGCCACAACCCGCTCGACGACCTGCGGCCCGTCTCGGACGCGGCGCAGATCCTGCGGCTGATCGAGGCCGTGCGCCGGGTGCACCTGTCCCCCGAGGTCCGCCGGTACGCGGTCGACCTGGTGTCGGCCACGCGCCGGCTGCCGGAGCTGCGGCTGGGCGCGTCCCCGCGGTCCACGCTGCACCTCGTCCGCGCCGCCCGCGCGCAGGCGGCGCTCGCCGGTCGCGACTTCGTGGTGCCGGACGACATCCACGCGGTGTCGATCCCGGTGCTCGCCCACCGCCTGGTGCTGACCGCCGAGGCGCAGGCCGCCCGCCGGTCCCCCGCCGAGCTGATCAGGGCGCTGCTGCAGCGGGTGCCGGTGCCGACGGCGGCACTCGACCCGAGCGCGGCGTTCGTCCGCAGCATGAACAACAACAACGCAGGGACGCCACGCTAACGATGCGCACCGCACTCTCCGGTCTGACCACACGCGGAAGATGCTTGCTGGCCGCGGGGTTCGCCGCCGGAGTGTGCGCCGCCGTGCTGAACGAGCGCGACCTGCTGCGGGTGGCGGCCTTCGTCATCGCGCTGCCGCTGCTGGCCGCGTGGCTCGCGACGAGGGCCAGGGTGGGGTTGCACGCCGCCCGGTACCTCGCTCCGAGCCGGGTGCCGGTCGGCGCCGCCTCCGAGGTGAAGCTCGACCTGCGCAGCACCGGCAGGCTGCCCACGGGCGGCCTGATGCTCGAGGACACCGTGCCGTACGCCCTGGGCGCGCGGCCGCGGTTCCTGGTGGAGCGGCTGCCCCGCAACACGCCCACGACGTTGCGCTACCCGCTCAAGCCGGTGATGCGCGGCGTCCAGCAGGTCGGCCCGCTGATGGCGCGGATCACCGACCCGTTCGGCCTCGCCGAGTTCGACCGCGAGCTCGCGGGCCGGTCGCGCCTGGTCGTGGTGCCCCGCGTCGTCCGGCTGGCCGGGCTGCCCGGCGGGTCCGGCATGGGCGCGGGTGACGACGGCTCGGTGCGGCTGCGCGCCGGTCAGGGCGAGGACGACGCGGTGGTGCGGCCGTACCGCCAGGGCGACGACCTGCGGAAGGTCCACTGGCGGTCGACGGCCCGGCGCGACGAGCTGATGGTGCGCGTCGAGGAACGCCCGTGGCGCGGCGGCACGACGGTGCTGCTCGACCACCGGGTGCACGCGCACCGTGGCAGCGGACCGACGGCCTCGCTCGAATGGGCGATCTCGTTCGTGGCGTCGATCTGCCTGCACCTGCACCACTTCGGCCACCAGGTCCGCCTGGTCGCCGAGGACGGGCGGGTGCTCGCGGGCGGGTCGGCCGACGGCGGGCACAGCGACCACGTGGTGCTGGACTCGCTCGCCGCGCTGCAGGGCTCGCACCGCCGTGAGCTGAGCGGCGGAATCGACCCCGGCGCGGGCCAGGAGGTCATCGCGGTGCTGGGCGGCGTGTCCCCCGCCTCGGTCGAGGAGCTCATCCGGTACCGGCCGCGTGGCATGCGCAGCCTGGCCGTGCTGCTCGACGTCAACGCGTGGTCCGGGGGCACGGACGCCTCGGCGCCCGACCCCGACGACGCGCGGCGGATGCTGGCCGGCGCGGGCTGGGGCGTGGCGATCGCGAAGCCGGCCGCGTCGATGCAGCAGGTGTGGCAGGAGTTGTGCGCCTCGGCCGGCAACCGGGGTCCGTCGGTGCGCTCGGAGGTGGGCTGAGATGGGGAGCCGTTCCGCTCCAGCGAAGGGCACCGAGCCTGAGTGGTTCACCTCGGCGACGCCGTGGATCGCCGCTCTGGCCGTGCTGTGCGCGTCGACCGCGCTGTCCGGGGTCATCGAGGGCGACCTGTGGCTCGTGCGCATCGGCGTGGTGATCGTCGCGATCACCGTGACCGGGGCGTTCCTGCGCGCGACCAGGCTGACGCCGCCCCTGGTGGCGATCGCCCAGGTCTTCGTGCTGCTGTGCCTGCTCACCGCGTTGCACACGCGATCGGGCATCTTCCTGTTCATCCCCGGCCCCGAGGCGCTGGGCGACCTCGGCGACGTGCTCGCGGAGTCGGTGGCGCAGGTGCAGACCGGGGTGCCCCCGGTGCACGCGTCGCCCGCGATCCAGGCGCTCGTGGTGCTCGCGATCGGTCTGGTCGCGGTGCTGGTCGACACCCTCGCCGTGGCGGCGGCCGCTCCGGCGGCGTCCGGGCTGGTGCTGCTGTGCGTGTTCGCGGTGCCCGCGTCGCTGGCCGACGAGATGCTGCCGTTCTGGACGTTCGTGCTGGGAGCGGCCGCGTTCGCGATGCTGCTCGCGGTCGACGGCCAGCACCGGCACGAGGCCTGGCGCGGCCGGCTCGGGTCCGGGTCGGCGAGCGGGTCCGGCGGGTCGGCGACGACGGTGGCGAGCATCGCGATGGTGATCGCGCTGCTCGTCGGGGCCGGCTTCACGGTCGTCGGCACGGTCGGCAGGCTCCCCGGCGGCGGCTCCGGTGGTGGCGGCAAGGGCGGCATCGGGCTGAGCGAGATGACGTCGCTGCGCGGCATGCTCAACCGCGGCAGGCCCGCCGAGGTGTTCTACGTGCGCGGCCTGCCGGAGCAGACGTACATGCGGGCGTCGACGCTGGCGCAGTACGTGCCGAACAAGGGCTGGGAACGCGGCACCCCGCCCGGTGGCCAGCCGGCGCGCGGTGAGCTGCCCCCGCAGGCGGGTGACCGCGGCGAGGGCAAGACGACGCGGATCAACATCGAGCCGCGCGACTGGCGGAGCTTCTGGCTGCCGACCTACGGCGCCGTGCGTCGCATCGACACCCCGGACGACGACTACCGCTTCGACGCCAAGAAGGGCGTCATCTACACCGAGCGGGAGCGCGAACCGGCGTCCTACGAGATCGACGCGGTCCTGTCGACGCCCACCAAGCAGGCGCTGCGGCTGGCGCCCTCGCAGAAGAACGCGGTCGAGTCCGAGTACTACAAGTTCGACGGCGTCGAGCAGGAGGTGGTCGACCTCGCGAACAAGATCGTGGAGGGCGCCACCAACGACTTCGACAAGGCCGCCAAGCTGACCGAGTTCTTCAACAGCCCCACCACCGACTTCAAGTACGAGCTCAAGACGCAGGGCGACGTCAACAGGGACGCGCTGACCGACTTCGTGCTCAGGAGCAAGGTCGGCTACTGCGAGCAGTTCGCCTCCGCGATGGCCGTGATGGCGCGCGTGGTCGGCCTGCCCTCGCGCGTGGCGATCGGCTTCACCGCCGGTGTCGCCGCCGCGGACAACGCCTACCGCGTGATCAGCACGGACGACGCGCACGCGTGGGTCGAGATCTTCTTCCCGAACCACGGCTGGATGACCTTCGACCCGACCCCGATCTCCGACGGCCGCGGCGTCGTGCCGCCGTACCTGCGCGAGACCGCGCCGGGCGGCGAGGAGGTGCCGACCGCCGAGACGACGACCGAGTCGGTGGCGCCGTCCACGTCCGGCTCGGCCCAGGCGTCCGCCTCGCCCGACGGCGAGGACGGCGACCAGGGGCTGCCGCAGGCGCAGGCCGAGGGGCCGCCGCCGTGGCACCTGTGGGCGCTGGGCGTGGTGCTGCTGCTGGCGGCGCTGCTGTCGGCGTTCCTCGTGCTGGCGCTGCTCGGCGTGATCGGCGCCGGTCTGCTGGGCGTGTCGTGGGCGCGCAAGCTGCTCATACCGGCCGTCGCCGGGTTGTGGCTGATAGGCGTGGTCCTCGCGGCGGCGTTGCTCTCGTGGTGGCTCGCGGCGGTGCTGGTGCTGGCGGGTGTCGTGCTGACACCGCTGCTGGTGCGCGGCGTGCGGCGGCGCAACCACCTGCACGCCGTGGCGGCGCTCGGTCCGGGGGCGGCCACGGCCGCGTGGAGCGAACTCATGGCGGAGTCGATCGACCGCGGCGCGGCGGTGCCGGCGGCCGAGACGATCAGGACGGCCGCCCGCCGGTTGGCGCGCGAGCACAACCTGGACGAGGCGGGCAGGGACGGGCTGCGGTCCGTGGTGGGATCGATCGAACGGTCCTGGTACAGCGCGAACCCGGTCGCGGACGCGGGCCTGCCAGGTGCGCTGGCCGCGGTGAGGCAGTCGCTGAAGAAGAACGCCCCGCTGTCGCTGCGGGCGAGGCTGTTTCCGAAGTCGGTGCTCAGGCCCGCCCCGGCACCGGTGGCGGAGACGCCCGAGCGCGAGCCCGCCGGGGTCTGACGGGGAGTCCGGGAAGGCAAAAGCGATGGGCCCGCTCCCCTGTCGGGGGCGGGCCCATCGCACTTCGGCTTCGTCGGTCGGCTACTGCTCTTCGTCGAAGCGACGGCGGAAGCGCTCTTCCATCCGTTCGGAGAACGAGCTGCGGCTGCGCGCTGGCCTGCCGTCCTCCTGCACTGCCTCGGCGACCTGGTCACCGCGACGCAACGTCGTCAGGGTGATGAGCGCACCGAAGAACATGAGCAGGAAGCCGAAGACGCTCACCACGGGAATGCTGGCGATCGAGAGCTGCGGCAGCATCACTCCGGTGATGAGCGCGGCCACGCCGACCACGAACAACACGATGCCCTGCACGCGGCGTCGCTTGGACGGCCGCCGCAACTTGGCGCCCCGTACGGTTGATGCGAACTTCGGGTCCTCGGCGTAGAGCGCGCGCTCGATCTGGTCGAGCAGTCGCTGCTCGTGCTCGGAGAGTGGCATCGTTCCTCCTCCGGCACAGCGGTCGCGGGCGCCGGGTGTTCGCGGTTTCCGCCGAACCCGGCGGACGACCCACCCTGGGGACGTCACCTTCCAGGATACGAGTCGCGCGCCCCGGCGACTACCCAGTCGGCCGTCTCATGCGGTCTGTTCTGTCACCATCATCCTCCTGGGGCAGTGGTGAGGCCTTCGTGAGGCACTTCCGGAGCCTTGTGGCCTGCCGTTCACGCGCCGTTCGGCGGCGTGATCCGCCAGGGACAGCCCCGCTTGCTCGGATCAGCCGCATGACCCAACTCCTCGTCAACGGCGCCGCCGAGCAGGGCCTGACCGGCTGGCTCACGGTCGCGGGTGCCCCGGTCGTGCTGCGGTACGACGCCGGCCAGGGCTATCCGGGCCCCGCCGACCCCGGGCCGGCGGAGCGCGGCGCGTCGTTCTTCGGCGGCGGCGACACGCCTCTGAGCACCCTGCGGCAGAGCGTGGCGCTGCCGCGGCGCGCGTCTCGTTTCGCGGTCTCCGCCTGGCTCGGCGGTTACGCCTCGCAGCAGGACGGCGCCCGTCTGTCGGTCGAGTTCCTCGACGCGGGCGGCACACCGCGCGGCCTGGTGGTGCTCGGCCCGGTGACCGCCGAGGAGCGCTCGGGCCGCACCGGCCTCTTCGAGCGCACCGCGAGCGGCACCGTGCCGCCGGGCAGCCGCACCGCCGTGGTGACGCTGCAGATGACCCGATCCGGTGGCGGCACGTCGAACGACGGCTACGCGGACAACATCTCGTTCACGGTGGAGGCCCGCTGATGCTGAACCGACGTGATCTCCTCCGGGCCGCGGCCGCCGCCGGCGCTCTTGGCACCGTGTGGCCGCTCTCCGCCGGTTTGTCGCCCGCACAGGCACACGCCGCCGCACTGGACCTCGGCGCCTCGTGGGACGCCGCGCCGTTCACCCTGGGCGTCGGCTCCGGGGACCCGTTGCCCGACAGCGTGGTCCTGTGGACGCGGCTCGCGCCGGAACCGCTGGCGTTCGAGCAGCCGCTGCCCGAGATCGTCGAGGTCGAATGGACCGTGGCCCTGGACCGGACGATGCGCTCGCGCGTCGCTTCGGGCACCATCGCCGCGTCAAACCTGTTGGGGCACAGCGTGCACGTGCCGGTCCACGGACTCCGTGCCGGCCGAACCTACTACTACCAGTTCTCGGCGCTCGGCAAGCGTTCGCGCGTCGGCCGCACCCGCACCGCACCCGTCGGCCCGGTCTCGAAGGTGCGCTTCGCGACGGCGAACTGCCAGGCGTTCCACGACGGCTTCTACGCCGCCCACCGCGGCATCGCCCGGGAGAACCTCGACTTCGTCGTGCACCTCGGCGACTACATCTACGAACACGGCCAGGTCGGCGGCGCACACGTGCGCGACCACGAGGGCCCCGCCGTGCTGTCCCTGGCGGACTACCGCCGCCGCCACGCCCTCTACAAGGGCGACCCGTCGTTGCGCGACGCCCACGCAGCCCACCCGTTCTACCTGACCTGGGACGACCACGAGGTCGTCAACGACTACAGCGGCACCGAGGGCGCCGCACCGTTCGTGAAACGCCGGGCGGCCGCCTACCAGGCCTGGTACGAACACCTCCCCATCCGCTCGGGCAGCGCGCTGGAACCGCGGATCCACCGCCGCCGCGAGTGGGGTTCCCTGCTCGACCTGACCGTGCTGGACCTGCGCCAGTACCGCTCGGCGCAGAACCTGGCCAACGGCACGATCCTCGGCGCCGAACAGAAGAAGTGGCTGCTCGACGGCATCTCCGGCGCCCGCGAGGCCTGGCAGGTGTGGATCAACTCGATCATGCTCTCCCAACTCGCCCGCCCCGGCGGCGGCTACTACTTCACCGACCAGTGGGACGGCTTCCTGTCCGAACGCCGCGAGGTGCTCGGCCACGTCGCCACCACCGGTCTGGAGGACCTGGTCGTCCTGACCGGCGACTGGCACTCGGCGTTCGTGGACGACATCCGCCCGGACTTCGACGACCTCTCGTCACCGGTGATCGGCACGGAGTTCACCGCCCACTCGATCACCTCCGGCGCCTACTCGCCGGAGTGGAACGCGGTGAACGGACCGGTGATGGGCGCGGCCAACCCGCACCTGAAGTACTTCGAGGGCAACAGGTACGGCTACGACGTGTACGAGGTGACGCCGCGGCGGTTCACCACGCACATGAGGGTGATCGGCGATCGGCGCGACGCTGCTTCGCCGGTCACGACGTTGACGACTTTTCACGTGGATCGGGGGAAGGCCGGGAGTTTCGAGGACCCGGCGACTGCTGGGTCCCCGGCTCAGTACCGGCGGCCTTGAGGTAGGTGGGTGGGTCGCCTGGGGCTCCTCGGGCTTGGGCGGACTCGGACGGGCGGGCACGCGGACTCGGGCGGGCAATCGCGCGGACTCGGGCGGGCGGCTTGGGCGGGTTCGGACACGCGGGCTCGGGCAGGCCGACCCAGGCAGGCAGGCGGCTTGGGCGGGTTCAGACGGGCGGGCTCGGACGGATGGGCTCGGACGGCCTGCCCAAGCCCAGGTTCGCCGCTGCGGTCGGGTTCATGGCTGCGGCTGCGGCTGCGGCTGCGGAAAAGTGTCAGACCCGCTGACCAAGCTGGGCCGATCGATAGGTGTGGCATCGGGCGGTCCAAAGGTCGAGCGATGCGGGGTGGGCAGGTGACGCGGGCAGACGTTGAGGCGGACGAGGCGGTGGGTGCAACACCGGCGGATCGGCGATGGTGGGGCGGACGCTGTGAGGTTGGTGGCGGTGAGGTCGGTGGCGGGTGGAGCTGCCAGGTGGCGGCGGTCGAGCAGCGAGCCGGTGCGGCCGGGTCTTGCCGGGCCGGCGAACGGCGAGACCGTGGGACGGGTCGTGTGGGTGGTGAGCGGGCCGGCCACCCGGGTGCACCGGTGCCGGGTGGCTGGCGCGCGGGCTGGTCAGCCGACGGGGAGCGGGGTGCGCGGGGCCGGGAGGCGGCGGTCCATCACCGCCAGTTCCAGCTGGCGGGCCGGGGAGTCGCCCAGCAGCTTGCGGGCCAGGGTGGTGCCCTTGCGCGGGGCGAGGGCCAGTTCGGCTCGCAGGGCCTGGACGCCCACGAAGTGCGTCACCTCGTCGAGGATCGCCTTGGTGTCCGGGATGGAGCGGGTGCGGCGGATGGCGTCCACCGCGGCTCGTTCGAGGGGTGCCACGTGGAAGCCTCGGCGCAGGACCGGTCTGGGGAGGCGGTCCGTTCGTTCCAGGCGCAGGGCCGCGTGGCCGCAGGCTCTGGAGTGGCGTGGGGCCAGGACGTGGATCGCGTCTGCCGAGGGGAGGACGGCCCTCATGCCGTGCAGGTAGAGGGCGTCGAAGGCGGTCAGCACGGCGCCTTCGCCCGCGTAGAGGAGGGCTGCCTGGACCAGTTGTTCGCGGGAGGGGCCCGCCCTCGACAGCAGGAAGATGCTCGGGAACAGGCGTTGCCAGGGGCCGCCGGGGCGGGAGCGCTGGTCGATCAGGGACGCGGACAGTCCGATGTGGAGCAGTGCGGCCACGGGGGCCACTCGGTGGACGAAGAGGGTGCCCAGGGCTTCCAGGTCGATGGGGTGGCGCATGGGTCCAGCTTGGGGCCGGACGGGGTGGGGGTGGTGGGGTGGGCGGGAAGCTGTGGACAACTTCCGGGTTGTGGACAGGTCGCGATCACTCGGGCTTCGGTTCGAAGTCGGCTGTCCTTTCCGGACCCTTGCGCAGCAGGGAGGCCGGGCGGACCGCCAGCGAGCCGAAGCGGGAACGGGCCTGGTCAGCGGCTTGGTCTGCTTCGCGCCAGCCGTTCTCGGGGGCGTCGAAGATCAGTTGCTGGGCCGAGTCGGCGTTGTCAAGACCCTCTATCCGGACGCCGATCAGGCGCACCGCTCCCGGCGGGACCTGGGTGTCGAGCAGCTCGGTGGCGACGCGGTAGATCTCCTGCGTCACGTCCGTCGCGACCGGCAGCGTGCGGGAGCGGGTGATCGTCGAGAAGTCGGAGAAGCGGACTTTGATCGACACGGTCCGGCCGCGCAAACCCTTGGCGCGCAACGAACCCGCCGAACGCTCCGACAGCCGCAGCAGCTCGCGGCGCAGCACGGCGCGGTCCAGGTGGTCGACCTCGAACGTCTCCTCGGCGCCGATCGACTTCTCCCGCGTCACCGGCTCCACCGCGCGGTCGTCGACGCCGGAGGCCAGGGCGTGCAGGTGTTCCGCCAGTGCGACGCCGATCATGCGGCGCAGGCGCGGCAACGGCGTGGCCGCGACCTGGGCGACCGACTCCAGGCCCAGTTCCGCAAGGCGCGCAGCGGTTTTCGCCCCGACGCCCCACAGCGCGGACACCGGCAGCGAGTGCAGGAACTCCAGGGCGGAAGCGGTCGGGACGACCATCATGCCGTCGGGCTTGCACATGCCCGAGGCAAGCTTCGCGAGGAACTTCGTCGACGCCACACCGACCGAACACGACACACCGTGGTCAGCGAACACACGGGACCTGATCAGCTCACCCACACCCCCCGGCGTCAGGCCGAGCCGGCGAAGGGCACCACCGACGTCGAGGAAGGCCTCGTCCAAGGACAGCGGCTCCACCAGCGGCGTGATGTCCCGGAAGATCGCCATGACCCCGCGCGAGACCTCCTGGTAGAGGTCGAACTGCGGTGGCAGGTACACGGCGTGAGGCGCCAACCGGCGGGCATGCGCCGTGGGCATCGCGGAACGCACGCCCAACTCACGCGCGATGTAGTTGGCCGAGCACACGACACCACGCCCGCCCACGCCACCCACGACGACAGGCACGGACTCGAGCTCAGGGCGTTCACGGATCTCCACCGACGCGTAGAAGGCGTCCATGTCGACGTGCAGCATCCGGCAGCCCGTGTCGTCGGGCCACATACCGTCACGCGCACGGAACCGGTCACGCAGGCCGCGTGGCAGGTTCGCACTGCGACCCATGAACACCCCTCTCGAACGCCAGTTCGAGGCAAATCCTACAGTTCATACACACGCGCCGCGTTCTCCGACGCGATCAACCGCGCGATCCGGTGTGCGTCCTCCTCCATGAACGCATCGCGGCGCAGCCCATCGGACAAGAAGTCCGACAACGCGTGCCGGAACAGCAACGCGCCGAGGTAGTACAGCTCGGGCAGGGCGAACGCATCGGTCGAAAACAGGAACTTGCCGTACGGCACGATCTCCAACGCCTCCGCGAACACCCGCGACGCCTGGTGCCCCAACCCGTGCGTTGCGAGACCGAGATCGCAGAACACGTGCGGGAACACCTGCGCGAGGTACCCGGCCTGACGGTGGAACGGGTAGTTGTGCAACAACAACACGGGCACACCGAGCGGCGCGGTCGCACGCAGGAACGGCGTCAGCAACGACGGATCGCACAAGTGCAGATCGAGGTCCGAATCGCCGCACCCCACGTGGAACTGCAACGGCAGCCCTGCGGACAAGGCCTCCCAGGCCAGCCAAGTGATCACCACCGGGTCCGCCAGCCGCCCCGGCGACCACGCCGACACCGCCCGCACCACGTCCGCGTCGGCCGGCCGCTCACCCGGCAGCCCGAGCCCGATCCGGTACGCCGCAACGGATTTCGCCCCGACCGCGGACGACGAGGCCAGCCGCGCCCGGACAGCGGGCACGAACTCGGCCGCGGAGGCGGAAGGCCGCAACGACTCGGCCAACGCCTCCAGCCGCACGACCTCGTGCGCGACTCCCCCTCCCAGCGACGCCAGCTCGGCGGCCGACAACAGCCGGTCGGCCTGGAACCCGCCGTCGACGAGGAACGTGTGGATCCCGGACGCCATCAGGAACGTCCGCGACACCTCGGCGATGTGCAGCGAGTTCCGCCGTTCGAGGTACTCCTCCGCCGGCGCGTGCCGCGGCAGGTCCAGCAACGGCGCACACCACCGCCGCACCGCGAACCCGACCGCCGAGTCGAAGAACGACCCGCCGAGCGGGGCCACCGCATCGGCCTCCAGCAGCAACGACTCGAACTCCTCACGAGTGCTGTCGGTCCGCAGCACGCCGTGGCAGTGGTGGTCGACCAGCCCGAGCTCGGCGACGAACGGCAAGGTGCTCACAACGCCCATAACCTCAGGATCGTGGACTCAGCGGAGCGGGACCAGCGGTTCGACCGGGCGACGGAACTCTTCGACGGGCTGAACGCGAGGGACGTGAGCGTCGTGGCGCTCACCTGGGTCGACAACAGCGGCATCACGCGCGCGAAGTCCGTGCCGCTGCGCAAGCTCGCCCACGCGGCGGCGCACGGCGTGGGCGCGTCACCGGTGTTCGACGTCTTCCTGTTCGACGACTGGATCATCCAGGGCCGGTTCGCGGGCGGCCCGGTCGGCGACCTGCGGCTGCACCCGGACCTCGACCGCCTCACGGTGCTGGCGGGCCAGCCGGGCTGGGCCTGGGCGCCCGCCGACCGCCACTTCCAGAACGGTGTCCCCTACCCGATGGACCAGCGGTTGCAGGCCCGCAAGGCCGTCGAGAACCTGGCGGCGAAGGGCTTCACCGCCAGGGCGGGCTTCGAGGTCGAGTGGTGCGTCGGCAAGGCCGGCACGGACGACTGGGTGCCCGCGACCAGCGGCTCGGCGTACGGCCACGCCCGCCAGGTCGAGCTGTCCGACTACTGCGTCGACCTCCTGCGGGCGCTCGACCAGCAGGACGTCGAGGTCCTGCAGTTCCACCCGGAGTACGCCGCCGGCCAGTTCGAGGTCTCCACCGCGCCGGAGGACCCGGTGAACGCCGCCGACACCGCGGTCCTGGTCAAGGAGACCGTCCGCGCCGTCACGGTCCGGCACGGCCTGCGCCCCTCGTTCTCCCCCAAGGTCGTCAACGGCGGCGTCGGCAACGGCGGTCACCTGCACCTGAGCCTCTGGCGCGGCGGCACGAACCTCTTCGACGGCTTCCAGGACGAGGCGAGGCAGTTCAGCGCGGGCGTGCTCAACCACCTCCGCGCGTTGTGCGCGATCGGTTGTCCCTCTCTCGCGAGCTACCTCAGGCTCGTGCCGCACACGTGGGCAGCACCGTTCGCGGCGTGGGGCGAGGAGAACCGCGAGACGGCGCTACGCCTGGTCCGGGACAACCTGGAGATCAAGTGCTTCGACCTCACCGCGAACCCGTACCTGGTCGTCGCGGGTGTGATCGCGGCCGGGCTGGACGGCATCGCCACCGGAGCCTCGCTGCCCGAAGGCCTGGACGTCGACCCCGCGCTGCTCGACGACGTCCCGCGCCTGCCCACGTCGCTCAGGGAAGCCGTCGACGAGTTCGAGAAGGACGCCGTGCTCACCGAGGCGTTCGGCCAAGAGCTGGCGGGCACGATCGCGGACGTGCGGCGCGGCGAGGTGGAGCGGTACAAGGACGCCAGCCCGCAGGGGATCGCCAACATCACCCGCTGGCGCCACTGATCTCCTTGCGCAGCCGGTTCAGCGCCCGGTGCTGAGCCACGCGCACGGCACCGGGCGTCGACCCGACTGCCTCGGCCGTCTCCTCCGCCGACAGACCCACCACCACACGCAGCACAACGATCTCGCGCTGCTTCTCGGGCAGCACGCGCAGAAGCACCGCCATCTGGTCGGAAAGCTCTCCCTGCATCGCCCGCTGCTCGGGGCCCGCCGCGGTGTCCATCGACTCGGGCAGCTCCGGCACCGCCTCGGCGCGGTTGCGCGAGAAGCTGCGGAACGAGTCCGCCACCTTGTGCGCCGCGATGCCGTAGACGAAAGCCAGGAACGGCCGCCCCTGGTCGCGGTACGACGGCAGCGAGGTCAGCACGGCCAGGCACACGTCCTGAGCGACGTCGTCCGCCGACGCGAACGAGCCCACGCGCGCACGGCAGTACCGGACGATCAACGGCCGGATGGTGCCCAACAGCCGTTCGATGGCGACTCGGTCACCGGCGACAGCGCGCGCAACGTGGTCGTCAGCGGTGTCCGGACGATTTGAGTAGTACGAGGGCGCGGGCGGGTCGACCGGCTCCCGGTCACCGCCCGCGGTCCGCTCGACCAGCGCGTCGACCGTGCTCGGGGAGGCGGACACCGGGCCGCCGACGGAGGAGCGCTGGACGACCTCCGCGGGGACCTTCCGGTGCAGGCCGGGCGTGAACTCCACGCAGATCACCGTTCCTCTTCTGGACGCCGGCGCACCGCGAGACGTGCCCGCCGGATCCGTCCTTCGACCGCGCGCGGGGTGAGCCTCAGCAGCTCGGCGATCTCCGCATGCGAATAGCCCTGGTCATGGAGGAAGAGCAACCGCCTGCTGTCCTCGCTCAGCGCGGCGAACACGGCGTTCACCGCGTGCTGCTCGACGACGGCGTCCTCGGGGTTCCCCTCGGTGACGACGTTCTCGAGCGAGGCGAGGGTGTCGACCAGCCGCACGTCCTGCCAGCCGTTCACCCGCGTCTGCCAGCGGCGGTAGACGTTCGGGAACGCGAGCACGCAGGCGTTGACGAAGTACTCCCGCAACGGCAGGCCCTGCTCGACCGTCCACTCCCTGCCGAGGACCCCCCGGTCCCGGAAGTAGACGAACCCCTCGTACACCGCGTCGCTCGCCAGTTCCTCCGCCTCCTGCGGCGGGATCTCCTGGCGGTGCAGGTACCGGCCCTGCTGACCGCAGCGGGAGAACATCGCACCCGACCGCACGAGCTTCGTGACGATCCCGAGACCGAGCCCGAGGAGCTGACGGTGGAACTGGTCCCAGCGCGGCCCGGTCAGCCCCGACTCGCGGAAGTGCTGCACCAGCACCCCGTCCATGCGCAGCCGCTCGGCGGCGAGCGCGGAGTCCGAACTTCCCATGCCCCCTGGTCCTTATGTCGGCGTCTTCCTGCCTCTAGGTATGTCGTTTGGGTACGTCCACCCCACGCACTCCGCACGACTTGTCACAAATGCAAACGAATGTCACCCGATCGGGACGCTCAGGGCCGCGATTTCCTTGCGCAGACGACCGAGCGCGCGGTGCTGCGCGACGCGGACGGCACCGGGCGTCGACCCCACCGCCTCCGCGGTCTCCTCGGCCGACAAACCCACCACGACGCGCAACACGAGGATCTCCCGCTGCTTGGCGGGGAGGACGTGCAAGAGCTGTGCGAGGGTGCCGTTCAGCTCGTCCTGGAGGACGAACTCCTCCGGCCCGAAGCCGCGCACGACCTGATCGGGCACGTCCGCGACCGGCTCCGCACGGTTACGAGCCAGCGCCCGGTGCGCATCGGCGACCTTGTGCGCCGCGATGCCGTAGACGAATGCCAGGAACGGCCTGCCCTGCTCCCGGTAGTTCGGGAGAGCCGTCAGCACGGCCAGGCACACCTCCTGCGCGACGTCGTCCGCAGTTGTCGCGGAGCGCCCCACACGCGCGCGACAGTACTTCACCACCAGCGGTCGAAGGTAGCGAAGCAGCAGGTCAGTGGCCTTGCGGTCACCCTGCACGGCCATGCTGACCAGCTCTGCGGTCAAAGCCGAACTCTCCATCCGAAGCGTCCCCTCGTCGACGTCCCGGAGAGGAGACGTGCGACACGTCACTCCTTATGCGGAAAGTAGGGATAAGTTCCAAACGTCACCCGTTTGCAGCAACGAGCAGTGGCTGGTAATAGGCATGGAGCAACCACTCCACGTAACCGAAACCGGCTCGTTCCGCCAAAGCGGTGATTTCGTGACGGGTAATCGCCCAATATCGTGCCTTGCCCACCACAACCCGCCACGACTCTGTTTCGTGCAGCCGGAACATCTCCAGCTCGTACCGGTCGCCGTCCCAGTGCCAGAGCTGGAACCACAGGACACGGCCCGGTCCGACCGACGGCGGCGTCGACAACGGCCGTTCCCGCCGGATCGCGTCGTAGTCGCGCGTCGAGAGGACGAGCCTGCCGCCGGGCCTCAGCACGCGCCGCATCTCCCGCAACGCCGCCAGCACGTCGTCCGCGGTCAGCAGGTGCGGCAGGGCGTTGTCCGCGGCGAGCACGACGTCGAACGAGTCGTCGGCGAACGGCAACGCCCGCATGTCCGCGGCGAACGTGGGCAACGCGACGCCACGCGCAGAGGCCTCTACGACGGCCCGAGAGGCCGCCCTGGGGCTCAAATCAGTACCTACGACCTGATAGCCGCGCAGAGCCAAACCGATCGCCTGCGTGCCGATGCCGCACGCACAGTCGAGAACGCGCGAGCCCGCCGGGATGAACTCCGCGAGCTGCGACGCCTGCCGGGCCATCGACGCGTCCCAGTCCGGGAACATGAGGTCGTACGTCCCGGACAGGTCGTCGTAGTAGGCACCGGTCAAATCAGCTCCTCGACCCCCACGGAGGTCCGCAGCTTCGCGAGCGCGCGGTGCTGGGCCACCCGCACGGCTCCCGGCGTCGAGCCGGTCGCCTCGGCGGTCTCCTCCGCCGTCAGGCCGACCACGACCCGCAGCAGCAGGATCTCGCGCTGCTTGTCCGGCAGGCTCCTCAGCAACTGGCCGAGCCGGACCGAGAGCGAGCCGAGCAGCGCGTTCTCCTCCGGGTCCACGGCGAGCGACGGGCCGTCCGGCACCTCGGCGACGGGCTCGGACCGGTTGCGCGCCGAGACGCGGTGGGCGTCCGCGACCTTGTGCGCGGCGATGCCGTAGACGAACGCCAGGAAAGGTCTTCCCTGCTCGCGGTAGGTGGGCAGTGCCGTCAGCACCGCCAGGCACACCTCCTGCGCCACGTCGTCAGCCGACGCGTACGCCCTTTCGTTGCGTCCGACGCGCGCACGGCAGTACCGGGCCACGAGCGGACGCACGGAGGCCAGCAGCCGTTCCACGGCGGGCCGGTCACCCGCAACGGCCTCGTTGACCAGGGAGGCCAGCAGGTCGGAACTTTCCATCGCGTCGGTTCCCTACGTCGGCAGCGGAGTCATCATCTTTCGCCGCCGCGTCGTTTGGGACCACTCATGGGGACATAACTGTCCCGAATGCAAACGCTGTCAGGCGGTTCGGCGGGCGAGGACGTGCAGCCGGGCCGCGACGTCCCGGAGCGGGGACCGCGTGGCGGCGGCCAGTTCCAGCTCGGCGAGGGCGTCGGCAGCACCTGGATTCGTGTCCAGCACCACACCTGGTACGAGGTCTGAGACAATGCCATGTCCCTGCAGGAGCTCGACGGACAGCCCCGCCTCGAGGACGAGTTTCTCGAGACCTGGCACGTCGAACCGGCGCTGCAACGGGTCGCGCGTGCCCGCGAGCTGGCCGGCGTCGTCGTCCAGCAGCCTGCGCGCGTCGACGATGCGACCGGCGATCGCGCGGTGCAGGATCGCCGCGAACCGGTTCGCGACCAGCACGGACACCGCCCCGCCGGGGGCGACGGCGGCGGCCAGCGAGGACAGCGCCGCCGGGGCGTCGTCCACGACCTCCAGCAGCCCGTGCGCGAGCACCAGGTCGGCTTCACCAGCGGAAACGCCGAGCGAGTCGGTGTCGCCCTGGACCGCGTTGATCGTCACGCCCGCCTCGCGCGCACGCGTGTGCAGCGTGGCCAGCGCGTTCGGGGAGGGCTCCACGACCGTGACCGCGCAGCCTGCCGCGGCGAGGGGCACGGCCCAGACACCACTGCCGCCTCCGACGTCGAGCACGCGGGGTGGTTCCCCACCCCTGCGCTCCCGCGCGGCGGCCAGTTCGGCGTCGAGCACCCTGTGTACGGCGTCCGGTCGCATGGCCAACAGAGTAGGAGACCCTAGAGTAGGTCTGTGCATACGGTGTCCGTGCTCAGCCTCAAGGGAGGCGTCGGCAAGACGACGGTGGTGCTCGGCCTCGCCTCAGCCGCTCTCCGCCGCGGCGTCCGCACGCTCGTGATCGACCTCGATCCGCAGTGCAACGCCACGTCGACGCTCGAGCCCGAGGAGTCCAAGGCGAGCATCTACGACGTCCTGCAGGACCCGTCCGAGGAGAACCTGGAACAGGCGATCCGCCCCAGCAGGTGGGGTGACGGCATCGACGTGCTGTCCGGGTCCGAGGACGCCGAGCTGCTCAACCACCCGGATCCGAACGAGTCGCGCCTGCACCGTCTGAAAGACGCGTTGCGCACGTTGCGGGACATGTACGACGAGTTCCCGTACCACCTCGTGCTGCTCGACTGCCCGCCGTCGCTGGGCCAGCTGACCCGCTCGGCGCTCGTGGCGGCCGACCGCGCCCTGCTGGTCACCGAACCGACGATGTTCGCCGTCGCGGGCGTGCAGCGGGCGTTCGAGGCGGTGCAGAACGAACGCGAGAGCAACAACGCCGACCTGCAACCGCTGGGCGTCGTCGTGAACCGCGTGCGGCCGCGTTCGCACGAACACCAGTTCCGCATCGAAGAGCTGCGGGACATCTTCGGCCCGTTGGTCATGCCGGTGGCGTTACCGGACCGTCTGGCCGTGCAACAGGCGCAGGGCGCATGCATGCCGATCCACGAGTGGGGTACTCCGGGTGCCCGTGAGGTCGCGCTGGCGTTCAACCTGCTGCTCGCCCGCATCCAGCGCATCTCGCGGAGCCGGCGCCGCGCCGTGCACCAAGACTTCGACGACGACGAGATCCAGGAAGCGGTGGATGCCTGAAGGGGACACGGTCTTCCTCGCGGGCCACCGCATGCACCAGGCGCTGGCCGGGAAGACGCTGATCCGCGGTGAGCTTCGCCACCCCAGGCTGGCCGCGGTCGACCTGGCCGGACTGGACGTCCTCGGCGTGCGGACGTACGGCAAGCACATGTTCACGCACTTCTCCGACGGCAACAGCCTGCGCAGCCACTTCCGCATGGACGGCTCATGGCACCTCTACCGCCCCGGTGAGCGCTGGCGCCGTCCCGCGCACCAGGCCCGCGCGGTGTTCGAGGTCGACGACCGGCAGGCCATCGGGTTCGCGCTGCACGACATGGAGTTCGTCCCGACCTCCCGCGAGGACGAGTTGATCTCGCACCTCGGCCCTGATCTCCTGGCCGACGACTTCGACGCCGACGAGGCCGTCCGGCGGTTGACCGCGGACCCCTCGCGGCCGGTCGGGCTCGCACTGCTGGACCAGCGCGTGATGGCCGGTGTCGGCAACCTCTACCGCGCGGAAGTGTGTTTCCTGCTGCGCGTCCTGCCGACGGCACCCGTGTCGTCCGTCGACGCCTCACGAGCGGTTGCGTTGTCGCGCAAGCTCTTGCAGGCGAACCAGTGGCGTCCGGAGCAGAGCACCACCGGTGACCTCCGGGTGCAGCACTACGTGTTCGAGCGGACGGGAAAACCCTGTTTGCGTTGCCGCACAAGGGTCCGATCGGACGAGATCGACGGCAGATTCGTGTACTTCTGCCCAAAATGCCAGTCCGGTTGAACCGAGGCGCTCTCCTGGCCGTGTGCCCCAATATGGCGGTAGATCTGGATGCGTTGCGCCCCGGCTTCACCGACGACCCCTACGCGGTGCTGAAGAGCCTGCGCGACGCCGGCCCCGTGCACCGGGTCGAGACGTTCGGCGTGCCGATGTGGCTCGTGACCCGCTACCCCGACGTGCGTGCCGCGTTGGGCAACCCGCTGCTGTCCTCCCACGGCTCGGCGCTCGCCGAACCCCTGCGCCGCCATCCGCACTTCGCGTCGTGGTGGTTCGGCGACCTGTCCGACCACATGATGAACAGCGACGAGCCTGATCACACGCGCCTGCGCCGGGCCGTGTCGAGCCAGCTCACGCCGCGCCGCATCGCCGGCCTGCGCCCCCGGATCGAGCAGGTGGCCGCCCAGCTGGCCGACTCGTTCGCCGATTCCGGGCGCTGCGACCTGATCGCGGACTTCGCCGCCCCGCTGCCCATCACCGTGATCATGGAGCTCCTGGGCGTCCCCGCCGTCGACCAGGAGAACTTCCGCTACTGGGCCGACGTGGTGACCGGCCTGGCCGACGGTGACGCGGCCTCGGCCCGCGAGGAGACCTCCGGCTACCTGCGCGACCTGGTGACCCACAAGCGCACCTCCGGCGACGACGACCTCATCGGCGGCTTGGCCAGGGCGAAGGGCGAGGCCGCGCTCACGGACGGCGAACTGGCCTCGCTCGCGTTCCTGCTGCTGGTGGCCGGCTACACGACCGCCGTGGACCTGGTCGGCAACGGCGCGCTGGCGTTGCTGCGCCATCCCGAGCAGCTCGAACTGCTGCAGCGCTCGTCGTCCCTGCTTCCCGGCGCCATCGAGGAGTTCTTGCGCTTCGACGGCCCGGCCTCGCACGTGCTGCGGTTCGCCACGCGGCCGCTGACGATCGGCGGCGTGCAGATCCCGGCCGGCGACGTCGTGCTGCTGTCCCTCGCTTCCGCCGAGCACGACCCGAACCGCTACCCGCGCGCCGACCAGCTCAACATCGAGCGGGCGGACCGCCAGCACCTGGCGTTCGGCCACGGCATCCACTTCTGCCTGGGCGCGCCGCTGGCCCGCCTGGAGGGCGAGATCGCGTTCCGGACGCTGCTGGAGCGGTGCGCGGGGCTGACCCTCGACACGGCGCGGCCGCTCGGGTGGCGGGTGTCGCTCGGGAGCCGGGGCCTGCGGGAGCTGCCGGTGACGTTCCTCGCGAAGCCCCGGATGCCGCTGGACGAGCAGGCGACGGTCAAGGTACCCAGACCGATGTGACGACGGCTACCCTGAGCTGGCGTTATAGGGTATGCGTGTGGTCTACAAGCAGGTGGTTCGCAGGGCGTTGTTCGGAATGCACGGCGGCGACGCGGAGCGGGTCCACGAGACCACGCTCGGCGTCATGGCCCGGCTGAGCCCGCTGGCGAGGTTCGCCCGCAACCAGGACAACCCGCGCACCGTCTTCGGCGTCCGGTTCCCGAACCCCGTGGGACTCGCGGCGGGCCTCGACAAGGACGGACGCGCGCTGCCGGCGTGGGCCGCGCTGGGGTTCGGGTTCGTCGAGGTCGGCACCGTCACGTGGCACGCGCAGCCCGGCAACCCGAAGCCGCGCCTGTTCCGCCTGCGCGAGGACGAGGCGATCATCAACCGGATGGGCTTCAACAACGCGGGGGCGCAAGCGCTCGCCGCGAAGCTCGACCGGACGCCCCTCAAGGCGCCGCTGGGCATCAGCCTCGGCAAGTCCAAGGTCACGCCGGTCGAAGACGCCGTGCAGGACTACCTCAACTCGCTGAACGCCCTGAAGGACCACGGCGACTACTACGCCGTCAACGTCAGTTCGCCGAACACGCCCGGCCTGCGCAGCCTGCAGGACAAGGGCGCGCTGACCGAACTCGTCCAGGCCCTCACCGCGGCCACCTCGAAGCCGATGCTGGTCAAGATCGCACCCGACCTCACCGAGGACGCCATCGCCGAGGTCATCCAGGTGTGCGTCGACAACGGCATCAAGGGCCTCATCGCCACGAACACCACCCTCAGCCGTGAGGGCCTCAAGAGCGCGCACGCGTCCGAGACCGGCGGTCTCAGCGGCAAGCCCCTCACGCAGCGCGCGAACGACGTGGTCCGGTTCATCACCAAGAACAGCGACCTGCCGGTCATCGGCGTCGGCGGCATCGCGACCCCCGACAACGCCAAGCGCATGGTCGACGCCGGCGCGAGCCTCGTGCAGATCTACACCGGGTTCATCTACGAGGGCCCCGGCCTCGTGTCGAGGATCAACCGGGCACTGAGGTAGAGCGCTCCCAGGGCCGGTCGTCAGGTGCGGCGCGCGGCCCTGAGCCAGCGCATCACCGGGTGCAGGATCACCACGAGCAGCGAACCCCAGACCATGCCGCCCATCTCCAGGTCGCCGATCTCGACGGTCAGGTCGCCGACCCCGGCGACCAGCGCGGCGCCGCCGACCATCGCGTTCACCGGGTTCGCGAGGTCCACGCCGCGGTCCATCCAGATCCGCACGCCGATCAGCACGATCAGGCCGTAGAGCACGAGCGTGCAGCCGCCGAGCACGCCCGGCGGGATCGTGCCGAAGAGGGCGATGGCCTTCGGGGAGAACGCCAGCGCCGCGGCGAACACCCCGGCGAACGCGAACGCCGCCGTCGTCTGGACGCGGGTCACGGCCATCACGCCGATGTTCTCGGAGTACGTCGTCGTGCCCGCACCACCGCCCAGACCGGACAGCGCGGTCGACAGCCCGTTCGCGATGATCGCGTCACCCGCGCTGCCGTCGAGGTTGCGGCCGGTCAGCGCCGCGACCGCCTTCACGTGGCCGACGACCTCCGCCACGAGCACGATCACCACGGGCAGCATCAGCAGCACCACGGACGGCCGCAGCTCGGGCTGGTAGAGCCGCGGCAGGCCCACCCACGCCGCGTCGCGCAGCGCGGCGAGCCGTTCGGACGGGACGGCGCCGAACGCGAGGCCGCCCATCCAGACGGCCACGAAGCCGATGAGGATCGAGAACCGGAACACCAGGCCGCGGCCGAGCACGCCGGCCAGCAGGATCACCGCGGTCGTGAGCGCCGCGAGCAGGGGCTGCTCGCCGAAGTTCGAGGTGGCCTGGTGCGAGAGGTTCAGGCCGATGATGATCACGACGGCGCCGGTGACGACCGGCGGCATGACCGACTCCAGCAGCCGCACGCCGAGCGCCTTGACCGCGATGCCCACCACGATCACGAGCAGACCGGCCGCGACGACACCGCCGAGCTGCGCGGCGATGCCCTGTTCGCGCGCGGCCACGAGCGGTGCCACGAAGGCGAAGGACGAGCCCAGGTAGCTCGGGACGCGGTTCTTGGTGATCACCAGGAACAGCAGCGTGCCCAGGCCCGAGAACAGCAGCGTGGTGGCGACGGGAAGACCGGTGGCGGTGGGGACGATCACCGTGGCGCCGAACATGGCCACGAGGTGCTGCACCCCGAACCCGAGGGTGAGCGGCCAGCTCACCCGTTCCTGGGGTGCGACGGTTTCACTGTCGGTGATCCGACCGTCCCCGTGCACGGTCCACAACGCCAACGCACTGCCTCCCGGCAATTCAGCCGGACTTCCCGCAGACCGGCCCCGGAATCCTGCCACGCCATGTAGCGGCTACGGCTAGATAACAGTCCGATAATCACACGATTGCCCTAAAGATCCCAGGGACACTCGCCGAATAGCCGTACGCAACTACATAGCGTGACAATCAGTACGCTGAATAGCCTGACACGTCGCGCATCGCGGACGCCAAGCCCGCCATGTGGTCCGTCGCGTCGTCCAGGACCTCGCCGGGGTTCTGGAACTGCGTGCTGGCGGCCAGCGCCTTGCCGGCCTCCGCCACCAACGCGCAATAGCGGTCCACGCCGTCCGCCAGCTGGATCCTGAGCACCCGGACGCCCTCGACCAGCGCCGTGCGCTCCAGCGGCGGAGCGGTGTCACGGGCGCGTTCGACGGCCTGCAGCTGCGCCGACACCGCGCGGATGGCCGTGGCGGCCTCCTGGGCGGTCTGGCGGGCGTGCTGGACGGACTCCGTGGGCATCGACGTGAGCGCGGGCGAGTCGAGCTGCACCAGCAGCTGCGTCATCGCGTCCTCGGCGCTGTGCAGCTTCTCCATCGGCACGCGCGCGGCGGAGATGTGCGCGGGCAGCGGCGGACGGGGCGGGGGCGGCGGAGACAGCGCGAGCCGCTGCCGGGCTGCGCCCAGCTCCTTCAGCTTGAACCCGCTGCGGACGGCGAGGAGCCCGGGCAGGGCCGCGCCGATCGTGCCGCCGACGGTGGCCCACGTGCCGAGCACGCCGGTGAACCCGAAGACGGCGAGCGTGCCGAAGATCGTGATCAGCGCCAGCCAGAACGTCAGCACCGCGTTGGTGCGCTTGCGCTTGCGTTCGAGCTTGGCGACGGGGTCGTTCCACTTCTGCAGTCGGTAGCGCGCCTGCTCGGCCAGCGGGTGGCCCTGGAGCGACGCACCCAACTCGCCGACGACCTTGCGGACGATCTCGTTGTTGGGACGGTTTCTCCAGGGCTCCATGATCACCTGCTGACTCCTCCTGCCCCGTGGCTCAGTTCTGAGCCGGCGGAACCTGCTGCTGCGTGGTCTTCTGCTCCTGCTGGACGCGCTGCGCGATCTCGGCCTGGATCTGCGCGGCGGCGCTGTTGCCCGCGGTCACCTGCTGCGGCGTGCTCGCCTGCCCGCCGTGCATGGACGCGCGGATCTGCTCGAGCCGCGACGACCCGGCGAGCTGGGTGGTCGAGGCCTGCACCTCGAGCATCCGGCCCTGCACCGAGTTCTGCGCGAGCTCGGCGGACCCGATCGCGGTCGCGTAGCGCTTCTCGATCTTGTCGCGGACCTCTTCGAGCGACGGCACGTTGCCCGGTGCGGCGAGCTCGCTCATCTGCGTCAGCGAGGCGGAGACCTGCTCCTGCATCTTCGCCTGCTCGAGCTGGCTGAGGAGCTTGGTGCGCTCGGCCAGTCTCTGCTGCAGCATCATCGAGTTGCGCTCGACGGCCTGCTTGGCCTGCGCCGCGGCCTGCAGCGACTGGTCGTGCAACGTCTTGAGGTCCTCGATGCCCTGCTCGGCGGTGACGAGCTGGGTGGCGAAGCCCTGCGCGGCGTTCTCGAACTGCGCGGCCTTCTGCTCGTCGCCCTTGGAGCGCGCCTCGTCGGCGAGGACGAGCGCCTGGCGAGCGGAGGCCTGCAGCTTCTCGACGTCGCCGAGCTGCCTGTTGAGCTTCATCTCCAGCTGCCGCTGGTTGCCGATGACGGCCGCGGCCTGCTGAGAGAGCGCCTGGTGCTGACGCTGCGCCTCCTCGATGGCCTGCTGGATCTGCACCTTCGGGTCAGCGTGCTCGTCGATCTTCGACGAGAACGATGCCATCAGGTACTTCCAGAACTTCACGAACGGACTGGCCATCTCCTACGCCTGCCTTCTCGGTGCCGGTGTTGGATCCATCGTCTCAATTGTGCGTCGGGGTATCCACCGACACGGGGAGATATCCGGGAACACCCTGACCCACCCCGGGACTTAGGAGAACACGCCTGACGACGTGCCAATCCTGCCCGCACCCGCGTCCGGGGACGCGGTGACCCAGCGTGCTGATGCCAAGCCGTTGCCTGTAGTGCAGCACGCTGTCGTCGTTGTCAGTTGAACGCACGAGGACGCGTTCTTGTTGCACACCGTCACGTGGCCCGGGCCACAAACGATGACGTGTCACCTGAATGCAGGCGGCCCCGCCCGCCAGGTGGCGGACGGGGCCGGGAGGACGAGGGGTCAAGCCGCGACGACCGCCTTGGGCGTCTCGCCGATCTTGCTCGTGAGCCGGTGGCTCAGCATGGGCTGCAGGCGCAGGTCGGACAGGTCGTCCGAGAGCGTGGACGGCAGCACGCGGCCACCCTCCAGCTTGCCCCTGTCCGAACGTCCGTCCGGGACGGTGTCCGGCACCGTGTCCGGCGTCTGCTGGACGGCGCCGATGTCGGAGGCGACGTGGTGCAGCAGTTCGGACAGCGGCAGTTCCAATGCTTCGCAGATGGCCGCGAGGAGCTCGCTGGACGCCTCTTTGCGGCCGCGCTCCACCTCGGACAGGTACCCCAGGCTCACGCGGGCGGTCCGAGAGACCTCGCGCAGCGTGCGGCGTTGGTTGGTGCGGGCATGGCGAAGCCGATCACCGATCGCTTCGCGCAGCAGCACGGTCATCGCGCGCCTCCTTCCGGCCGGCCGTGTCCCTACGTTACCGATCGACACCGACAACGGGCACTGACTTCCGAACACGTCCGCCAAGGGCGAACGAACGCGGAGTCATCATTTGTTCCCTTCCACGGCGTCCAGCAGGCAGTCCGACAGCAGGACCAGGGCTTTTTCCACAGCACCGGAACGGACCGCCGCGCGATCACCACGCACAGTGATTGTCCGCACTGTGGACACTCCAGGCCCGCTCAAGCCGATGTGGACCGTCCCCGGAGCGACCCCGTCCTGGGGGTCGGGTCCGGCGACTCCCGTCAGCCCGATCCCCCAGTCCGATCCGCACCTCGTCCGGGCACCTTCGGCCAGCTGAACCGCGACGTCGGGGTGCACCGCACCGTGCTCGTCGAGCAACCGCTGGTCCACGCCCGCGAGCACGTGCTTGAGCTCGGTGGCGTAGACGATCAACCCACCGCGGACCACGGCACTCGCCCCCGGTGTGTCGACGATCGTCGCGCACAACAGTCCGGCGGTCAGCGACTCCGCGGTGGCGACGGTCTGCCCGAGCGCCTTCAGCAGTGCGACGACGTCGGTCACGCCACCGCCCTGCCCGCGCGGGCTTTCAACTTGAACGCTCGGACGACGTAGTCGATTCCCGTCACGACGGTGAGGACGAGGGCGACCACCATGATCACCCAGGCGATCAGCTGCAGCACGTCGTTCTGCGGGAGCACGAACAGCCCGATCGCGATGACCTGGGCCAGCGTCTTGGCCTTGCCGCCGCGGCTCGCCGGGATCACGCCGTAGCGGATCACCCAGAACCGCAGCAGCGTGATGCCGACCTCGCGCACGGCGATGGTGATCGTGATCCACCACGGCAGCACGTCGAGGATGCTCAGGCCGACCAGCGCCGACCCCGTCAGCGCCTTGTCCGCGATCGGGTCGGCGATCTTGCCGAAGTCGGTGATCAGCCCGTGCTTGCGCGCGAGCGTGCCGTCGATGTGGTCGGTGAAGCTCGCGATCGCGAAGATCGCGAACGCGATGAGGCGCCACGTGGTGTCGAAGCCACCCGCCTCGAACAGGGAGAACAGGAAGACCGGAACGAGCGCCAGCCGCGCCATCGTGAGGATGTTCGCGACGTTGAGCAGCGGGACCTTCCGGGCTTCCGTCATGTCGGGATTACCTCGACGATCAGGTCCACGCCCTCGGAGTCGACCACGCGGCAGCGCACGAGGTCACCGCGCCTGAGCCCTTCGGCCTCCAGCACGATGCACTCGCCGTCGACCTCGGGCGCCTGGTGCTCGGCGCGGCCGACGCAGTCGTTCTCGTCGTCCTCCTCGGTCTCGACCAGCACCGTGACCTCGGTGCCGACCCGGTCCTCCGCGCGCTGGCTGGTGAGCTCCTCGACGAGGTTGCCGACGCGCTGGACGCGCTCCGCGATGGTGTCCGCGTCGAGCTTGCCGTCGAGCCCCTCGGCCTCGGTGCCGTCCTCGTCGGAGTAGCCGAAGATGCCGACCGCGTCGAGGCGCGCCTCGGTGAGGAACCGCTCCAGCTCGGCCAGGTCCTCCTCGGTCTCGCCGGGGAAGCCCACGATGAAGTTGCTGCGGATGCCGGCCTCGGGCGCGTGCTCGCGGATCTGCCACACGAGCTTGAGGAAGCTGTCCGTGTCACCGAACCGGCGCATGCGCCGCAGCACGTTCTCGCTGGAGTGCTGGAACGACATGTCGAAGTAGTTCGCGACCTTGTCGGTCTTCGCGATGGCGGCGACGAGGCTCGGCTTGGTCTCGGCCGGCTGCAGGTAGCTCACCCGCACGCGCTCGACGCCGGGGATGCTCGCCAGACGCGGCAGCAGCTGCTCCAGCGCACCCTGCTCGCGCGGCAGGTCCTTGCCGTAGCTCGTGGAATTCTCGCTGACGAGGAACAGCTCCTTGACGCCGTTCTCGGCGAGCCACACGGCCTCGGCCACGACCTCGTCCGGGTGCCGCGACACGAACGCGCCGCGGAAGCTCGGGATGGCGCAGAAGCTGCACCGCCGGTCGCACCCGGACGCGATCTTCAACGGCGCCACGGGGGCGTCGTCGAGGCGCTTGCGGGGCGTCTTGGTGGGCCCCCAGCCGTGGCCGGGCACCTGCACGGCGTCCTTGGCCTCCTGGCGCTTGACCGGCGTGATGGGCAGCAGCGTGCGGCGGTCGACCGGCACGTGCGACTCGACGGGCTTGCCGTGCAGCACGTCCTGCAACCGCTCGGCGAGGTCGTTGTACTGGTCGAAGCCGAGGACCGCGGCCGCCTCGGGGAGGCTGTCCGCGAGCTCCTTGCCGTAGCGCTCCGCCATGCACCCGACCGCGACGACCTTGGCGCCGGTGTCGGACGCGGCGAGCAGCGTGTCGACCGAGTCCTTCTTCGCCTGCTCGACGAAGCCGCACGTGTTGACGACGACGACGTCCGCGCCCTCGTCCACCAGCTCCCAGCCGCCTTCGCCGAGACGTCCGGCGAGCTCTTCGGAGTCGACCTCGTTGCGGGCGCAGCCCAGGGTCAGCAGCGACACGCGTCGCGGAGTGGTGGGAGAAGACACGGCGCTCAGGGTAACCGCCCCAGGTGTCAGGGCTTGAATTCAGGCTTCAGGACGGCCTTGACAAGCCTCCAGACCCCGGTCGCGGGGTTGCCCTCCCCTAGTGCCTCGGCACGCTCGACCGCCGTCTCGACACCTGCGTCGAAGACCGGGTAGTCGAGCTTCTTCGCGTACCCCGGTACGTGCTTCGCCAGCAGCGCGCAGGCGGCCTTGCCGTTGGCGATGTGCGCTCGGTGGTCGGCGAAGTGCAGCAACAGCCACAGCTCGAAGCAGGGTTCGGACACCGCGAGTCCGACTTCCGCACGCGCCGCCGCGACTCGCGCCGTGTCGATGTCGAACTCATCGGCGTCCACCACGCACCACACCCCTTCGTACTCGTCCGGGGTGAAGACCGCGGCCGCGTACCTGACGAGGTTCTCCGGTGAGTCGACCTTGGACTTGACCTTGAGCCGTGCACCACGCGCCCGTGCCAGCCCCTTGAAGTAGTCGGGCTCGGTGCGTTGCCCACCGCACACGACGAGGACGTGACCAGGCCGGAGAGCGCGTTCACGGCCTCGCCGCGACTGCGTGTTTTCACGCCTCGCCACGGCCACTCCGCACCGCCTGGGTGAAGCTGTCCTGGGACAGCTCGGGTACCGCGCCGTAACGGCCTGCCAGGTAGCGCCGTTCCAAGTTGTCCTCGGTGCGCGGCTTGAAGTCGCTGAGCGGGTACAACGAACTCGCGCCGCTCTCCCGGTCCTTCTCGACGAACCAGATCTCGTCGCGCGCCAGCACTTCCTCGCCCAACGGCGGATGGAGCAAGGTCGCGTCGTGGGTGGTGAAGATCAGTTGCGCACCTGCGGTGTTGACCTCCACGTCGTGGAACAGCCCGATGAGACGAGCCGCCAGCAACGGGTGGAGGCTGGCGTCGATCTCGTCGATCACCAGGACGCCTCCGCCGCGCAGCACCGTCAGGACCGTCGGCAACAGGCCCAGCCATGACTGCGTGCCGGCGGACTCGTCGCGCAGCAGGAACAACGTCTTCCCCACGCCGTGCTCCACTCGGACACGGCGGGGCTTGGCGCCCGCGCCGTCCGTCGTGAACAACCTCGTGATCCCCAGGTCGGCAGCCCGCAGCAGATCGACCACCTGGTCACGGTCGGACGAGCCGGCATCGAGGAAGTCGATGATCTCGCCCTCGTCGACCTCACCGCAGTTGAACCGGAAGCGGAGCGCCTCGAGGAACCAGGCGCGGATCGGCAGCACATGGCTGATGTCCGACTGCGCGGCAAGGCTCAGGAACAGCGCATTCCGCCTGAGAAGGTCGCTCAGCAGCTCGAGTTTCGGCCTGTCACCGACAGTGCTGCCGAACCTGACACCCTGCGCGTCACGCTCGAAGACGACGCGCTTGCGGCCCTCCGGGTAGGAGTAGAGCCATTCTTCGAGCACTTGGAACGTGTCGACCTCGAATCCGTAGGTGTAGCGCACGCCCTCGAGCACCAGTTCGACCACGAACACCGACGGCCGTTCGGTGTCGTCCAGCACGAACTCGCGACGGGGCACCCCCAGGGTCGGGTCCCAGACGGCGAACGAGTCGCGAACCGCCTCGGCCATGAACCGCAGGCCGGTGAGGAGGTTGGACTTCCCGGAAGCGTTGGCACCATAGACAGCCGCGACGGGCAGGACCTCGCGGTCCTTCGAATAGGCCGGCATGAGCAGCAACTCCTGCTCGTCCCGGAACGAGCGGTGGTTACCGAGCCGAAAGCTGCGCAACATCGCCTATACATCCCCTACGACTCTCTACAGGCACTTCCATGCAAGTAAACCGCACAGATCGACCTGTAGCTCGCTTCATACCCGATTTCAGCCATAGACCGCTCTGCCCGCGAGGGCCTCACCGGCGCGGCCCATACTTGACGGTTGTGACCAGTGGGGTAGTCGTGCGGCGCGCCCGCACCAGCGACGTGCGCGCCATGAAGACGTTGATCGACGGGTACGCGGGCAAGGTCCTGCTGGCCAAACCCCTGGTCACGCTGTACGAGGCGGTCCAGGAGTTCTGGGTGGCCGAGGAGGACGGCGAGCTGCTCGGCGTCGGCGCCCTGCACGTGATGTGGGAGGACCTGGCCGAGATCCGCAGCGTGGCGGTGTCCCCGCTGGCGCTCGGCCGGGGTGTGGGTCACCGGATCGTGGCGCAGCTCATCGCGACGGCCAAGGAGCTGCAGCTCACGCGCATCTTCGTGCTGACGTTCGAGACCAAGTTCTTCGCCAAGCACGGGTTCGTGGAGATCGAGGGCACGCCGGTGAGCCCCGAGGTCTACGAGGAGATCATGCGGTCGGTGGACGAGGGTGTCGCCGAGTTCCTCGACCTGAGCTACGTGAAGCCGAACACGCTCGGCAACAGCCGGATGCTCCTGGAGTTGTAACTATTCGAGTGATCACTCGAATAGTCTTGACTCACATAACGCTGGCGCGCCAGGATCGGTGACGTGCCCGAATCGCTCACCGTCGACGAGCTCGCCGCCCGGATCGGCCTGCCCAGCAGCACCATTCGCATGTACCAGACGAAGGGTGTGCTGCACGCGCCGAGACGGCAGGGGCGCGTGGCGTACTACGACGCCTCGCACGTCGAGCGGCTGACGTTGGTGCAGCGGTTGCAGCAGCGGGGGTTCTCGCTGCCCGCGATCGCCGAGCTGATCGCGGCACGGGAGAAGGGCGAGTCGGTCGCCGCGGTGCTCGGCATGGGCGAGGCCGAGGGACCCGACGACTGGGTTCGGATCAAGGTGCGCGACATCCGGCACCTCGTTCCGATGGGAGACGTCCAACCGCGACTCCTCCTCCGGGCTATGCGGTTGGGCTTGGTGCGGTGGAAGTACGGCTGGCCGCACGCGCGTCGCTGGGCACTCGAGGCGGGCGGCAGGCTCGCCGGTCTGCGGGTGCCCAGCGATGACGTCATGGACAGCTTCACGCGCCTGCGCACGGCGACCGACGCGGTGGCGGCGGACTTCGTGCGGTTGTTCGAGCGGCAGTTCTGGCCGGAGCTCGCGCGCAAGGCCGGTGACGAGAACCAGCTGGAGAACGTGCGGGCGTTGCTGGTCGAGCTCACCTACACGGCGGAGACCGCGGTGGTGGGGACGCTGCGGGAGTCGATCCGGGACGCCGCCGAGGAGTTCGCGTCGCGGCACGGGCTGCTGCCCAGCGACGACTACCAGCCGGCGTGGGCGGAGCAGCCGCTGCCGCCGATCGCCGAGAACCTCATGGACCCGGCGGGCGACCTGCCGAGCGAGCAGGAGATCGAGAACTTCCTGAGGCGGGGGGACGAGGATGAGCCTGGTCGCTGACCCCGCCTGGCAGGCCCAGGTCCGGGACGAAGGCCTCGTCGTGTACGCGGGTGCGGACCTCGCGTACCTCATCCCGGACCTGCCCGGGGCGGTGGCCGTGGCGCTGGCGGGACTGTTCGAGCCGGTGCCGGGGGGAGTGGCCCGGACGGTCGACGAGAGCCGGTTGGGGGAACCGGCTCGCCCGTACCTGGCCCAGCTGAGGACCCTGGGCGCTCTCCGCCCGGCCGGGTTGCCGGTTGACGGCGTGGACGGGCCGGTGGGGGTCGGCACGCGCGTCGTCGGACGGGCACCCGCCGGGCTGGCGGAGCGGTTGCCGAGCCACGAGAACCCGGACCTCCTGCTCGTCGTGCGGACGACCGGCACGTTGCTCGATCTCGTCGAGGTGGCGCGTGAGACGAAGGTCCCGCACCTCCTGCTGGACCTCGCGTACCACCACACCGCCGCCATCGGACCGTTCGTGGTGCCCGGTGCCGGCGCGTGCCTGGCGTGCCTCGCCGTGCGGGCGGGACGGCGGTGGGGGGATCCGCCCCCTCCCCCGCACCCGGCGGCGCTGCGGCACGAGTTCCCGATTTCGCTTGCGGAGCAGGCGATCCGGAACATCCGCAACGGCTCGTTGGCGCTGCTCGACACGGTCGTCACCGTGAACCTGGACGAGTTCACGACCACGCGTGAGAGCGTGCTGCCCGCGGCCGGCTGCGAGGTCTGCCCGACGGTGGAGCCCGGGCGCGTGACACTTCCTTGGGGGGACCATGAACGCGACGGCAGTCCGGTTACCTGACCAGTTCTCACCCGGTGCGGCCGCCGCGAGCGCCGCGACGCCCACCTGTTGCTGTTGTTGTTGCTGCTGCGCGTTTTCCTCGGTCGGCGCGGCCGTGCACATCCCCGCCGCCCTGCACCGGGACACCCGGGACCTCGAACGCCCTCGCGGCGCCCTCGTCCTCCCCGCCGCGATCTTCCCGTTGCTCGTCATCGTGCTGCCGTTCGCCACGGCGGGCGCGATCTTCGACCTGCACCGGGGCTGGTGGCTCGTCGGTGCCGGGGTGGCGCTCGCGTGGGCGGTCGCGTCGGGGTTCGTCGCCCGGTCGCCGAAGCCGTGGAGGAGCCTGCTCAGGCTGCTCGGCTGGTCGTCGCTCTGGTGCGTCGAGCCGTTCGTGGTGCTGATGGTGCTCGGGCCCGTCGCGCAGGTGGGTGATGCGGGCGCCTGGATCGGCGGCACGCTCTACCTCGGCGGGGCGCTGGCCTTCGGGTACTGGCTCTTCCGGCACTACCGGGTGCAGCGGTGAGGACCGTCGCGGAGGCGCTGGCCGAGCGCGCGGTCGGCTGGCGGCAGGGCGTGGTGGCGCAGCTGCACCCGGTGCCGCACAGCCTGTCCGATGTGGACGTCGGCGGCTGGGCCGCCGTGCCCGAGCCGTTCGCCACCGGTGGCACCTCGGGCGGTGCGGACGAGGTGGCCGCGATCGCCGAGGCACTGGAACGGCACGCCGCCGCCCGTGCACCGCTGGAGATCGCCACCACCGGCGAGTGCTGGCCGTTGGAACACTTCAGCCTGCACACGGTCGAACAGCGCGTGTCCCCGAACTACCGCTATCGCAAGGGATACGTCGACACCCCGTACACGCGCGCCTGGACGTTGCCCGCCAACGAACCGATCCGCGTGCCCGCCGGTCTCGTGGGCCTCGACGCCTCGTACGGCCTGCCCACGACCTCCTCGGGCCTGGCGGCCGGCCCGTCGACGACCAACGCGCTGCTGCGAGCCGTCCAGGAACTGGTCGAGCGCGACGCCTTCACCACCACCTGGCTGCACTCCCTCGCACCGCAACGGTTCGCGGCCGACCTCCCGCACGGCGTCCAGGCCTTCGACCTCACCCCCGCCTACAGCCCGCACCCGGTGGTCGCGGTGGCGGGCTCCCTCCCCGTCGCGGGCAAGCCTCGCCCCACGCTCGGTCTGGCCTGCCGCGCCACGGTCGCGGAAGCGCTCCGCAAGGCTTACGAGGAATGGGTGCAGGGCACCGTGTTCGTCGAGGTGTGGCTGGCGCGCCACGGCGACGAGCCCGTCGAGGCCACCGACTTCGACCGGCACGCCGCCTACTACGCCACCCACCCGGCTGAGTGGGACGCGCTGCCGTGGTTGCGGGGCTTCGAGGCGGACCCGCCACCCGACGCCGAAGCCCGCGGCACCGCGGCGGAACTCGCCGAGCTGGCGCACGCCCTGGACCACGCGGGGATCCGGCTCGCCTACCGCGAGCTGACCACGCCGGAGCTCTCGGCCGTGGGGCTGCACTGCGTCCGCGTCCTGTCCCCCGACCTGGCACCGCTGCACGCCGACCACCGCTGGCCCCACCTGGGCGGCAGGGCCCGCGAGCTGGCCTGGCGCTACCCGCACGCCTCACCGGGCGCGTTCCCCAATCCCGCACCGCATCCGCTGGGGTGAAGCCATGTTCGACGACTTCTGGGCAGCCAGCCGCTACTCGGTCCTGCACCGGCGCCGCCTCGGCGAACGACTGCGCGACTTCCGCCCCCGGCCACCGCTGGTGGACCCGCTGGAGATCCCGAGCGCCCCCGTCGCGCTCCCGCGCCCCGGCGGCCGGCTGCAGAAGCTGTTCCGGGCCCGCCGAAGCACCCGCGAGTTCGCCGGCGAACCGTTGGGCGACAAGCAGCTCGGCGCCGTGCTGGGAGCCTTGTCCGACAACAGCTACCCGTCCGCGGGCGGCCTGAACCCGTTGCGCTGCTACGCCTTCCACAACGGCCGGGCAGTGCGCTACGACCTCCGCCGCCACGCCCTGCAGGACATCGGCGAGGCCCCGCCCGACCTGGCCGAGATCCTGGGAACCCCGTCGGCACCACCGCTGGCGATCGTCCTCGTGCTGGCGGACGGGGAGTCCTTCGAGAAGTACGGCGAACGCGCCGGGCGCTTCGGCCTGGTCGAAGCCGGCGCCGCGGCCCAGAACATCTGCCTCCGCCTGGCCGAACTGGGCCTCGGCGGCCACCTGCTCGGCGGCGTGGCGGACCACGAGGTGCTGCACGCCCTGGGCCTGCCCCGCGAGCTCCGCGTGGCCACCGCGATCGCCTGCGGGCGTCCGATCACCTGACGTTCACCGGATCGTGTCTACCTACGACGGACGATCACCCGCTACAACTGGCGAGACATGCTCACAACCGGAGGAGCTCGCCATGTCGACGAAGACGCTGCGCTCGGCGTTCGTGGGTGCCACCGCATCCCTGGCCCTCATCTTCACGGGCTCCCCGGCGCTGGCCGCGGACATCGTCGCGGTGACCGACGACTACCTCTACGCGAAGTCCCTGAGCCAGTTCACGGCGCTGCGCGCCCAGCAGCCCCACGCGGACCAGCTCGACTGGTCCTCCGACGGCTGCTCGTACTCGCCGGACAACCCCTTCGGCTTCAAGTTCCTGCCGACCTGCCACCGCCACGACTTCGGCTACCGCAACTACAAGCGGCAGGCCCGGTTCAGCGAGGCGAACCGGCTGCGCATCGACGACAACTTCAAGTCCGACATGTACGCCCAGTGCGGCTCGAACTGGGCGTGCAAGCGCACCGCCGACCTGTACTACAAGGCGGTGCGCCAGTTCGGCGGCACCGGCAGCTCGACGGCCGAGAGCATCGAGCAGGCCGGCCTGGGATAGCTCACTCGCCGTCGGCGGGACCGCCTCCGCGCATCAGGTAGATCACGTTCTCGAGCTCGTCCGGCTTGATCAGCACCTCGCGTGCCTTCGAGCCCTCGGACGGCCCGACGACGCCCCTGGTCTCCAGCAGGTCCATGAGGCGCCCCGCCTTGGCGAACCCGACGCGGAGCTTGCGCTGCAGCATCGACGTCGACCCGAACTGCGACGTCACGATCAGCTCGGTCGCCTGCACGAGCAGCCCCAGGTCGTCGCCGATGTCGGCGTCGATCTCCTTCTTCTCCCCGGCCTTGGCCGCGGTGACCCCGTCGGTGTACTCGGGCTGGGCCTGGTTCTTCGTGAAGTCGACGATCTGCGAGATCTCCTCGTCGCCGACGAACGCGCCCTGGATCCGGACGGGCTTCCCGGCGCCCATCGGCAGGTACAGCCCGTCACCCATGCCGATCAGCTTCTCGGCACCGGGCTGGTCGAGGATGACCCGCGAGTCCGTCAGCGACGACGTGGCGAACGCCAGCCGCGACGGCACGTTCGTCTTGATCAGACCGGTGACCACGTCGACGGACGGGCGCTGCGTGGCGAGCACCAGGTGGATGCCGGCGGCACGGGCCTTCTGCGTGATGCGGACGATCGCGTCCTCGACGTCGCGCGGCGCCGTCATCATCAGGTCGGCGAGCTCGTCGACGATCGCCATGATGTACGGGTACGGCCGGTAGACGCGCTCGGAGCCGGGCGGCGCCGCGATCTCACCGGACTTCACCTTGCGGTTGAAGTCGTCGATGTGGCGCACCCGGTTGACCTGCATGTCCTGGTAGCGCTGTTCCATCTCCTCCACGAGCCACGCCAGCGCGGCCGCCGCCTTCTTCGGCTGCGTGATGATCGGCGTGATCAGGTGCGGGATGCCCTCGTACGGCGTCAGCTCGACCATCTTCGGGTCGATGAGGATCATCCGGACCTCGTCGGGCGTGGCGCGCGCGAGGAGCGAGACCAGCATCGAGTTGACGAACGACGACTTGCCCGAGCCCGTGGAGCCCGCGACCAGCAGGTGCGGCATCTTCGTCAGGTTCGCGGTGACCATGTGGCCCTCGATGTCCTTGCCGAGGCCGATCACCATCGGGTGCGTGTCCTTCAACGTCGACGGCGCGCGCAGCACGTCGCCGAGGCGCACCATCTCGCGGTCGCTGTTCGGCACCTCGATGCCGACCGCGGACTTGCCGGGGATCGGCGCGAGCAGCCGGACGTTGTCGGTGGCGACCGCGTACGCGATGTTCTTCGTCAGCGCGGTGATCTTCTCGACCTTCACACCGGGGCCGAGCTCGACCTCGTAGCGCGTGACTGTCGGGCCGCGGGTGAAACCGGTGACCTGGGCGTCGATCGAGAACTGGTCCAGCACGCCGGTGATGGCCTCGATCATCTGGTCGTTGGCCTTGCTGCGGGCCTTCGGCGCGTCGCCGTCCTTGAGAATCGTGGGCGGCGGCAGCTGGTAGTCGCCCTCGACCGCGCGCACGGCCATCTCCGGGGCCGGTGCCGCGGCCGGGGCCTTCTTCGCCGCGGGGGCGGGCTTCGGGGCGGGCTCCGCGGGCTCGTCCAGCGGGAGCTCGGCCTGCGGCTCCTCCACCGGGGTCTCGGCGGCCTGGCGGCGGCGCGACGGGCGGCGCAGGCGAACCGGCTTGGGCTCCTCCTCCGGCTCTTGCTCGAAGTCGAACGGCTCGGCCGTGCGCTCGCGGTGCACCAGGGCGCGAAGTCGTTGCGGCACCTCGCGAACCGGCCAGTGCAGCACGCAGAGCAGGCCGAAGACGAAGATCATGACGAGCAGCGGGCCCGCGACCCACGGGGTGAGGCCCTGGGCGAGGAAGCCGCCGGCGAGGTACCCCAGCGCGCCACCGGCGTCGCGGCGGGCCATCGGGTCCATCGGCAGGCCGCCGATGAGGTGGAACATGCCGAGCACGCCGATGCTGATCAACGAGCCGCCGACGACGAGCCGGAACCGCTCCTCCGGCTTGGCGTCGGTGGACATCAGCACCACGCCGATGCCGAGCAGCACGACCGGGACGAACACCGCGGGGAACCCGACGGAGCTGCGCACGGCGACGTCGACCCACCGGCCGACCGGTCCGCCCGCCTGCCACCAGACCCCCGCGCCCGTGATGAACGCGAGCGCGATCAAGAACAGACCGAGGCCGTCACGCCGGTGTTCCGGTTCGAGTCCCTTGGTGCCGGTGATCCCCCGGACCACGGTGCCGACGCCACGTCCCAAAGCCCCCCACACGGCGCTGAAGGCACCGCCGCCACTCCTGCGCGCCACGGGCTTTTTGGACGCGGTGGATCGTGCCCGCGGCTTGGCTGGTGCTTTGCCGCGTGACGTGGTCTTTCTCGAAGTCCCTGTACGCCCGGCCATGTCTACAAGGTAGTCCCTCGCATCCCACCAGCCCCATTTGCAACCGGGACGCGTGCGAAATCCCCATGGTTCCCCGGATCCGCCACGGTGTCCGCACGACACGCCGTACGCTGCGCGGCGTGTCCACACCGCTCCTCTGGCGCGTGCTCATGGCTGTCGACCGGGGTCTCATCGCGCTGACCGGCAAGCTCGAGGTATCGGGCGACATCCCGCCGGAGCTCGTCGGCAAACCGTTGCTGCTGGCGTCCAACCACATCGGCAACCTCGACCCCATGGTGCTCGTCGCCGCGTGCCGCAAGATGGGCGTCAACCCGCGGTTCATGCTCGCGGGCGGGTTGCTCGACGCGCCGGTCATGGGCCCCGTCCTCAAGGCGTGCGGCCACCTGCGCGTCGACCGCCGGTCCGCGAACGTGGGCGAGGCGATGCACCGGGCCGTCGAGGCGTTGCGGAAGGGCGGTGATCCGATCGCCGTCTACCCCGAGGGCAAGATCACGCTGGATCCCGGCATGTGGCCGGAGCGCGGCAAGACCGGCGTCGCCCGCATGGCGCTCGGCGGCGGCATCCCGGTGGTCCCGATCAGCCAGTGGGGCGCGCACGAGGCGGTCTACTGGGGCAACCTCAGCGTCGGCAGCTGGAGGGACGTCCTGCCGTACGTGACGTCGTGGCTGCGCGCGGTTCGCAGGCGACCGACGTTCAAGGTCCACTTCGGCAAGCCCGTCGAGCTGTCGGACCTCAGTGCCGACACGGTGGGCGACGCCCGCCGCGC
The DNA here is from genome assembly GCF_021056325.1 of Lentzea sp. CC55. Taxonomy (NCBI): domain Bacteria; kingdom Bacillati; phylum Actinomycetota; class Actinomycetes; order Pseudonocardiales; family Pseudonocardiaceae; genus Lentzea; species Lentzea sp. CC55. The sequence goes on along the minus strand of NZ_JAJCXE010000017.1, from coordinate 36,068 downwards.
CCACGAGCGGATCATGGCCGCGATCACCGAGGGCTTGGTGCCGTTGCGCCTCGACGAGCCGGACCTGCCGAGGTTCCACGACCCGACGCGCCCGACGACCGGCTCCTCCCCCTGGCGGCCCGCGTGATCGCGTAGGCGATCACCGTCACCAGCATGAACAACGGCCTCGGTCCGCCCGTGCGGAGGCTGACCGCGACGTCGGCCAGCGCAGCGGCCAGCGCGACGACGAACACCGCCGTGCTCGCCGTGGGCAGCTTGACCTTCGGGTCCGCCCACGACGTGCGGCCCCACGGTTTCGCCACGCTCAGCCAGGCCTGGAACGCGATCGCGCTGATCATGAGCGAGGTGCCCACCGGCATCCACGCCGTGACGTGGCCGTGTGCGGCCGCCTCCAGGTTGCCGCTGAGGATGAAGATGCCGACGTAGAGCTGCACGACGGTGATGACGAACTTGGCCAGCACCCACCAGTGCCGGAAGTAGCCCCACGGCGTCGTGGCGCTGAGCATCATGCCGGTGAAGGCGCTGATGTTCGCCATGACGGCGAGCACCCGGTGGTCGAGGAAGCGCGCCATCTCGAACGCGCTGACATCACCGGTTTCCATGCCGTACAGCAACAACGCCAGCAACGCGACGGCCTGGCTCATCCAGCCGACGGACGTGACGACGTGCAACCACACCAGCAACGTTCGCGCGCGCTTCTGCATGACATGTAGCTTGCCTACATATCAGGCGACGCGCATCGGGGATCTCCCTTAGGAGAGCTCGTGCAGCCGTGCCCGCACTTCCGGCGTGAGCGGGTGGTCGTAGTCCTCGTAGATCGTCAGCGCCTCCAGCAGGTGGGTGCGCGCCAGCTCAGGCTGCGCGGCGCTCGCCTCGCCCACCCCGTGCAACGCCTCCGCGAGGCTCTTGCGGTCGCCGAGCACGCGCAGGAAGCCCACCGCCTCGCGGAACGAGTCGCGCGCCTCGACCCGCTGCCCCAGCTTCAGAAGCGCCCAGCCGATGCTAACCAGCGCCATCGCCTTGCCGTGCACGGCACCGTGCGAGTCCATCACGTCGAACGCCCTGCTCGCCGACGCCAGCGACTCCTCGTACCGCCCGGCCAGCCGCAGGATGTCGCTCAGGAACAGCCTCGTGCCGCCCTCGCCGAACCACGAGCCAGCCTCAGCGTGCCGGTCCAGCGCCTCGCCGAACCGCTCGACGGCCAGGTCGAACCGGCGCAGGCCGCCGTAGGCCATGCCCAGGCCCGTCAGGCTCCACGCCGCACCGACCCGGTCGCCGATCTCGCGGCGGATCGCCAGCGCGCGGTCGAACAGCTCCAGGGCGTCGGCGAAGCGCTGGCCGCGGAACGCCGCGAGCCCCAGGCCGTGCACCGCCCAGGCGCGCGCTGCCTGGTTGCCGTCACGAGCGGCGGCGCGTTCCGCGACGCGGTACGTGCGGGTCCACTCGTCCAGAGCGCTCGACACGATGAAGTAGTTCCACAGCGCGAGCGGCATCTGCCACGCCGCGGGCGAGTGCTCCTCCTCGGCGAGCCGCGTCACCGCGAGCAGGTTCGCGGACTCCGCGCGGCACCAGCGGAACGCCTCGTCGTGCGTGGTGAAGTCCTGTGTGGACAGCGGCGGCAGCAGGAACGCCGGGTGGTCCGGCGGCGCGATGACGGTGCCCGCGGCGTTCGCGGTGCCGGAGTACCACCGCAGCAGGCGTTCCACGGCCTCGCCGCGGCCGGCCGCCGGCTCCTCGGTGGCGCTGAGCTCCGTGGCGTACAGGCGGAGCAGGTCGTGCAGCCGGAACCGGTCGCGCGCGACCTCCTCGAGCATGTGCCCGCCCGCCAGCACGTCGAGCAACGCCCGCGCCCGCGGCACCGGCACACCCGCCAGCGCGGCGACGGCGTTCAGGCTGACCTCGGCACCGGGGTGCAGGCCGATCAGCCGGAACGCCCTCGCCGCGTCGGGTCTCAGCGCCAGGTACGACCACGAGAAGGCGACGCGCACCGCCGTGTCCTCGTCGTCGCCCGTCGCCAGCACGTTCAACCGGTCGCGCTCGTCGGCGAGGTCGCTCGCCAGGTCCGCCAGCGTGAGGTGCGGCCGCGTGACGACCCGTTCGGCCGCGATCCGCACCGCGAGCGGCAGGTGCCCGCAGAGTTCGACGAGCTTCGCGGCGGCCTCCGGCTCGGCCTCCACTCGGTCCGCGCCCACCGCCGAGGTCAGCAGCGCCAGGCCTTCATCGCGCGTGAGGGTCGACAACGTCACCGAGTGCGCACCGTCGCGCGCGACGAGCCCGCCGAGGTGGTTGCGGCTCGTCACGAGCACCATCGACGTCGACCGTCCCGGCAGCAGCGGGCGGACCTGCTCGGCCAGCCGCGCGTTGTCGAGCAGCACCAGGACCCGTTTGCCCGCCAGGACGCTGCGGTAGAGCGCGGACCTCGCGGGCAGGTCGTCCGGGATGCGTTCGGCCGGCACGCCGAGGCTCTGCAGCAGCTGGTGCAACGCCGCCGAGGGCTGCACCGGCGGTGACGACGCGTCGAACCCGCGCAGGTCGACGTGCAGCTGCCCGTCCGGGAAGCGGGCCGCCACCTGGTGCGCGAACCTGACCGCGAGCGCCGTCTTGCCGACGCCACCGGTGCCGGTGATCGCGACGAGCACCGGCGAGTGGTCGCGCGGAACGACTTCGGCGAGCTTCGCCAGCTCCTTCTCCCGGCCCGTGAAGTCGCGGACCTCGTGCGGCAGCTGCACGGGCACGAGCACGGGCGCCGCCGGTTCGGGCTCCGGGTCGTGACGGCCGACGAGCAACTGCTCGTGGAGCCGGCGCAGCTCCGGACCGGGCTCGATGCCGAGCTCCTCGATCAGCACCCGGCGCAGGTCCGCGTAGGCGGCGAGCGCCTCCGCCTGCCGGCCGCAGCGGTACAGCGCCGACATCAGCAGGCCGTGCAGCCTCTCCCGCAACGGATGCGCGCTCACCAGCGTCGTGAGCTCCGCCGCCACCTCGGTCTCACGCCCGACCGACAGCATCAACGCCGCACGCTGCTCCACGGCCGTGAGCCGCATCTCGGCCAGGCGCGCGCGTTCCACCGCGGCGAACGGCCCCGGCACGCCTTCGAGAGCGATGCCACGCCACAGTCCCAACGCCGCGTCGAACTGCGCGAGAGCCTCTGCGGGCTTCTCACGCAGACGCGCGGCCTCGTCCAGATGGGCGCGGAACACCGCGGCGTCCGAACTGCCGGATGGGAGCCTCAGCAAATATCCAGCGTCCGTGGAGAGCAGCACGGAACTCGGCGCGCGCGAAGCCCTGCCGGGTTCGAACAGCCTGCGCAGTCCCGCGACGTAGGTGTGGATGCCGTTGTCGGCGCTGGCCGGCGGCTCGTCACCCCAGACCGCGTCGATCAGTTCGCTGCGCGACACGACGTGGTTCGCCCGCAACGCGAGCACGGCCAGCACAGCCCTCTGCCGCGGCGGACCGAGCGCGAGCGCCTCGCCGCCCACCGTGGCCGCGAGCGCGCCCAGCAAGCTGACGCGCAACTCGTTCTGCAACTTCCGTCTCACTTCGTCGCTGTCCGCAGTCACCCGGCAACCTACCGTCAGGATCCGTCCAGAAGCCATCCAGAAGCCGTGCAGAGAGGTTCTCCACACTTCACAAGAGGTGGATTGGGCCGAAATGAGGGGCGGGGCATGAACGCGGCCGAGGTCTTCGACACGCTCGGGCTGGAGTACCAACGCGCTTGGTCGCACCAGCCGGCACTGCACGGCACTCTCGCCTGGTTCGCCGCGACGCAGCCCTCGGGCTCGCGGGTGCTCGACATCGGTTGCGGCACAGGCGTTCCCGTGGCGCGCAACCTCGCCAAGGCCGGCATGAGGGTCACCGGCCTCGACGTCTCGCCGGTCATGGTCGACCTCGCGTCCTCCCAGGTCCCCGACGCCACGTTCCACAAGATCGACATCCGCGACTTCGAGTCGCCGCCCGGTTCGTGGGACGTCATCTGCGCGGTCTTCTCGCTGCTGCAGATGACCCAGGCCGAGATCGTCCGGACCCTCGGCCGGGTCTCCGCGTGGCTGCGGCCGGGCGGCCACTTCTTCCTCGCCACGGTGCCGATCGACGTCGAACAGGTCACCCTGCCCTGGATGGGCCAGGAGATCCAGGTGTCGTCGTTCTCCGAGGAGAACTTCGAGAAGCACCTCGGCGAGGTCGGCCTGCGGGTCGTGCGCCGCAGCCGCCCGGTGTTCACGCCGTCGTTCCCCGGCGCCACGCCCGAGGAGTCGCTGCACCTGGTGTGCCAGCGCCCCTGAGCACTCGGGGCGCGGCGGGCTAGTGCTGCTCGGCCAGCGCGCGCCCGATGAAGTGCGCCGACAGCAACGCGAAGATGTACGCCTGCAGCACCTGCACCAGCGCCTCCAGGAAGAACAGCGCGATCGCCAGCGCGAACCCCAGCGCCGACACCGGCTTCAGGTAGATCGGCGCTTGCAGCAGCATGAACTCGCTGCCGAGCGTGAACACCAGGATCAGCAGGTGCCCCGCGAACATCGCCGCGAACACCCGGATCGCGAGGTTGACCGGGTCGAAGAAGAACTTGAGGATCACCTCGGTCGGGATCAGCAGGCCCCACAGCACCGGCTTCGGCACGTCCGGGATGACGAACTGGTTGCGCAGGTAGCCCTTCAGGCCGAACTTGCGGATGCCCACGTAGTGGTAGAGCGGGAAGACCACCAGCAGCGCCACGGCGAACGGGAAGCCGCTGTGCGTGAACGTCGGGAACTGCACGAGCGGGATGAGCCCGTAGAGGTTGTTCACGAGCACGAAGCAGAAGATGCTGACGATCAACGGCACGTACGGCGCGAATTCCTTGGCGCCGATCTGCTCACGCGCGATCGTGTTGCGGCCGAAGTCGTAGACCGATTCGGCGGCGAACTGCCAGCGCGACGGGACGAGCTTCAGGTTCCTGGTGGTGACCAGGAAGAACGTCAGGATGATCACGACCGACAGGACCAGCAGGACCTGCGGTTTGGTCACCGGGACGTCGAACGGCAGACCGAACGGGCCGTGCCAGGTGAAGATCGGTGGAAGGAGAATGTCGTCTTTGCCCGGTGGGCTGAAAACGTCGGCCATTGGGCGAACCCCCTCGTCCATGGTCTGGGATCAAACCTTATCGGACGAGGGGGACGCAGATCACAGCAGGGTCACGGAAAACCCGCTATTCCACTCGAATTGTCAGACCGGAATGACGGTCGGGACGATCATCGGACGGCGGCGGTAGGTCTCCGCGACCCAACGCCCGACAACGCGCCGCACGGCCTGTGCGACCCGGTGCGTGTCCGTGATGCCCTCGGCCTCCGTGCGCGCGAGTTCCATCTCCACGAGCGGCACGACGGCCTCCAGCGCCTTGGGGTCGTCGGAGAAGCCGCGGCCGGAGATCGTCGGTGACGTCACGGCGCGGCCGGAAGCCGTGTCGATGGCGACCGAGATCGAGATGAAGCCGCCCTCGCCCAGGACCAGGCGGTCGGACAGCGTCGACTCGCCGACGTCGCCCACGGACAGGCCGTCGACGTACACGTGGCCGACGACGACTCGGCCGGACACCGCCGCCTTGCCGTCGATGAGGTCCACGACGACACCGTCCTCGGCGATCACGACGTGGTCCTCGGCGACACCGGTGGCCACGGCCAGAGCGGCGTTCGCGCGCAGGTGACGCCATTCGCCGTGCACCGGCATCACGTTCGACGGCCGCACGGCGTTGTAGAGGAACAGCAGCTCGCCGGCCGGGGAGTGGCCGGAGACGTGGACCTTGGCGTTGCCCTGGTGCACGACGGTCGCGCCGAGCTTGGCGAGGCCGTTGACGACGTTGAAGACCGCGTTCTCGTTGCCCGGGATGAGCGACGACGCGAGGATCACCGTGTCGCCCTCGCGGATCGAGATCTGGCGGTGCTCGCCGCGGGCCATGCGCGACAGCGCGGACAGCGGCTCGCCCTGCGATCCGGTCGAGACGAAGAGGACCTCGTCCTCCTGCATCCGCATGGCCTCGTCGAGGTCGACGAACAGGCCGTCCGGCACGTTCAGGAAGCCCAGGTCCGACGCGATGCCCATGTTGCGGACCATCGAACGGCCGACGAAGGCGACCTTGCGCTTGTACTGCACGGCCACGTCGAGCACCTGCTGCACGCGGTGCACGTGAGAGGCGAAGCAGGCCACGATGACCCGCTGGTCCGCCTTGCGGATCACGTTCTCGAGCACCGGGCCGATCTCGCGCTCGGGCACCACGAAGCCGGGCACCTCGGCGTTGGTCGAGTCGACCAGGAAGAGGTCCACGCCCTCGTCGCCCAGGCGGGAGAAGCCCGCGAGGTCGGTCAGGCGGCCGTCGAGCGGCAGCTGGTCCAGCTTGATGTCACCGGTGTGCAGCACCAGGCCGGCGGGCGTGCGGATGGCGACGGCCAGCGCGTCCGGGATCGAGTGGTTGACCGCGAAGAACTCGAGCTCGAACGGGCCGAACGAGCGGCGCTCGCTCTCGCGGACCTCGACGAGCCGCGGGTTCTGGCGGTGTTCGCGGCACTTGGCGGCGAGCAGCGCCAGCGTGAAGCGGGAGCCCACGACCGGCAGGTCGGGGCGCAGCTTCAGCAGGAACGGGACCGCGCCGATGTGGTCCTCGTGGCCGTGCGTCAGGACGATGGCATCGATGTCGTCGAGCCGGTCCTCGATGGCGCGGAAGTCGGGCAGGATCAGGTCGACGCCCGGCTGGTCGTCTTCGGGGAAGAGAACGCCGCAGTCGACCACGAGCAGCCTTCCGGCGTGCTCGAAGACGGTCATGTTGCGGCCGACCTCGCCAATTCCGCCGAGTGCGACGACGCGGAGGCCGCCTTCCGGCAGTGGGGGCGGCAGTTCGGTCGATTGGGTCACGCGTTGACTCCCAGTTCGGCCGCGATGGCCTCGATGTCCTCGGCGGCGGCCGGCACCAGCGGCAGACGTGGTTCGCCCACGTCCAGTCCGCGCAGGCGCAGCGCCGCCTTCGTGTACGTCACGCCGGGTACCCGGCGGAAGGGCCGCAGCAGCGACAGCAGCGACTCGTGGATCTCCTTCGCGCGCACGACGTCACCCGACTCGTAGGCGTCGGCCATGTCGCGGAGGCGGTCCGCCGCGAGGTGGCCGATGACGCTCACGAACCCGACGGCGCCAACGGACAGCCACGGCAGGTTCAGCGGGTCGTCACCCGAGTAGTAGGCGAGGTCGGTGCTCGCGATCACCCTGCTGCCCGCGTGCAGGTCGCCCTTGGCGTCCTTCACGGCCAGGATCCGCGGGTGTTCCGCCAGGCGCAGGAGGGTGTCGACCTCGATCGGCACGACCGCGCGCGGCGGGATGTCGTAGAGCATCACCGGCACCTCGGAGGCGTCGGCGACGGCGGTGAAGTGCGCCAGCAGGCCTTCCTGCGGCGGACGCGAGTAGTACGGCGTCACGACCAGCACACCGTGCGCGCCGGCCTTCGAGGCCTGCTGCGCCAGGTGGACGCTGTGGGCCGTGTCGTAGGTGCCGGCGCCGGCGACCACGGTGGCGCGGTCGCCCACGGCCTCGACGACGGCGGTGAGCAGCGCGGCCTTCTCGCGGTCGGTCGTCGTCGGGCTCTCCCCGGTCGTGCCGTTCACGACCAGGCCGTCGTTGCCCGAGTCCACCAGGTGTTTCGCCAGTTCCTGCGCCTTGGGGAGATCGACCTCGCCGCGGGGGTCGAACGGGGTGACCATGGCGGTGAGAACGCGGCCGAACGGGCGGTCCGGCCCTGCGTAGGGGCTTCCTGGCATGCGCAGAAACTACCCGAGTTCACACGCTTCGGTTCAACGACCGCACACGTTGCACCGAGTCGGGGTCACCGCTGTATTCCACACGGACCTGGTCGCGCCCGAACGCGAGCATCACCAGCTCGGGCACCTCACCCGTGATCACCACGCCGTTCGCGCCCTGCTTGGCGACGACGTGCTCGCCGTCGGGGCGCACCAGGGTGACCCCGACCGGCGACGACTTGTACGTCATGCGCGCGGTGAGCGGCAGCACCTTCCACAGCGTCGCCTCGCGCCGCGCGTCGTACGGCCGTGGCTCCCAGCCGGCCTGAGCGCGCCGCACGTCCTCGTGGTGCACGAAGTACTCGGCGGTGTTCATCAGGTCGTCGATCGGCTTGATCCAGAACGGCGGTGTGCGCACCAGGTCCAGGAGCTCGCTCCACGCCTTGTGCGTGTAGTCCTCCTGGACCTTCCCGGTCCACTTGGCGAAGACCGGCACCACGATGCCGGGTGCGGTGTCGGGGCGCCTCTCGCGGATCGCGAGGTGTGCGGCCAGGTCCAAGGTCCGCCAGGGATCGCACAGCGTGGGCGCGTCCGGGCCGAGCTCGGTCATCAGGTCGACGAGTGCCTTGCGTTCATCGCGGGCGAGACTCACCCGACCATTCCACCACAGCGTTGGATCAGGGCTCGTTCGGCTTGTAACAGCCCTGGAACCCCGCCGGCTTGGCCGAGCTGTCCGCGAGCAGCTTGACGACCTGGTCGCGGTTCAGGTTCTCCGGGTAGCCGGGCCATTCCGGTTCCTGCCCGTTCACGTGCAGCTCGTCGAGCCAGTAGCCGGACTGGCCGGAGATCTTGGCCATCTCCAGGTCGCAGCCCTTCACCCGCACCACCACCTCGATGGTCTTCTCCGAGGACTTGACGGTGCGCTTGCCGATCTTCTTGGACTTCTTCTCCTTCTCCGTGCTGGGCTCGCCGGGGTTGCTGAACCCGGCGGCCTTGAGCTCGGAGACGAACTTGTCCTCGTTGTTCCCGCAGGCCGTCAACGCGGCCACGCAGCCGAGGACGAGCAGGGCGGGAGCGATCCTTCTCTTCACGTTCAGTTGTCCTTCTTCGCGCTGATGCTTCCGTCGAGCTTGCTGCCGTCCTTGTTGCCGGCCACGCACCAGATCTTGCGGTCGGCGCTGCCGCTCTTGTCCTTGGTCCACGCCTTCTCGCCGGGAACCAGGGTGGTGACCTTGAGCTTCGAGCCGTCCTTGATCCACTCCGAGTTCAGCGTCATCTCGCAGCGCGCCACGCCGAGGCTCTTCAGCGCGTCGACGCCCGGATACGCCGCGTCCGGCAGGTTCGTCTGCAGCGGCAGGGTGTCGATCACGTCGAACACCTCGAAGTCGTGCGGCTTGTCGCACTCCTCGCGGGTGTCGGAGTTGAGCAGCTTGGTCGGCGCGACGTCGCCGAGACCGCACGTGTTCTCGTACAGGCCGAACACCGGGACCTCGGCGCCCTCGCCGTAGGTGAGCGCCTGGCTGCCGCTGCTGCCTCCGGGCGCGGTGAACGCCCTGTGCGTGAAGATGCCGCCGGTGAACGCCGCCACGGCGATCACGGCGGCGCCGACCAGCGCGAGGACGCGGTTGCGCTTCTTCTTCGCGGGGTCGGCCGCGGGCTGCTGGTACTGCTGCGTCGCCTGGGGCGGGATCCCGGTGGGCGGCGTCGGCTGGTTGCCGATGCTGGAGAGCATCGCGCGGGCCTGCGGGCCGGACAGGCGGGCGTTCGGGTCGGCGATCAGCAGACCGGTGATCACGGCGCCGAGCACGCCCGTCGCGCGGGTGAGGCGCGGGGTCTCGCTCATGATCGCGTGCAGCGTCGAGGCCGTGGAGGAGCGCTCGAACGGGCTCCAGCCCTCGACGGCGTAGCAGAGGGTCGCGCCCAGCGCCCACAGGTCGGACGCGGGACCGGCCTCGTGGCCGTGGATGCGCTCCGGCGACATGTAGGCGGGCGAGCCGATGAGGCTGCCGCTGGTCGTGAGGCGCGGGTCGTCGACGGCCTGCGCGATGCCGAAGTCGGTCAGCTTGACCTTGCCGTCCGGGCGGACCATCAGGTTGCCCGGCTTCACGTCCCGGTGCACGATCCCGGCCGCGTGCGCGGTCTCCAGCGCGGACAACGCCTGCAGCGCGATCGAGACGACCTGGTTCGGCGGCATCGGGCCGTGGGCGCTGATCAACGTCGACAGCGTCGCCGCCTCGACCAGCTCCATGACGATGTAGGTCGTGCCGTTCTCGTTGATCGCGTCGTAGACCGTCACGATGGACGGGTCGTTGAGCTTGCCGGCGGTGCGCGCCTCACGCAGAGCGCGCTCTTCGAGCACACGGCGTTCTTCGTGCGCGATGCCGTCCGGCAGGTGCAGTTCCTTGATGGCGACGAAGCGCCCGATGTGACGGTCCTGGGCCCTCCACACGATGCCCATGCCACCGCGGCCGAGCTCCGCCACCAGGGCGTACCTGCCCGCGATGACGCGTGGTTCGACTGCCTGTCCGTGCAACGTGCGCTCCTACAACCTCGGAACCGGGGGCGTTGACGGTACTTGAGACCCGCCAACCGGAGGATCGGTTCCTAGACTTCCGGCGCTACAACCAGTTCGTGACCCGCGGCACGCAACGCCTTCACGGCACGGCCGAGGTCGGCCTGCTTCACGAGCAGGTGGTCGGTGTCGTAAGTGGACAGCGCGAACAGCGAGACGCCCGCCGCCGCCAGTTCACCCGCGAGGGCGGCCATGATGCCGGTGAGCGTGAACTCGAGCGGCCCCCGCACGGTGAGCAGCCGCCAGCCCCTCTCCGCCACGTCGCCGCCCGGCGCGGACGACGCGGGCGAGATGATCGACAGCTCGGCCGGGGTCCTGGTCACGGACACCAGCACGTCGGTGAGGTCGAGCAGCCCGGTGGGGACGGGTGCGTCCGGTGCCAGGCGCGTGACCGCGTATTCGCCGGGCCGGACGTCCACGATGAGCCGCTTCATGGACGTCAGCCTTCAACCACGAGTGGGCTGGAGGCAACTTCGGTGCCGTCCGGGAGTGTCGAGACGACGAAGTCCGCGAACGCGTTGGGAGCGGCCTTCACCAGTTCGCGCAGGCAGGCGATGGCGAGCTCACGCAGCTCGACGTTGATGTGCTCGGTCGCGCGCATCGCGATGAAGTGCCGCCACGAGCGGTAGTTGCCCGTCACGACGATCTCGGTGCCGGTGGCGTTGGGCAGCACGGACCGTGCGATCTGCCGCGCGCGCCGGCCGTTGACGGTCTTCTCCAGGCTCTGCACCAGGTCCTCGTACGCCTTCAAGCTCGCCTCGGTGGCGGCGACGAAGCGGGCGTGCAGCTCCGGGTCCTCGGCGATCAGCGAGGGTTCGACGACGTCGGTCGGGTCGGTGCGCTGGGACAGCTGCGAGTACGAGAAGTGCCGGTGCCGGATCAGCTCGTGGGTGAGCGACCGCGGCAGCTCGGTCAGGTAGAGCGAGGCGCTGCCGTGCTCGAACGCGGCGAGGTGGCCGACGTCGAGCAGGTGGTGCAGGAACGTCGCGTTGGTGTTCGTCATGGGGTTCGAGCGGTCCCACGACTGGTAGCAGGCCCGGCCGGCGAACTCGACGAGCGCCGCGCCGCCGTCCGCGTCGGTCGTCCACGGCACGTCGTCCGGCGGGATGAACTCGGTCCTCGCCACCAAGCGCACTCTCGGCATGGGCCGACATTAGTCCTGACACCACGTGTTGGTTGCACGATGTCGCAAGTGACGTCATAGTGGTGTCATGGATCTGTCGCCGTACATCGCGTCACTGCGCGAGGACCTGGCGACGGCCGCATCTGCGGGGGACGAGAACACCCGTCGAACGGCCGCCGCGTTGTCCGCAGCGCTCGAGCCAGCCGCGCGACTGGCAATCATGAACGCACTGTCCGACCTGGCAGCGGAGGTCACCGCCTCCCTGGACGGCCAGGTCGTGGACGTCCGGCTGGCCGGGCGGGACGTGCAGGTGGTCGTCACCGGATCGGCCGAGCCGGAACCGGAGCCCGCCCCGCGCCAGGAGGCACCGGGCTTCGGCGCCGGTGACGCCACGGGTGACATCAGCCGCATCACCCTGCGGATGATCAACGAGCTCAAGTCGAAGGCCGAGGCCGCCGCCGCGGCCCAGGGCGTGTCGCTGAACTCGTTCATCCAGCAGGCCGTCGGGGGTGCCGTGCACGGCAAGCACAAGCACCAGCACAAGGGGTGGAGCGGGAACGCGGGCTCGGGCTCGCGGGTCCGCGGATGGGTGCAGGGGTGAGCGGGATGACCGAACAGGACCAGAACGGCGTGGTGCGCCGGCAGAGCTTCGAGCCCGCGGGCACCGCCGAGATCGACATCTCGCTGCTCAGCGGCCGCGTGCAGGTGCAGCTGGTCGACGCGCCCGGAGTGCACGTCGAGGTACGGCACGACCCCGGCGCCGGCAACACGTGGACCGAGGGGCTGGCCGGCGTGCTGAGCTGGGTCAGCGGCCAGTTCGGCCCCGACAAGACCGCCGCGCCGGCCGGGCCCGAGGACGCCGTGCGCGACGCCCGCGTCGAACTGCTGGGCAACCGCTTGCGCATCGAGTCCTCGAAGGCTCTGCCGTTGCGCGCCGTGCCGCTCTCGGTGGTGGTGACGGCGCCCGTCGGTTCGCACGTGTCTTCACGGACCGGTGCGGCGGACGTGACCGTGACCGGGGGTGCGGGCCGTCTGGACCTGAACACCGGCACCGGCAACGTGTCCGCGGACCGGGCGACCGGCGAGACCAAGGTGAACTCGGGCGCCGGCACCGTGCGCCTCGGCACGATGCTCTCGTCGCTGAAGGCGAAGACGGGCAGCGGTGACGTGGAGGTGTCGTCGGTCGGGGGCACCACCACGCTGGTCACCGGCACCGGCGACGTCTGGCTGGGCGCGGTGCAGGGCGACGTCCAGGTGCGCACCGGCAGCGGCGACCTCACCGTCGCCGACGCCGCCTCGGGCGAGATCCACCTCGGCACCGGGTCGGGCCACATCCGCGTCGGCATCCGCCAGGGGGCGCTCGCGCGCGTCGACCTCGTGTCCACGTCCGGCACCGCCCGCAGCGACCTCGACGTCTCGGCGGAACCGCTGGGCGACGCCGTGCTGTCGGTCACGGGCCGCACGGGCAGCGGCAACGCGCTGGTGACCGCCGCATCGAGCTGACAGGGGGGTCGGGAGGGAACCGGACGGCGTCCCTACGGCTCCTGGAACGGCTTGGAGCCACCGGGAACGTCGTCCGGGAAGAGCGGGCAGCGGATCTCCGCCGTCAGGAACTTCCTGGTGAAACTCGAGAAAGTGCCGTCGTAGGACCACTTCTGCCGCATGTCCGTGATCATCACGGTCCACTCGTCCGGCTCTCCCCCGGTCACCCAGAGGCAGTGGTCGCCGTTCACGGTCATGCCCCAGGGCAGCAGGCCGGGGGACTCCGGGTGTGCCCGCAGACCCGGCTGGCGGCGCAACGCGCGCAACATCTTGGGCGCTGTTGACATCCAGTTCATGAAACCGGCACGCGCCGTTGGGTGGAGGATGCGAACGTAGCCACCGACGATGAGCGGCGGATAGGCCTCGACGAGGTGCACGTAGTCGCGGGGCAGCGCCGTGCCGACCCGCGCCCTGACCGCGTCCCAGTCAACCGGGTCCGGGCGCCTCTCGGGCGCTCCCAGCAGGTCGATCCACTCGTCAGGCGGCACCGCTCACCTCCGTGACCCTCAAGCATCGCCTGTGGCACTTGGGATTCGGTTGTACCGCAGTCCGGCGACGACCAGGGAGACGACCGCGTCGAACGCGTCCTGAATGTGAGGATTCCCCCACTCCTGGGCGTGAGCCGGGTGGTGGAACACCTGCGTCGCGTCCCACACCGCCTGCGCCGTCCTGCCGACGTCGTCCGTCACGAACTCGTGGGTATCCACTCCGGCCTGGATGATGCGCGTGAGCTGCCCCACGAGGTGCCCCAGGTGGTACTCGACGACGGCGCTGCTCTCGCCGACGAGCGTGCGGAACGTGGTGAACAGCTCCAGGTCCTCGGTGTGCGAGCGCCGCTTCTTGTCGAAGAGCTTCTGCAGCCACTCCTCGAGCATCCGCGAGGCGGGGACGTCCCGGTCGAACGCGGGCTCCATCTCCTCGTGGATCGCGTCGAGCCAGCGCCTGGTCACCGCCTCGCGCAGCGCGGCCTTGGTGGCGAAGTGGCGGTAGACGCTGCCGTGGCTGACCCCCAGCGCCTTGGCGACGTCGACCACCGTCGCCTTGGCGGGGCCGTACCTGCGCAGCACCTCTTCGGTCGCCGCGAGGATCGCCTCCGCGGTCAGCGCCTCCGCCACTTCCCACTCACCTCTCGCTGTCCAGCACGGCCATCTGCTCGGCCGCGTAGCGCGTGCCCGCAGCTGCCCCGGCAGGGACAACAGCCTCGATCTCCTGCAATTCCCGTTCGGTGAACGTCACGTCGACGGCACCGATCGCCTCCGTCAGCCTCGCACGCTTCGTCGTGCCGACAAGAGGCACCACGTCCTCACCGCGCGCCGCCACCCACGCGATGGCGAGCTGCGCGACCGTGACGCCCTTGTCCCGCGCGATCTCGCCGAGCTTGTCGACGAGGTCCTGGTTGCGGGTCAGGTTGTCGCCCTGGAACCGCGGCGCGTGGCCGCGCCAGTCATCCGCGCCGAGGGCGAGCGGGGTGGCGGAGATCAGGCCGCGCGACAGCACGCCGTACGCGGTGATGCCGATGCCGAGCTCGCGGGTGACCTGGAGGATCTCCCGCTCGACACCGCGTTCCAGCAGGCCGTACTCGATCTGCAGATCGGCGATCGGGTGCACGGCGTGGGCGCGGCGGATGGTCTCGGGCCCGACCTCGCTCAGGCCGATGTGCCGGACGCGGCCCTTCTCGACCTGCTCGGCGATGGCGCCGATGGTGTCCTCGATCGGCACGGCCGGGTCGAGGCGCGCCGGCCGGTAGACGTCGACGTGGTCGGTGCCGAGGCGCTGCAGCGAGTACGCGAGGAAGTTGGCCACGGCGGCCGGACGGGTGTCGAACCCGATGAACGCGCCGTCGGCGTCGCGCAGGCCGCCGAACTTGACGCTGAGCTGGGCCTCGTCGCGACGGCCCCTGATCGCCTCGGCGATGAGCATCTCGTTGTGGCCCTGGCCGTAGAAGTCACCGGTGTCGAGCAACGTGACACCCGCGTCCAGGGCGGCCCGCACGGTCGCGATGCTCTCGTCGCGGTCGGCCGGGCCGTAGGCGTGGGACATGCCCATGCAGCCCAGACCGAGGGCGGACACGACCGGACCGGTGGCTCCGAGCTGGCGCTTCTGCATTTCGAACCCCTTCGTCGCTTCGATGCCTCCAGCCTGCCGCAACAACTGACAGATTTCAATATCTGTCAGTCAATACTTGTTCGCACGATTGACAAAAGAGTTTTGAACGTTCAAAGTGTTTTTTGCGATGAGAGACGTGATCTACCTGGACCGGATGGAGCAGGCCGAGACCCTGCTCAAGCCGCAGCGCGTGGAGGTGCTGCGGCAGCTCGCCGCGCCGCGCTCGTGCACCGAGGTCGCCGAGGTGCTCGACCAGACGCCGCAACGCGTGCACTACCACGTCAAACAGCTGGTCAAGGCCGGTCTGGCCACCCAGGTCGCCGAGCGGAAGGTGCGCGGCGTCCAGGAGGGGCTCTACCAGGCCGTGGCGCGGTCGTACTGGCTGTCGCCCCGCCTGGTCGGCCGGATCGGAGCCCGCGACGAACTGGCCCTGGGGCACCTCGTGGACCTCGCGGAGCAGATCCAGGTCGACGTGGCGGCGCTCGACAGGTCGAGCGAGCTGCCGTCCGTCGGCGTGTCCGGGGAGATCCGGGTGCGGCCGGAGGAGCGTCAGGAGTTCCTGGCCGAGCTGCAGACGACGTTGCAGGACCTCTTCACCCGATACGGCGGCGCGGAAGGGGATGCGTTCCGCATCGCGCTCGCCTGCTACCCCAAGGGAGACGATCGATGAGCACCGGAGTTGTCCGCGTACGCACCACCGCCGACCCCGCCCGGATCCGCCGGGCGCTGACGACGGCCGACGACATGCGGGTGTGGCTCGCCGAACACGCCGACGTGGACCTCGAGCAGGGCGTCTACGAGTTCTGGGGTCGTTACACGCCGGAGGGCGAGCGCGGCCGGCAGAAGCTGCTGGAGGTCACCCCGACCGGTGTGCGCTTCTCGTGGCTGTTGCAGGGCACCGAGTACACGCTCGAACTCGGCGTGGAGGAGCGCGACGGCCAGACGCTGATCGTCGCGACGCAGTCGCCGTACCCGCAGTGGGGCGCGGGCATCGAGGACGAGGGCGGCGCGGGCGTCGTCCAGACGTTCTGGTCGCTGACGCTCGCGAACCTGGTCGAGCACGTCGAGGGCCGGCCGGTCTTCGCGTTGTGCGACTTCTCGACGCCGGAGCAGCGGATCGAGGTCGACATCGCGGCACCACCCGGTGCCGTCCTGCACGCGCTGACCGACGAGGAGGTGTTCGCGCGGTACTTCGGGGCGCGGTGCTCGATCGAGCCGCACGTCGGCGGCCGCTGGGCGATGGGCAGCTTCGAGGACGAGCCGAACCCGGCGAAGGTCGTCGCCCTCGACGAGGAGCACTTCGCGATCGAGTTCCCGGACGGGATGGTGTCGTCCTGGGAGCTGAAGGGCTCCGAGGGCAAGACGCGGCTGACGTTCGTGCAGAGCGGCTTCGACCCCGCCGACCCGCCCTACGGGTCGTGGCTGGGCTGGCTGTCCGGGTTCGCGGACATGCGCCGCATGCTGGAGGTACCCGGCTGGCGCCCGATGTGGCACTCCTACGAGGTCCCCGGACTGCCCGACGGCGTTCTCGTCCTCGAATAACCGGGCGAAAACCGGGCAGGTGAGAGCCAGATCATCCGGCTCCCACCTGCCCGAGCCTGGCTTTCAGCGGTTCGGAATCGATAACTTCGGAACCGTGCTCGACTCAGCGCGAATCACCGTGGCAGCCGTGTTGATCGCCTTCTCCGTGACGGCGTCGATCTTCTTCAGCTACTAGAACCAGGCCATCACGACGGCCGGGGAGGCCGCGAGGAGGCTGAACCTCGCGAAGCGGCCGACCATGCCGGTGGCGACGAACATCAGCGTCGACATGCCCGAGAGCCCGGCGAGCACGCTCGTCGCCATGAACGGCGGCACCCCCACCAGCGCGCTCACCCCGTGCGTGCCGGCCATCCAGTTCGGGTGTGCCCGGCACTTGGCGTGGATCCACTCGGCCCACCGGTGCGGGCGCGTGCCCGGTCCGAACCAGCGCCTCAGCCTCGACGGCTTGCCGCTGGGCTTGCGGTGCAGCAACTTCGGCAGGTGGATGTCGCCGCGCGCCGCGTAGAAGTACAGCAGCTTGCCCAGCACCTGGCCGACGGCGACCGAGGCGCCGACGATCCAGAACGACGTGTCCGGCCAGCGCGCGCAAAGCCCCAGGACGAACATCTCGATGCTGATCAGGGGAATGACGGCCGAGCCGAGCGCGACCCCGAAGGTGAGGCCAACCAAGGCGAGCACCGTGCCGAGGTTACACAGATGTCAGTCGTCGAGCCGGACGCTCAGCGGACCGGACACCCGGACCTCGCGCAGCGGACGCCCGGCAGCGTCCAGAGTGCGCACCGTGCCGTCCCCCGTCCAGCCCAGTCGCTCGTAGAAGTTCCTCGACGCCTTGTCCGCCTCCGGCACCCACGCGATGCCCCTGGTGGCCCCCGTCTCGCCCAGCCGCCTGCCGGCCTCCGCGACGAGCCGCGTGCCGTGACCCCTGCGGCCCCAGCGGGGTTCCACGAGGACGCTCAGGAGCGCCGTCGTCGCGGCGTCCTCCGGCAACGACCCGTCGGCCTTCGCCACCTCGTCCTCGGGCGCCTTGCTCGCCACGACGAACCCGACCGTCCACTCCCCCTCGGTCGCCTTCAGCACCGCGCCGAGCTGGATGGCGCTCGACCACGCGTCGTCGGTGTCGAGCGTGTCGAGCACCTCGGGCGGCAGCAGATCGGCGTAGGCGAGCCGCCAGGTCTCCCGGTGGATGCGGACGATCTCCGCGAGATCAGCAGCGGTGGCGGTGTGCACGCCGGCGTCGGCCATGGACGCACCTTAGCGACGCCGGAATTGTCAGGGGTGCGTGGCACCATCGCCCTCGTGCAGAGGATGAGTGCGGACGTGGCCCGCCGGATCGCGCTGGGCGCGCAAGGTTTCACCGACCCGAGGCCGTCGGTGGCCACACGCAGGCACCTGCAGCGAGTCCTGTCCCGCGTACAGCTGCTGCAGATCGACTCGGTGAACGTGGCCGTGCGCGCGCACTACATGCCGCTGTTCTCCCGCCTGGGCGCCTACGCGCCTTCGCTGCTCGACGAGGCCGCCTGGACGCACTCGGCCCGCAAGCCGCGCATGCTGGTCGAGACGTGGGCGCACGAGGCCTCCCTGGTGCCGGTCGCGGACTGGCCGTTGTTCCACTCCGGAGCCAAGAAGCGCGGCTGGTGGCAGAACTACCGGACGATCCTCGAACGCTCGCCGCAACTGGTGGACGACGTGCTCGCCGCCGTGAAGGAACTCGGCCCGATCGGCGCCGGCGCCCTGGAGAAGGCCCTGATGGGCGACTCCGGCCGCGCGAAGGGCCCGTGGTGGGACTGGTCCGAGGTCAAGCGCGTCTGCGAGGTCCTCTTCGGGGTCGGCGTCCTGACCACCGGCACCCGCCGCTCGTTCGAGCGCCTGTACGACCTGACCGAGCGCGTGATCCCGGCCGACGTCCTGGAGCGGAGGTACACGCCAGAGGAGGGCGCCCGCGAACTGGTCCGGCGCTCCGCCGTCGCGCTGGGTGTGGCCACCGAACCCGACCTGCGCGACTACTACCGCCTGGACCCCCGCCGCTCGCAGGCCGCCGTGGCGTCCCTGGTCGAGGAGGGCGTCCTCGAACCGGTGGCCGTCGACGGCTGGCGTGCCGCGGGCTACCGGCACCGCGACGCCTCCACGCCCCGCCGGGTCACCGGCCGCGCCCTGCTGTGCCCGTTCGACCCGCTGATCTGGGAGCGGGCCAGGACGGAGCGCATCTGGGGCTTCCGGTACCGCATCGAGATCTACGTGCCGGAGCCCAAGCGCGTGCACGGGTACTACGTGTTCCCGTTCCTTCTCGACGGGGAGCTGGTCGGCCGCGTGGACGTCAAGGCCGACCGGGCGGCGGGGGTGCTGCGGGTGCAGTCGGCCTGGGCCGAGGAGGGCGTGGACCGGCCTCGGGTGGCGGCCGAGCTGGCCGCGGAGCTGCGGCTGATGGCTGGCTGGCTCGGGCTGGAGGACGTGCTGGTCGTGCGGAAGGGCGACCTGGCGGCGGAACTGATCGCCGCGGTGCTCCGGGGGTAGCTCAGCCGCGCCGCACGAACCGGGCGACGCCCTCACCGACCGCGACGTGCCAGTGCAGGTGGCGGTTGTGCTGCTCGTCGCCCAGCGTGGTGAGCACCTGGCAGCCACCGTGCCGGTCGACCGCCTGCCGGGCGACGGCCTTGACGGTGGCGAGCAGTTCGAGGGCGAGGTCGTCGTCGAGTTCCAGCAGCGACGAAACGTGCCCGATGGGGATCACGATGACGTGGTCCACGCCGAAACCCGGCAGGGGTGGGCGGAAGGCGAGGGTGTTCGCGGTGCGGACGAGGACCTCGACGTCGGCTCTACCCGGGATGACCTCGTCGCAGTACCAGTCCGGTCCCATCCCGCCCCCGCAGTCGAGCTGGCGCAGGGGTCCCCTTGATCGGAAACGCCCGCATTTCACCGTACTCCGCGGCACCGGCAAGACCAGGCGTGCGGCTGGACCGCCTCCCACGCTTGGGGTCGCAGCACCCCGGCTGCACGGCGTCGACGAGCCCGCGACCACCGTCCCCGATCTGTTCGAAGCCCGCGGAGGACGCCCGCACCAGCACGGCTCACCACAGCGAAAAGCCCCGGACCGATGGGCCCGGGGCTTCGTTCACGAGTGCAGCTCGATCGCCTTCCGCATCGTCTGCCGCGCCCGGCCGCGGTCCCCCGCGACGTCGTACGCGTAGGCGAGGCGGAACCAGGTCCGCCAGTCGTCCGGCGAGGCCTCGACCTCGGCCCGCCGCTCCTCGAACCACGAGTCCGCGGCGTCCCGGTCGACCCGCCCGGACGGCCGGCGCGGCAGGTGCGAGACGTCCGGCAGCAGCCCGTCCGCGTCGAGCTCGCGGGCCATCTTCTCGGTCTCCCACCCGAAGCGCAGGTTCGAGTACACGAGCCACACGCCGAGCAGCGGCAGGATCAGCACGCCGACGCCGAGCAGGACGCCGACGACCTCGCCGGTCCGCAGCAGGGCCACCGCGCGACCGGCGAGCAGGACGAAGTAGACCGCGAGGGCCGCGATCAGCAGCCCTACCGTCAGCCTGACCTTCACAGGTCGAGGTACTTGTCGAGACCGACGGCCAGGCCCGGCCGCGACACGACCTCCCGCACGCCCAGCACCACGCCGGGCATGAAGGAGGTGCGGTGCAACGAGTCCTGGCGGATGGTCAGCGTCTCGCTCTCGCCGCCGAACACGACCTCCTGGTGCGCGATCATGCCGGAGATCCGCAGCGAGTGGACCCGCACACCGTCGACGACGGCGCCGCGCGCACCCGGCTCCTCCTGCGTGGTCGCGTCGGGCATGGGGTCCATGCCGGAACGCGCCGCCGCGATCAGGCGGGCCGTGTGCGCGGCCGTGCCCGAGGGGGCATCGGCCTTGCGCGGGTGGTGCAGCTCGATGATCTCGGCCGACTCGTAGTAGCGGGCGGCGATCTCCGAGAAGCGCATGAGCAGGACGGCGCCGATGCCGAAGTTCGGCGCCACCAGCACGCCGACGGACGGCTTGTCCGCCAGCAGTGCCGCGACCGCGTCCAGCTTGGCCTGGTCGAACCCGGAGGTGCCGACGACGCAGTGGATCCCGGCGCCGATGCAGAACTCCAGGTTGCCCATCACCACGTCGGGGTGCGTGAAGTCGACGACGACCTGCGCGCCGGAATCCACCAGGGTCCGCAGCGGGTCGTCGGCGTCGATGGCCGCCACGACCTCCATGTCCTTCGCGGCCTCGACCGCGCGGACCACCTCGGAACCCATGCGGCCCCGCGCGCCGAGAACTCCGACGCGAATCATGCAATCACCTCGTGTACCTGGTCCGGCAGATCGTCGGCGTGATCGTAAGGGCCGACCACGGCCGCGGCGACGGGACGGCGCAGCAGATCACGTGCGAGCAGCGCCACCTCGTCGGCCGACACCGCGTCGATGCACGCCAAAGTCGCCTCCACGCTCAGGTGGTCGCCGTAGTTCAGCTCGGACTTGCCGATGCGCGACATCCGGGAGCTGGTGTCCTCCAGCCCCAGCACCAGAGCACCGCGCAGCTGGCCCTTGCCGCGCGCCACCTCGGCGTCCGACAGGCCACCGCGCGCCACGTCCACGAGCACCTCGCGGATGACGCCGGCGGTCTCACCCAGGCGGTCCGGCTGGCAGCCCGCGTAGACGGCGAACGTGCCGGTGTCCGCGTAGAGCCCGACCGACGAGTACACCTGGTAGGCCAGGCCCCGCCGCTCGCGCACCTCCTGGAACAGCCGGGAGCTCATGCCACCGCCGACGGCCGCGTTCAGCACGTTCAACGCGAACCGGCGCTCGTCGTGGCGGTCGAGCCCCTTCATGCCGAGCATCATGTGCGCCTGCTCGGTGTCGTCGGTGTGCAGCACCAGCTTGCGGGCGTCGGCGATGCGCGCGCGGCCCGCCCGGGGCGCCACCGCGCTGCCCTGCTTCGCCAACCGGTCGCCGATCGCCTTGCGCACCAGGCGCATCACGTGCGCGTGCTCGATGTTGCCCGCGACCGAGAACACCATGCGCGGCAACGTGTAGTTCTTCTTGTAGAACGAGAAGAGGTTGTCCCGCTGCATGTCCTGGATGGACTTCTCGGTGCCGAGGACGGGACGGCCCAGCGCGTGCCCGCCGAACAACGCCTCGATGAAGGCGTCGTGCAGCAGGTCCTCGGGGTCGTCGTCGCGCATCGCGATCTCTTCGAGCACGACACCGCGTTCGGTCTCGAAGTCGCGCGGACCGCACACGGCCTCGAACACCACGTCCGCGACGAGGTCCACCGCGAGCGGCAGGTCTTCGTCCAGGACGTGCGCGTAGTAGCAGGTGTGCTCCTTCGCGGTGAACGCGTTCAGCTCGCCGCCGACCGCGTCGATCTCCTCCGCGATGGCCGCCGCCGTGCGCCGCGACGTCCCCTTGAACAGCAGGTGTTCGAGGTAGTGCGCGGCACCCGCTACCTCGGGCCGTTCGTCACGGGACCCGACCTGCACCCACAGCCCGACCGAGGCGGACCGCACGCCGGGGATGCGCTCGGTGATGACCCGCAGGCCCGAGGGCAGCGTGCTGCGCCGCACCTCGGAGCCCGCGGACGTCTCGAGCACCCGCGTGCTGCCGGGCTTCTGGAGGTGGCCCAGCACGGGAGTACGCGGACGGCCGCGGGTGGATGCACCCGCGGCCGTCACGTTGTTGCTCGTCGCACTCACTGCGCGGGAGCCGCCTCGGCAGCAGCGTCCTCGGCGGCAGCGGGGGTCTCAGCCGGCTTCGCGGCGTCCTCGGACACCACGATCAGGCTGATCTTGCCGCGCTGGTCGATGTCGGCGATCTCGACGCGGAGCTTGTCGCCGATCTTGACGACGTCCTCCACCTTCGCGATGCGCTTGCCGTTGCCCAGCTTCGAGATGTGGACGAGGCCGTCCTTGCCGGGCAGCAGCGAGACGAACGCGCCGAACGCGGCCGTCTTCACCACGGTGCCCAGGAAGCGCTCGCCGACCTTCGGCAGCTGCGGGTTCGCGATCGCGTTGATCATGCCGATCGCGGCCTCGGCCGAGGGGCCGTCCGCCGCACCGACGTAGATCGTGCCGTCGTCCTCGATGGAGATGTCGGCACCGGTCTGCTCGGTGATCGAGTTGATCATCTTGCCCTTCGGGCCGATGACCTCGCCGATCTTGTCGGTCGGGATCTTGACCGACGTGACGCGCGGGGCGAAGGCGCTCATCTCGTCCGGGTCGGAGATGGCCTCGGCCATGACCTCGAGGATCGTGTAGCGCGCGTCGCGGGCCTGGCCCAGCGCCGCCGCCAGCACCTCGGACGGGATGCCGTCGAGCTTCGTGTCGAGCTGGAGCGCCGTCACGAACTCCTTGGTGCCCGCGACCTTGAAGTCCATGTCGCCGAACGCGTCCTCGGCACCGAGGATGTCGGTCAGCGCCACGTACTCGGTCTTGCCGTCGACCTCGTCGGAGACGAGACCCATCGCGATGCCGGAGACCGGCGCCTTCAGCGGGACACCCGCGTTCAGCAGCGACAGCGTCGAGGCGCAGACCGAGCCCATGGACGTCGAGCCGTTGGAGCCGAGGGCCTCGGACACCTGGCGGATCGCGTACGGGAACTCGTCGCGCTTCGGGAGCACCGGCATGAGCGCGCGCTCGGCCAGTGCGCCGTGGCCGATCTCGCGGCGCTTCGGCGACCCCACGCGGCCGGTCTCACCGGTCGAGTAGGGCGGGAAGTTGTAGTGGTGCAGGTAGCGCTTGTGCGTCTCGGGGGACAGCGAGTCGATCTGCTGCTCCATGCGCAGCATGTTCAGCGTGGTGACACCCAGGATCTGGGTCTCGCCGCGCTCGAACAGCGCCGAGCCGTGCGTCCTCGGGATCACGGCCACCTCGGCACCGAGGTCGCGGATGTCGGTGAGACCGCGGCCGTCGATGCGGACCTTGTCGCGCAGGATCCGCTGGCGCACGAGCTTCTTGGTCAGCGAGCGGAACGCGGCGCCGACCTCCTTCTCGCGACCCTCGAACTGCTCGGCCAGCTTCTCGAGCGTGGCGGCCTTGATCTCGTCGAGCGTGTTCTCGCGCTCCTGCTTGCCCGCGATGGTCAGCGCCTGGGCGAGCTCGCCGGAAGCGGCGGCCTCGACGGCCTCGAACGCGTCCGGCTGGTAGGCCGGGTACGTCGGGAACTCACCGGTCGCCTTCGCGGCGACCTGGGCGAGCTGCGCCTGGGCCTCGCAGAGGACCTTGATGAACGGCTTGGAGGCCTCGAGACCCGCGGCCACGACCTCCTCGGTGGGGGCGGTGGCGCCCTCGCCGATCAGGTCGATCA
Source organism: Lentzea sp. CC55 (assembly GCF_021056325.1). Lineage (NCBI taxonomy): Bacteria > Bacillati > Actinomycetota > Actinomycetes > Pseudonocardiales > Pseudonocardiaceae > Lentzea > Lentzea sp. CC55. The sequence goes on along the minus strand of NZ_JAJCXE010000017.1, from coordinate 12,145 downwards.
CGTTCTCGGTGGCCTCGGCCTCGACCATCATGATCGCGACGTCGCCGGAGGGGACCACGCGGCCCGCGACGACCATGTCGAACACGGCCTTCTCGAGCTGCTCGTGGGTCGGGAACGCCACCCACTGGCCCTCGATCAGCGCGACGCGGACGCCACCGATCGGGCCGGAGAACGGCAGGCCCGCGAGCTGCGTGGACGCGGACGCGGCGTTGATCGCCACGACGTCGTACAGGTCGGCCGGGTTGAGGCTCATGACCGTGATGACGACCTGGATCTCGTTGCGCAGACCGTCCACGAAGGACGGGCGCAGCGGACGGTCGATCAGGCGGCAGGTGAGGATGGCGTCCGTGCTCGGACGGCCCTCACGCCGGAAGAACGAGCCGGGGATGCGGCCCGCGGCGTACATGCGCTCCTCGACGTCCACCGTGAGGGGGAAGAAGTCGAAGTGCTCCTTGGGGTGCTTCGACGCCGTCGTGGCGCTCAGAAGCATCGTGTCGTCGTCCAGGTACGCCACCACGCTGCCGGCGGCCTGACGCGCGAGGCGCCCGGTCTCGAAGCGGATGGAGCGCGAGCCGAACTTGCCGTTGTCGATAACGGCAGTCGCCTCGTGAACTTCAATGTCCGTCATATACTTGTTGCTCCTCGTCTTTTGGACTCCGCACGCGCGATTTTGACGAGGCCGGTCTTCGATCGAAGTCCTCTGGGGCGTTCCACCAGAGGGCCACTACCGAGGACCGGCGCGGAAACTGCTTCACGCGACGCGGGTCCTGTTTTTCTTCCTCTTTGCAACCAGGGATCTGTATACACCCGGTTGTGCGCGGAGGGGGAGTGACCGGCCGGTCACTCCCCCTCCGCGTGAATCACCTGCGCAGACCGAGGCGCTGGATCAGCGCGCGGTAGCGGTTGATGTCCACCTTGGTCAGGTAGTTCAGCAGACGGCGGCGACGGCCGACCATCAGCAGGAGACCACGGCGGGAGTGGTGGTCGTGCTTGTGCTGCTTGAGGTGCTCGGTGAGGTCGGCGATGCGCTTGCTCAGCAGAGCGACCTGCGCCTCGGTCGAGCCCGTGTCCGAGTCGTGCAGACCGTACTCACCGAGGATGGACTTCTTCTGATCCGTGGACAGTGCCACTAGGTACTTCTCCTACTTGTTCAGGTCCGTGCGGCCCCACGCCCGCCGAATTGCTGGCCGGGGTAGCCGGTACTGGCCGCCACGGACCGCAGCCAGACCCAACTGCGAAGGCTATCAGGCAGAGCGCTCATCGGCGCGTTGACGTGCGCAACCCCACCCGCTCCACGGGTGTGTGGACGCCGTCCGCGCTGCTCACGAGCACTGCTTCCGACGGCTGCCACGGGCTGCTCAGGAACTCCGGCATCGCCTGGCCCTGGTAGCCGTACGCGACCGTCAGGTGCGCGAACCAAGTGTCGTCCGCGCCCGCTGCTCTTGCCAACTCATTTAGGTCGCCGTCGATTCCCGCCCACAGGACTCTCCCGCGGAAATCGCCGAAGTTCCTGAGCCGCAGCCGTGGCACCTCGTGCCCCTCGAGCGCCCGGAAGCGCTCCCCATCTGCGGTTTCACCGTGGAAGCACAACGTGATGTGCCACTTCTTCGGCTTCGTCCACGCCAGGCCCAGATCGCGGTCCAGCACGGCGTCGAGCTCGGAGACCACGTTCGGCGGCGGGTAGAGGGCGGTGAAGAACTTCACCTGCCGGCGGCCCGGATGACGCGGCGGAAGAGGTCGGCGATGGCGGGGAAGTCGTCGGAGAGCAGGTCGGCGGCCTGCTGGAGCTCGGTGCGGTCGGCGACGCGGCGCAACACGGGGTACGCGACGCTCTCGTCACCGTTGACCGGCAACGAGTCACGGGACACCGTCGGCTTGGACTCGCGCACGTCGTCGAGCGCGCGCTGCAACGCCTCCGGCGCCCCGGTGGCCACGTCCGGTGTGAGGACCTTGCGCTCCAGCATGATCATCCGGGCGAGCACGGCCGGGTTGCCGATCTTGGCGCGGCGACCGCTCATCACCTGGCTGAGCATGGGCGCGCTGATGCCGAGGACGTCCGCGAGCTGGGCCTGGGAGACGTTGAAGGCCACGACCAACCGGCGCACTCGGTCGCCCAGGGGCTCCCCGTACCACTCCCGCTGCAGGGCGAGGTTGCGCTGAACGATCTTGTGGTCCTCCACGTTGGCCTCTCCCGTAGCCCGCACTCCTGAGCGCATCCTGCCAGCACAACCGCTCTCAGATGCCCACTTCGCCTGATCTGACGGTCACGACTCCGCCAGCAGTTCCCTCGTCCGGTCCACGTCCCGGTGCATCTGTTCGAGCAGTGCCTCGACGGAGTCGTACTTCTCCATCTCGCGCAGCCGTTCGACGAAATCCACGGCCACGCGCTGGCCGTAGTAGTCCTCGTCCACGTCGAGCACGAACGCCTCGACCCGCCGCTCCCGCCCGGAGAACGTGGGGTTGGTGCCGACGCTCACCGCGGCCTTGAGCGTCTTGCCCTTGGCGTCGGTGAACCAGCACGCGTAGATGCCGTCCGCGGGCACGGCGGCGAACTTCGGCGTCGACAGGTTCGCGGTCGGGAACCCGAGGTCCTTGCCCCGCCCGTCGCCCTTGACGACGATCCCCTCCAGCCGGTGCGGCTTGCCCAGCGCCTCGGCCGCCGCTTTCACGTCCCCCGCGTCGATGCACGCGCGGATGTAGGTCGACGAGTAGGTGAGGTCGTCAGCGGACACCAGGTCAGCCCCCTCTGTCACGAATCCGAACCGCTGTCCGAGCTGGCGCAGCAAGGCGACGTCACCGGCGGCCTTGTGCCCGAAGGTGAAGTTCTCCCCCACCACGACCGCCGCCGCGTGCAACTTCTCGACCAGCACCTCGTGCACGAACTGGTCCGCGGGCATCCGGCTGGTCTCGAGGGTGAACGGCACCACGACGAAGTGGTCGATCCCGAGCGCCTCGACCAGCTCGGCCCGCCGCCGCAGCGTGGTGAGCTGCGCGGGGTGGCTGCCGGGACGCACCACCTCGGAGGGGTGCGGGTCGAACGTCATCAGCACACCGGGCAGACCACGCTGCCGCGCGAGGTCGACTGCCCTGCCGATGAGGGCTTGGTGGCCTTTGTGGACACCGTCGAACACGCCGATGGTCACCACGCAGCGGCCCCAGCCGCCGGGGAGGTGGTCTAGTCCGCGCCAGCGTTGCACGCCGATCAGCCTACGACGCCCGCCGGGCCCGGCGACCGACCGCCTCACGACCGGGCCGGACTCGGGCGCGGCTCAGCCGGCGGGGCTCAGCACCACCACGGGTTTGCAGGCCGTGCCCTCGTCCTTCGCCAACGCGATGACATGCCCATCAGGCCCGAACACCCCATAGGTCCCATCGATCCCACCGGCGCGCAACCGCTGGCCGTGCGACAGGGCCGAAGCCTCACCTGGATCGATCTCCCGGCGCGGGAACGCCGTGGCCACGGCGGCGTCGAGGTCCAGCGACAGGCCGGGTGTCTCCTCCAGCTGCTGCAACGTCCGGGCCACGCGCAGATCGAACGGCCCCACCCTCGTGCGCCGCAACGCCCCCAGGTGCCCGCCGACGCCCAAGGCGGCACCGAGGTCGCGGGCCAACGCGCGCACGTAGGTGCCGGAGGAGCACTCGACCATCACGTCGAGTAGCACCTGTTTGTCCTCACGGCGCGAAAACAGCACGTCGAACCGATGCACGGTCACGGGGCGTGCGGGGATCTCGACCTGTTCGCCGGCGCGGACGCGGGCGTAGGCGCGCTTGCCGTCGATCTTCACCGCGGACACGGCGGACGGCACCTGCTGGATCGGGCCGGTCAGCTTCGCCACCTCGGCGGCGACCGCGTCGTCGGCCACCCCCGAAGCGTCCACTGTGGACAGCACCTCGCCCTCGGCGTCGTCCGTGGTGGTGGACGCGCCGAGCACGATGGTCGCGAGGTAGGCCTTGCTGTCGAGCGCGAGGTGCCCGAGGAGCTTCGTCGCGCGCTCGATGCCGAGCACGAGCACGCCGGTCGCCATCGGGTCGAGGGTTCCCGCGTGGCCGACCTTGCGGGTGCCGAGGATCCTGCGCACACGCGCCACCACGTCGTGCGAGGTCATGCCGTCCGGCTTGTCGACGACGACCAGGCCCGGTGCAACAGAGGGTTTCACGGCGGGAAATCCTAAGCGACGCGCAGAGCGTCCCAACGGCGACGCCGGATCTGCACCGGCACGGTCTCCCCGCGCTCCTCCGCCTCGAACACGGCGGCCCGCGCGCGACGCCACCAGACGAGCATCCGCCAGCCGCCGAGCACGAGCACCAGCACGAGGAAGCTCAAGGCGACGCGGAACGCCGTGACGGGCGCCAGCACGCCCTCGAGGAGGTCGAGCAGCACACCGATGCCCAGCGCCGAGACCGTCACCGCGAGGAAGCCCCCGACGTTGACCAGACCGCTGGCCGTGGACTGCCGGTGTGACGGGTTGTAGTCGCGGGCCAGGGCGAACGCCACGCCCGAGATCGGCCCGCCCACCGTCAGCACGAGGAACACCGCGGCGATGACCGGCGCCGGCACGTGCCCGCCCGGCCACAGCAGCAGCACGGCCCAGCCGGTCAGGGCGAAGCCCAGGAAGCCGACCGAGATCGGCATCCGCCACTCGGGGTTGCGCGAGAACAGCCCGCCGATGACCGGTCCCGTCACGATCGCGCCGATCACGAGCAGTCCCAGCGTCGACGACGCGGCGTTGGGCGACATGCCCTGCGCCTGCACGAGGTACGGGTAGCCCCACAGCAGGCCGATGACGGCCGGCGTCGACATGGTGCTGAAGTGCGCCCAGAACCCGAGCCGGGTGCCGGGCACGCTCCACGCCTGCCGCACCTTCGGCCAGATCTTGCGCAACGGCACGGGTTCCGGCATCGGCGCGACGAACCCGGCGGGCACGTCGCGCACCCGCAGGAACGCCACGGCGGAGTAGAGCGCGGTGGCGCCACCCGCGATGAGGAACGCCCACGTCCAGCCGATCGAGCCGAGCATCAGCGTCAGCGGCACGGTGGCGACGAGGTTGCCGACGCCGCCGATCGCGGCCGTGACCGCGACGACGAGCGAGTACTGGCGCGGCGGGAAGTGCGTGGCGACGAGGCGGATCACGCTGATGAACGTCATCGCGTCACCCATGCCGAGCACGGCCCGCGCGACGAGACCCAGCGGGTAGGAGCCCGCGATGGCGAAGAGCACCTGACCGGTGCCCATGAGCAGGGCGGCGGCGGTGAGCACGCGGCGCGGCCCGTAACGGTCCACCAGCAGGCCGGTGGGGATCTGCATGAGGGCGTAGACACCGATCTGCAGCACGGTGAACACACCGAGCTGGGCGGGTCCGAGCCCGAAGCGTTCGCTCGCCTCCAGTCCGGCCACGCCGAGCGTGGTCCTGTGGAACAGGGCGGCGAAGTAGACGAGTACGGCGGTGGTCCAGATCAGCCACGAGGCCCGGGTGGCGCGATCGACCGGCGGCAAGAGAGCACTCTCCCCAGGTAGGAGTCAGGCGGATATTAGTTACATCGCCTAAACAACCTTTTTGGTGACGATTCCATGCCGTGAGGTCGGCCACAGGGCCCGTTCGGGAGTGCGGTGGCGGGCCCTGCTCACCCCTGCCGGACGGCGCCCTCCACGGCCCACTCCCCCGACCGCGTGCGCCACAGCACGGCCAGCAGCCGCAGCACCATGAACGCCGACAGCCCGGACCAGATGCCCGCGAGGCCCCACCCGAACGCGTGCGACGCCCACACCAGTGGCAGGAAGCCGGCCACCGCCGAGCCGAGCGTCGCGGTCCGCATGAACTTCACGTCACCGGCGCCGAGCAGCACCCCGTCCAACGCGAACACCACGCCCGCGATCGGTTGCAGCGCAACGAAGAACCACCACGCGTGCGGGATCTCCGCCAGCACGCCCGCGTCGGAGGTGAACGCCCGCGGCAGCACGGTGAACAGCGCCGCGAACACCACCCCGAGGCCGATGCCGAACACCAGCCCGTACCGGGTGACCTGCCACGCCAGCTCCTCCGCCTGCCGGCGCTTCGACGCCCCCAGTGCCGCCCCGACGAGGGACTGCGCCGCGATGGCCAGCGAGTCGAGGACGAGCGCGAGGAACGTCCACAGCTGCAACACGACCTGATGCGCGCCCAACGCCCCGACGGACGTACGCGCCGCCACGGAAGCCGCGCTGATGAAGCACGCCTGGAACGCCAAGCTCCGCAACACCAGGTCGCGCCCCATGCCGAGCTGCGCGCGCATGGCGGGCCACTGCGGCTTCAACGGCACGTGCTCCGCGAACAACGCGCGGAAGAAGAGCCCGGCCGACAGCAGCTGCGCCACGACGTTCGCGACCGCGGAGCCCTCCAGCCCCCAGCCCGCGCCGTAGACGAGCGCGGGACACAGCACCGCGCTGATGCCGTTGCCGATCAGGATGTACTTCAACGGCCGTTTGGTGTCCTGAACACCACGCATCCACCCGTTGCCGGCCATCGTGACGAGGATGAACGGCGCACCGAACAACGCGATGCGCACCCATTCGACGGCCGCGTCCGCGACAGCGCCGTCACCCGCGAGCAGCTCCGCCAGCGGACGCGCGAACACCTGCCCGAGCAGCACCACGAGCACACCGGCGGCGAGCGCGAGCCACGTCGCCTGAACGCCCTCCTCGACGGCCTCCCGGCGCCGCCCGGCACCGTGCAACCGGGCCGTGCGTGCCGTTGTGCCGTACGACAGGAACGTCAGCTGCGTCGACACCTGCGTGAGCAGCACACCGCCGAGCGCGAGCCCGGCCAGCGGCAACGCCCCCAGGTGACCGACCACCGCCGTGTCGACGAGCACGTACAACGGCTCCGCCGCCAAGACCCCCAGGGCAGGCACCGCCAGCCCGATCACCCGCCGAGCGGGAACCCGATCCTCCACCTCACGAACCTAAGCGCTGACGAGTGCGCCCGTGCGGTGACGGCGGCCACTCACGACCGCTGGGGCAGCCCGAACACCCGCTCCCGCGCCACGGCGAGAGCCGAGTGCAACGCCCCCGACCGCACCGGCTTCGCGGTGATCTGCGCCAGGTGCACCGGCGTCCTCGGCACGACGAGCTTCACCAGCTCGGCCGCCACGAGGTCGCACAACGTCTCGCCTCCCGCGTGCGCCACCGCACCGGACAGCAGCACCAGCTCCGGGTCGAGCACGCACACGACGTTCGCCAGCCCGAGCGCGATCCGGTGCGCCAGGGCGGCGAGGAACGCCTTGCCCTCGGTGCCCGCGTTCAGCGCGTGCGCGACGGCCTCGAGCCCGGTCGGCCGCACGATGCCGTACTCCGCCGCGAGTTCGACGATCGCGTCGCTGTCGACCTGGTCGCCGTAGCGCCCGCCGGGCACCTGCATCGAGTCGATCTCACCAGCACCGCCGGTGACGCCGCGCAGCAGCACGCCGTTGACGACGACCGCGGAGCCGATCTCGTCCGCGGGCCAGAACAGCACGAAGTTCCGCACGCCGACGGCCTTGCCGGAGCTCATCTCCTCCAGCGCGGCGAGGTTGATGTCGTTCTCGATCGACACCGACGTCCCGAGCAGCTCGCGCAACGTCGACGGCAGGTCCACGTCGACGAGCCCCGGCAGGTGCGGCGCGAACCCGAGGTGCCCGGTGGAGGGGTCGACCGCGCCCGGTGTGCCGACCACGACGTGCGCCAACGCGTCGAGCGACAGCCCGGCCAGCGCCGCGGCCTTCTGCACCGTCTCCCGCACCACCCGCAGGGTGTTCTCCCCGGGCATCGGCGCGCTGTGCTCGGCCAGCAACGACCCGGTGATGTCCGCGACCGCCACGTCGATCAGCTCGGCCGACAACGCCACGGCCGCGACGTATCCCACGCCCCCGTTGACGGCCCACATCTGCGCTCGCGGCCCGCGCCCGCCACCGCGCAACCCGGTGCGGACGACCATGCCGTCCTCCTCGAGCCGCGCCAGCAGCTGGGCGGTCGCGGGCTTCGAGAGCCCGATCACCTCTTCCAGCTCGGCGCGCGTCATCGCGCCCGTGCGCAACAACGTCTCGATCGCGGCCCGGTCGTTGATCTCCCGCAGCAGCCGCGGACTCCCCGTCCGTGTCATGACCCCACCTGCTCCAACGCGCCCTTCACGGCGGCGACGACCTGCTCCGCGGCCCCGTCGAACGTGAACCCGGCCGCCAGCCGGTGCCCGCCACCCCCGAGGACCTGCGCCACCTCGCGGACGTCGACCCGGCTGACCGCGCGCAGCGACACCGACCAGAAGCCGGGCCTGAGTTCCTTCAGCACCGCCGCGACCTCGGCCTCGGAGGTGGAGCGCACGACGTCGATCACGCTCTCGACCTCTTCACTGCGAACACCGCGGGCGTCGTCCAGACCCACGACCGCATGCACGAGCCCCAGTCCGTGCGCCGCCTTCGGGTCGAATTCGGCTTTGGCCAGAACCTTCGACAACATGCCGAGATACGCGAACGGGTGCGAGTCCATCAACGGCCGCGTGACGGCGTACGCGTCCACTCCGGTCTCCAGCAACCGGGCGGCCGTCCGGTGCGCCTCGGGCCCCGCCTTGCGGAAACCCCCGGTGTCCGTCACGAGGCCCGCGTAGATGCAGCGCGCGATCGGCTCGTCGATCTCGACGTCCATCTCGTCGAGCAGCTTGAGTGCGATGAGCGCCGTGGCTTCGGCGTGCTCGTCGATGCAGTGCACCGTCCCGTAGCGCGTGTTCGACACGTGGTGGTCGACGACGATCACGGGCCCACGGGCGTTCGCGACGCGATCCCCCAACGGCCCCAGCCGCTGCACGCTGCCCGTGTCCAGGACGACCAGGAGCTCGGGCGCCTCGGGCACCTCGTCGCGGTGGACGAGCAACCCTGCCGTGTCCAACGCCTTCAGGCTCTCGGGCACGGCCTCCGGCTCACCGAACGCCACCCGCACCGCCACCCCGCGCCGGTGCAGCGCGAGCCCCACCGCCAGAGCGCTCCCGAGCGTGTCGGCGTCGGGGTTGATGTGACTGAGAAGGGTCACATCACGGGCGCCGGCCAGCAACCGCGCGGCCTCGGCAATGGTGGTGCTCAGGTCGTCTGCCACAGGGAGACGTTAGCCGCTAACTGTCCAAAAGTGCTGTGCGGGACCCTCGGACAAGACAGTTTCCATCCGATTGCAGCGCGAGCGTGCCAAGTGGACTGTTCACGACAACGGCAGGGCGGACGCGGTGAACCGCGTCCGCCCTGGTCACGAGCAGAGATCCGGACGAGGTCAGTCCTCGTCCTCGTCGTCCTCACGAGGAGCCTTGTACGGGTCGGCCTCTCCGGCGGGAGAAGCTCCCACCGCGCGCCGGGCCACCTCGGCGTCGGCCGCCTGGGCCTTCGCCAGCAGCTCGTCCATCTTCCGGGCCGCGTCCGGCACGGTGTCCGTCATGAACGTCAGCGTCGGCGTGAACCGGACGCCGGTCTGAGCGCCCACCAGGGAGCGCAGGACACCCTTGGCCTTCTCGAGGGCCGCGGCGGCACCGGCGTAGTCGGGTTCGACGTCCAGGCGCTCGCCCAGAACGGTGTAGTACACGGTCGCGTCGTGCAGGTCCCCGGTCACCTTGGTGTCGGTGATCGTGACCCTGGCCAGGCGCGGATCCTTGACCTCGTGCTCCAGAGCCGAAGCGACGATCTGCGAGATCCGCTTGGCGAGCTTGCGGGCACGTGCCGTGTCGGCCACGAGCCTCCCCTTCCTAATCGTCCTCCGGCCCGACGAGACGCGTCCGGGCGGAGAGCAGTTCGAGTTCGGGCCGTCCCGCGACCAGCCTTTCACAGCCGGCCAGGACGTCCCTGACATGCGCCGCGTCGGCCGAGACCACGGCGACACCGATCAACGCGCGCCGGTGCAGGTCCTGGTGACCTGCTTCGGACGCGGCGACCTCGAAGCGCTTGCGCAGTTCGGCCACCACGGGCCGGACCACCGAGCGCTTCTCCTTCAACGAGTGGACGTCACCCAAGAGCAAGTCCAGTTCCAGAGCACCCACGTACATGAGCGAGATCCTCCAGAAGAAAGGGGTGCGAAGCCACTGGTTAAAGCGGCTTCGCACCCCCTCACCCACCGACTAGGCGCGCGGCTTCTCGCGCATCTCGAAGGTCTCGATGATGTCTTCCAGCTTGAGGTCGCTGTAGTTGCCGAGCGTGAGACCACACTCGAAACCTTCGCGAACCTCGGTGGCGTCGTCCTTGAACCGCTTGAGCGAGCTGATCGGGAGGTTCTCCGCGATCACCTTGCCGTCACGGAGCAGGCGAGCACGCGCGTTGCGGCGGATCTCGCCCGACAGGACCATGCAACCCGCGATCGTGCCGACCTTGGAGGACTTGAAGACGTCGCGGATCTCGGCGCGGCCGAGCTGGACCTCTTCGTACTCCGGCTTGAGGAGACCCTTGAGGGCCGCCTCGATCTCGTCGATCGCCTGGTAGATGACCGTGTAGTACCGGACGTCCACACCTTCGCGGTTCGCGAGTTCGGTCGCCTTGCCCTCGGCCCGGACGTTGAAGCCCAGGACGATGGCGGAACCGGCCACGGCGAGGTTGATGTCGCCTTCGGTGATGCCACCGACGCCGCGGTGGATCACGCGCAGCTCGACGTCGTCGCCGACCTCGATCTTCATGAGCGCGTCCTCGAGGGCCTCGACGGTACCCGAGTTGTCACCCTTGATGATCAAGGTGAGAGCGCTGGTTTCCTTGAGCGCGGCGTCCAGGTCTTCCAGGCTGACGCGCTTGCGCTTCGCCGCGTTGGCGGCGTTGCGGGTGCGGGCCTGACGACGCTCGGCGATCTGGCGGGCCACCCGGTCCTCGTCGACGACGAGGAACGAGTCGCCGGCGCGCGGCACCGAGGTCAGACCGATGACCTGCACCGGACGCGACGGGGTCGCGACGGTGACGTCATCGCCGTGCTCGTCGACCATGCGGCGGACGCGACCGTACGCGTCACCCGCGACGATCGAGGAGCCGACGCGGAGCGAACCGCGCTGCACGAGCACCGTGGCGACCGGACCGCGACCGCGGTCGAGGTGCGCCTCGATCGCGACACCCTGGGCCTCCATGTCCGGGTTGGCCCGGAGGTCCAGCGAAGCATCGGCGGTCAACAGGATGGCCTCGAGGAGGTTGTCGATGTTGATGCCCTGCTTGGCCGAGATGTCGACGAACATCGTGTCGCCGCCGTACTCCTCGGCGACGAGGCCGTACTCCGTCAGCTGCTGACGGATCTTGGAGGGGTTCGCACCCTCCTTGTCGATCTTGTTGACCGCGACCACGATCGGCGCCTGAGCGGCCTGCGCGTGGTTGATCGCTTCCACGGTCTGCGGCATGACGCCGTCGTCGGCGGCGACGACGATGACCGCGATGTCGGTCGCGTTCGCACCACGGGCACGCATGGCGGTGAACGCCTCGTGACCCGGGGTGTCGATGAAGGTGATGAGCCGCGGGTTGCCCTCGAGCTCGGTCTCCACCTGGTACGCGCCGATGTGCTGGGTGATGCCACCGGCCTCGCCCTCGTGCACCTTCGCCTTGCGGATGGTGTCGAGCAGGCGGGTCTTGCCGTGGTCGACGTGACCCATGACGGTCACGACCGGCGGGCGGACCTGCAGGTCGTCCTCGTCACCGGCGTCCTCGCCGTAGGTGATGTCGAACGTCTCGAGCAGCTCGCGGTCCTCCTCCTCGGGGGACACGACCTGCACGACGTAGTTCATCTCGGTGCCGAGCAGCTCCAAGATCTCGTCGGACACCGACTGGGTCGCCGTGACCATCTCGCCCAGGTGGAAGAGCACCTGCACGAGCGACGCCGGGTTGGCGTTGATCTTGTCGGCGAAGTCGGTCAGCGAGGCACCGCGCGGCAGGCGGATCGTCTCGCCGCTGCCCTTGGGCAGGCGGACGCCACCGACCGAAGGCGCCTGCATGTTGTCCATGTACTCCTGGCGCTTCTGCCGCTTGGACTTGCGTCCACGGCGCGCCGGACCACCCGGACGACCGAAGGCACCAGCGGTGCCGCCGCGACCAGCGCCGCCACCACCGGGGCGACCGCGGAAACCGCCGCCACCAGCGGGCGCGCCGCCACCACCACCGGCACCACCGGGACGGAAGCCACCGCCACCGCCACCGCCGCCAC
>NZ_JAJCXE010000016.1:0-63596 GCF_021056325.1 Lentzea sp. CC55 | reverse complement strand
GACCACGGCTCCCCCATGAACCTCGCGACCTTCAGCTGGGCCAAGCAGGACGCCTGGGCCGGGCAGGCGATCGAGCGCAACGGCAAGTTCTACTGGTACGTCCCCGTCGTCACCAAGGCCACCGGGCGCCCGGCCATCGGCGTCGGCGTCTCCGACAGCCCCACCGGGCCGTTCCGGGACGCGCTCGGCAGGCCACTCGTCGAGAACGGTGAGATCGACCCCACCGTGATGATCGACGACGGCGGTCAGGCCTACCTGTACTGGGGCAACCCGAACCTCTCCTACGTCCGCCTCAACCCCGACATGATCTCCTACAGCGGCGGCATAACCAGGATCCCGCTCACCACCGCGGGCTTCGGCACCCGCACCGGCGACCCCAACCGGCCCACGCTGTACGAGGAAGGCCCCTGGGTCTACAAGCGCAACGGCCTGTACTACAACGTCTTCGCCGCCAAGTGCTGCTCGGAGTTCATCGCCTACTCCACCGCGCCCGGCCCCACCGGACCGTGGACCTACCGCGGCACCGTGATGCCCACGCAGGGCAGCAGCTTCACCAACCACGCCGGCATCATCGACTTCAAGGGCAGCTCGTACTTCTTCTACCACAACGGCGCCCTGCCCGGCGGGGGCGGCTTCACCCGCTCCGTCGCCGTGGAGAAGTTCACCTACAACGCCGACGGCACCATCCCGGCCATCAACATGACCACGGCCGGGCCACCCGCGGCGGACACCCTGAACCCCTACGTCCGCCAGGAGGGCGAGACCATCGCGTGGGGCAGCGGCGTCGAGACCGAACCGTCGAGCGAGGGCGGCCTGAACCTCAGCCACCTCAACAACGGCGACTACGTGAAGCTGAAGAACGTGGCCTTCGGCAACGGGGCCAGGACCTTCACCGCCCGCGTCTCGTCCACCGTCGCGGGAAGCTCCGTCGAGGTCCGCTCCGGCGGCCCGACCGGCGCCCTCGCCGGAACCTGCTCGGTGCCGAACACGGGCGGCTGGCAGACGTGGACCACCGTCTCCTGCGCCGTGAACGGGCTGACCGGCACGCGCGACCTCTACCTGAGGTTCACCGGCGGCGGCAGCTACCTGCTCAACGTGAACTGGTGGCAGTTCAGCGCCTGATCCCCACGAGGAAGACGTCGTGAACTGACCGTCCCCCTCCCCTGCTCCTCGTGGCCGACGACCACCAGGGGTGCTTCAGCGACCGCGAGAAACCTCTGGAGGACCGACATGTCCGACCTGAACCGCCGGCAGCTCATGAAGCTGGGCGCGGGAGTCGTGCTGACGCAGGCGGGGTGGACGGCCACCGGTACCGCCTCGGCGGCACCGGTGGAGGTGCGGGCGGCGAACGACCTCGCGCTCTGGTACGACCGCCCGGCCGGCAGCGACTGGCTGCGCGCGCTGCCGGTGGGCAACGGGCGGCTCGGCGCGATGGTGTTCGGCAACACCGACACCGAACGCCTGCAGCTCAACGAGGACACGGTCTGGGCAGGGGGCCCGCACGACTACAGCAACCCGCGGGGTGCCGGATCGCTGGCGCAGATCCGGCAGCTCGTGTTCTCGAACCAGTGGACGCAGGCGCAGTCGCTGATCGACCAGACGATGCTCGGCAACCCGGCCGGGCAGCTCGCCTACCAGCCGGTCGGCGATCTCAGGCTGGTGCTGCCGTCCGGCACCGCGAGCGGGTACCAGCGCACGCTCGACCTCACGACGGCGACAACCGCCGTCAGCTACGTGGTGAACAACGTGCGCCACCGGCGGGAGGTGTTCGCCAGCGCGCCGGACCAGGTGATCGTCGTGCGCCTGACCGCGGAGACACCGGGGGCGATCTCGTTCACCGCGTCGTTCGGCTCGCCCCAGCGCACCACGACGTCCAGCCCGGACGCCACGACGATCGCGCTGGACGGGATCTCCGGCACCCAGCGGGGAATCGCGGGCACCGTGCGGTTCCTGGCACTGGCCAGGGCGGTGGCGGAGGGTGGCACCGTCACCAGCTCGGCGGGGACGGTGCGGGTGAGCGGCGCCTCCGCGGTGACCCTGCTGATCTCCATCGGCACCAGCTACGTCGACTTCCGCACGGTCAACGGCGACTACCAGGGCATCGCCCGCAGCCGCCTGAACGCCGCGCAGGGCCTCTCCTTCGACACCCTCCGATCCCGGCACGTCGCCGACCACCAGGCGTTGTTCGGGCGCGTGACGCTCGACCTGGGGCGGACGGCGGCGGCCGACCAGCCGACCGACGTCCGGATCGCCCGGCACGCCGGCACGACCGACCCGCAGTTCGCCGCGCTGCTCTTCCAGTACGGCCGCTACCTGCTGATCTCGTCGTCGCGGCCCGGCACGCAACCGGCGAACCTGCAGGGCATCTGGAACGACCAGATGGCGCCGTCGTGGGACTCGAAGTACACCATCAACGCCAACCTGCCGATGAACTACTGGCCGGCGGACACCACCAACCTCGGCGAGTGCCTGCAGCCCGTCTTCCGCATGGTCAACGACCTGACGACCACCGGCGCCCGCACCGCCCAGGTGCAGTACGGCGCACGGGGCTGGGTCACCCACCACAACACCGACGCCTGGCGCGGTGCCTCGGTCGTCGACTTCGCCGCGGCGGGCATGTGGCAGACGGGCGGCGCGTGGCTCTCCACGCTGATCTGGGACCACTACCGCTTCACCGGTGACGTGGACTTCCTGCGCACGTACTACCCGGCGCTCAAGGGGTGCTCGCAGTTCTTCCTCGACACCCTCGTCACCGAGCCGACCCTCGGCCACCTCGTCACCAACCCGTCCAACTCACCGGAGCTCAACCACCACGCCAACGCCTCGGTGTGCGCCGGGCCCACGATGGACATGCAGATCCTGCGCGACCTGTTCGACGGCTGCGCCGCCGCGTCCGAGGTTCTCGGCGTCGACACCGACTTCCGCGCGCAGGTCCGCGCGGCCAGGCAGCGGCTGGCGCCGACGCGGGTGGGCTCGCGCGGCAACGTGATGGAGTGGCTGTACGACTGGGTCGAGACCGAGCCGAACCACCGGCACGTGTCGCACCTCTACGGCCTGCACCCGAGCAACCAGATCACCAAGCGCGGCACCCCACAGCTGCACACCGCCGCGCGTCGCACGCTCGAGCTGCGCGGTGACGCGGGCACCGGGTGGTCGCTCGCCTGGAAGATCAACTTCTGGGCGCGGCTGGAAGAGGGTGCGCGGGCGCACGACCTGCTGCGCTCCCTGGTGACGACCGACCGCCTCGCGCCCAACATGTTCGACCTGCACCCGCCGTTCCAGATCGACGGCAACTTCGGCGCGACCTCCGGCATCGCGGAAATGCTGCTGCACAGCCACAACGGCGAGCTGCACGTGCTCCCCGCCCTGCCGCCGGCCTGGCCCGCGGGCAGCGTCTCGGGCCTGCGCGGGCGCGGCGGCTACACGGTCGGCGCGACCTGGGCGGCCGACGGCGCTGTCACGCTGTCCGTCGCCGCGGACCGGGACGGCGCGGTCCGCGTCCGCAACCGGATCTTCACCGGCACGTTCGAGCTGCGCGACACGACCACCGGTGCCGCGGTCCAGGCCGTGAAACCCGAAGCCGACGTCGTGCAGTTCACCGTCCAACATGGACACGTCTACAGCGCGACCGGCAGGGGCACCGGCTCGGGGCCCGTGGTGCAGCCGGGAGTGCCCTACCGGCTCGTCGCACGGCACAGCGGGAAGTACGCCGACATCAGCGGCGTGTCCACGGCACCCGGCGCGCTGTTGCAGCAGTGGTCCCCGACCGGCGGGCTCAACCAGCAGTTCGACTTCCTCGACTCCGGCGGCGGGCACTACCGCGTCCGGGCCCGGCACAGCGGCCTGGTGCTCCAGGTCGCGGGCACGGCCGCGGGCGCCGACGTCACCCAGCAGACCGACACCGGCGCCACGTCCCAGCAGTGGCGGGTGACCGACCAGGGCGGCGGGGTGATCAGCCTGGTCAACCGGTGGAGCGGCCTCGCCCTCGACGTGTGGCAGGCGTCGGCCACCGACGGTGCGCGGATCTCCCAGTGGAACCCCAGCGGGGCCGAGAACCAGCGGTTCCAGCTCCAGCCGGCGTGACGAACCGGAGGAACGGCGATGTCCCAGCAGCACAGCGAGCTCACACCTGCCTCAGCCGCCTGACCACCACGGGAGTGAAACCCATGCGACGAAACACCATCCAACGACGAGCGTGGTCGCTGATCGCGGCGGCCGCGCTGGTCCTCTCCGGCTCCGGCGCCGGTGCCACCCACGCACAGGCGGAGACACCGGCCGGGCAGACCGCGCTCGCGGGCACCGCCGGCTGCGGCAAGGCCCCCACGCTGCGCAACGGCGCCCACACCATCCAGAG
Organism: Lentzea sp. CC55; assembly: GCF_021056325.1. Lineage (NCBI taxonomy): Bacteria > Bacillati > Actinomycetota > Actinomycetes > Pseudonocardiales > Pseudonocardiaceae > Lentzea > Lentzea sp. CC55. The sequence continues at coordinate 59,242 of NZ_JAJCXE010000016.1, read as the reverse complement.
CGGCGGCAAGAACCGGTCGTTCGTCCTGAGCATCCCGGACAACTACGACAACACCCGCCAGTACCGGCTGGTTTTCGGGTTCCACTGGCTCGGCGGCACGGCGAACCAGGTCGCGGGCGGCGGCAGCGACGGCGACGTCTACGCCCACTACGGCCTGCGCAGGCTGGCGAACAACTCGGCGATCTTCGTCGCGCCGCAGGGGCTGAACAACGGCTGGGGCAACTCCGGCGGCGAGGACGTCAGGTTCGTCGACGACATGCTCAGCCGGATCGAGAACGACCTCTGCGTCGACACGACGCAGCGCTTCTCGCTCGGCTTCAGCTACGGCGGCGCGATGAGCATCTCACTCGCCTGCTCCCGCCCGGCGGTGTTCCGCGCCATCGCCGCCATCGCCTCGCCGGGTGAGATCAGCGGGTGCGCCGGCGGCACCGCGCCCGTGGCGTACATGGGCATCCACGGCATCAGCGACAACATCGGGTCTGGGCGCGGCCAGCGCGACCGCTGGGTCCGCAACAACGGCTGCACGCCGCAGAACGCCCCGGAACCAGCGCGGGGCAGCAACACGCACATCACCACCACCTACTCCGGTTGCCGCACCGGCTACCCGGTGGTGTGGGCCCCGTTCGACGGCGGCCACCAGCAGGGACCGGTGGACGGCTGCGCGGGCTGTGAGAGCGGTGCCCGCAGCTGGGTCAAGAACGAGGTGTGGAAGTTCTTCACCGGCGACACGAACCCAGGCCCCACCTCGTTCCGGTTGCGCGGCGAGTCCTCCGGCCGCTGCCTCGACGTGTCCGGGGCGGGCACGGCCAACGGCACCCAGCTGATCACCTGGGACTGCCACACGAGCGCCAACCAGCAGTTCACCCAGAACGGTCAGGCGCTGCAGGTCACCGGCAAGTGCCTCGACGCGCCCACCGGCGCCGGTTCCGGCACCAGGGTGCAGATCTGGGACTGCCACGGCGGCGCCAACCAGAGCTGGAACCTCGGCGCCGGCACAGCCGTGAACGTCCAAACAGGACTCTGCCTGACCGCCGGCGGCACGGGCAACGGCGCGGCCGTCACCCTGGCCACCTGCCGGGGCACCGCCGACCAGCGCTGGGCCAAGGCCTGACGTCACCCGCTGCCGCACCGACCGCCAGGAGAAGACGTGTCCAACGCACCGGACGAGCATCCACCGGCACACCCCCACCCGATCCGCAGGCGCACCCTCCTCGGTGGCGGTCTGGCGGCGTTCGCCGCACCCGCGCTGACCGGTCCCGCCGCCGCGGCGGCCGGAACCCCGGTGACGGCCGGGGAGGTCACGGCGGCGGCGTGGCCCGATCCGCCCAACGGCTACCCCGAGTGGAACAACAACATCGGGATCTTCCAGGTCAACTCCCAGCCCGCGCACGCCACCCTCATGCCGTACGCCGATCTGCAGCAGGCGCTGGCGGCCGACCGCTCGGCCTCGCCGTTCCGCCTCGACCTGACCGGGACGTGGAAGTTCAAACACGTCACCAAACCCGCCGACCGAGACCTGAACTTCTGGCGGACCGACGTCGACGACAGCGGCTGGGCGAGCCTCCCGGTGCCCGCCAACTGGCAGTTGCACGGCTACGACAACCCGATCTACGTCAACTTCACCTACCCGTGGTGGGGCGGCAACGGCCAGAACGAGAACGCGCAGCCGCCGTTCGCGCCGCAGCGGGTCAACGCGGTCGGCCAGTACCGCCGGACCTTCACGCTGCCCGCCGCGTGGCAGGGCCGCCGGGTCCTGATCCACTTCGAGGGCGTCAAGGCCGGGTTCTACCTGTGGGTGAACGGCACGAAGGTCGGGTACCGCGAGGGCTCCTACACGCCGTCGGAGTTCGACATCACCGACCAGGTGCGCCCCGGGTCGAACCTGCTCGCCGTCGAGGTGTTCCGGTACCCGGACGGGGACTGGCTGGAGGACCAGGACATGATCCGGCTGTCCGGGATCTTCCGGCCGGTCTTCCTCTACTCGCTGCCGCCCGTGCACCTGCGCGACTTCACGATCACCACGCCGTTGCGGGACAACTACACCAATGCCGACCTCGGCGTGGCCGTGGTCCTCCGCAACAGCGGCGGGCAGCAGACGGGGACGTTCACGGTCGAAACCCAGCTGTACGAGCGGAACGGGCAACCGGTGTGGGCGGAACCGCTGCGCACGCCGGTGAGCTCGCCCCCGTCCGGCCAGGAGGCCACCGGCCGCGGCTCGAAAGCGGTGCAGGGACCGAGGCTCTGGTCGGCCGAGCACCCGAACCTCTACACCGCCGTGCTCTCGTTGAAGAACCCCGCGGGCGCGGTGGTCCAGACGGTGTCGGCCAGGGTCGGCTTCCGCGAGTTCGCGCTCAGGGACGGGCTCATGCGGATCAACGGCCGGCCGGTGTCGTTGCGCGGCACCAACAGGCACGAGATGCACCCGGACCGCGGTGCCGCGCTGACCCGTGCCGACATGGTCCGCGACATCACCGTGATGAAGCAGCTCAACATCAACTCGGTCCGCACGTCGCACTACCCGAACGACACGCTGTGGTACGACCTGGCCGACGAGTACGGGCTCTACGTGCTCGACGAGGCCAACCTCGAGACCCACGGGATCCGGGACAACTACCCCGCGTCGAGGTCGGACTGGACCTCGAACGTGCTCGACCGGGCCGCGCAGATGGTGCACCGCGACAAGAACCACCCGTCGGTGATCATGTGGTCGCTCGGCAACGAGGCCGGTGGCGGCAGCAACTTCGTCGCGATGCGCGACTGGATCCGCGCGGCCGACCCGACCCGGATCATCCAGTACGAGGGCGACAACCGGCCCCAGGTCAGCGACATCCGGTCCGCGATGTACGAAAGCCCCGCCGCGGTGCAGAACCGCGCGCGGAACACCTCGGACACCCGGCCGTACGTCATGATCGAGTACACCCACAGCATGGGCAACTCCACCGGCAACCTCAAGGAGTACTGGGACGTCATCCGCGCCCATCCCGTCCTGCAGGGCGGCTGGATCTGGGACTTCGCCGACCAGGCGCTCACCTGGAGGACCTCGACCGGCGTCACGTACCTGGCCTACGGCGGCGACTGGGGCGACAACCCGAACGACGGCGCCTTCTGCGGGGACGGCATCGTGATGGCCGACCGGCGGATCACCGGCAAGGCCGTCGAGGTCAAGCAGGTCTACCAGGCGATCAACGTGACCGCCGGCAGCTCCTTCGACACCGTCCGGATCACCAACGAGCACCTTTTCACCAACGTCGGCGAGTTCGTCGCCGACTGGGCGCTGGTCGCCGACGGCACGGTGATCCAAAGTGGACAGCTCACCGCGGCGCAGGCCGACATCGCACCGCTGTCCACCAAGACGGTGCAGCTGCCGGTCCAGCGTCCCGCCAACCCGGCACCGGGCGAGGAGCACTTCCTGCAGCTGTCGTTCAAGCTGCGGGCCGCGACCCCGTGGGCCGGCGCCGGTTTCGAGGTGGCCAAGCAACAGCTGCCGGTCGCCCTCGGCAGCCCGCCGGTCGTGCCGGTACCGGTGACGTCCGTGCCGGTGCTGACCGCCACCGAGACCGGTGACCGCATCACCGTCACCGGACAGGACTTCGCCGTCACCATCGCGAAGGCCACCGGCGTGATCACCTCCTACGACGCGATGGGCATGCGGTTGCTGACCTCCGGGCCGGTGCCCAACTTCTGGCGGGCGCCGACCGACAACGACGTCGGCAACGGCCACCCGAGCCGCAACGCCACCTGGCGCCACGCGGGCGCGAACCGCACGGTGAACCGCGTGGCGCTCGACCGGCCCTCCGACCGCGAAGTGCGGATCACCGTGAGCGGCACCCTGCCGACCAGCACGGTGTCGACGTTCACGATGACGTACACGGTCTACGGCAACGGCGAGATCAAGGTCGACAACACCCTGCACCCCGGATCGTCGACCCTGCCCTACATCCCCGAGGTGGGCACGATGCTGTTCCTGCCGGGTGAGCTCTCCCGGTTGCGCTACTACGGGCGGGGCCCGTACGAGAACCAGTGGGACCGCAAGACCGGCTCGGACGTCGGCGTGTACTCCTCGACCGTGGCCGAGCAGTGGACCGGCTACCTCCGGCCGCAGGAGAACGGCAACAAGACCGACGTCCGCTGGGTCGCCCTGGTCAACGGCAGCGGCCGCGGCCTGCTCGCGTGCGGCGACCAGCCGCTGGAGGTGAACGCGTCCCACTTCACCCCGGAGGACCTCTCGAAGGGCGTCCGGCACGACTACCAGCTGTCCCGGCGGCAGGACGTGGTGCTGCGGCTGAACCTGCGCCAGACCGGTGTCGGGGGCAACGACAGCTGGGGCGCGCACCCGCTCGACACCTACAAGCTGTTCCCCAACCGGGACTACACCTACACGTACCGGTTGAAGCCGTTGGCCGATCTCGGCCAAGCACTGGCGCTGGCCCGCAGACCGGTCGGCAGCGCGGGCGGCGGCACCGGTCCGGTGCAGACCGGTGTGGACTACCGGCTCGTCGCCCAGCACAGCGGCAAGCTGGTGGACATCAACGGCGGTTCCACCGCGGCGGGTGCCACCGCGATCCAGTGGTCCGCCACGGGTGGGCTGAACCAGGTGTTCGACTTCCTCGACGCCGGCGGCGGCCACTACCGGATCCGCGCGCGGCACAGCGGTCTCGTGCTCCAGGTCGCGAGTTCCGGCAGCGGTGCCGACATCACCCAGCAGCCCGACACCGGCTCGGCCGCCCAGCAGTGGCGGGTGGTCGACCACGGGCTGGGCGTGGTGGGCTTCGTCAACCGGCAGAGCGGGCTCGCCGTGGACGTCTGGGAGCAGTCGACGGCCGACGGTGCCCGGATCTCCCAGTGGGCGGCGGGATCCGGCCTCAACCAGCGGTTCGCGCTCCAGCGGCTGTGAGCCGGTCTTCGGGTGGGATGGACGCTCACGCATCCGTGAGCGTCCATGCCACGGTCACACAGGTTCAAGGCGCGGCCGTGTGACCACCGGTGTGCTCAGCCGCTGATCACGCCGATGGCGATGCCGAGCATCGCGGTGTTGTAGATGAACGAGAGCACGCCGTGCGCGAGGACCCGCAGTCGCATCCTGGAGGTGCGCGACTCGACGTCGGAGACCGCGAACGTGGTGCCGACGGTGAACGAGAAGTAGGCGAAGTCGATGAAGGTCGGGTGCTCGGTGCCGGGGAACACCAGCACCTTCTCGGGCAGGGCGCTGTAGTAGGCCTGCGCGTAGCGGTCGGCGTAGCCGAAGTGCAGGATCGCCCACGCCAGCAGCACGGCGAGCACACCCACGGCCTTGCCGAGCACCGCCGCCTGGGTGCCGTCCTCGATGAGCACGATGGTCAGGCCGGACGTGATCCCGACGAGGCTGGTGAACAGGGTGAACAGGGTGCCGCTGCGGCGGCCCAGCGCGGTCTTGACCCACGCGCCCCGGTCGTCGCCCGCCCGCTTGCTGCGGCTGAGGCGGATGACGCGGATCGCGAGGTAGACGACGGCGATGAGGTCCCACAACGCGATCCACCTGGTGTCGTCCACCTCCGCGAAGAAGATGGGGATGCCGAGCAGGGCGAGCGTGCCCTCCAGGATCCGGGACAGCACGATTGACAGCTTGAAGCGCATGACCTTCCTCGGTCGGGATAGCAGGGTTGGTCGGCGGGCGACGCGCACGGCCGGGCGCTCCCACCGGCACAGGGGGAAAGACGCCGCGGCTTGCCGGCCGCCCGGCCCCGTGACCGCGAGGTCGCGGGGCCGGGAGAGGGGTCAGCCCGCGGCGCGGCGGACGAGGTCGACGACCGCGTTCGGGTGCGAGACCGCCACGGCGTGCGACGCTCCCTCGACGGTCGTGGTGGCGCGTGAACCCGCCCGGGCGGCCATGAACTCCTGCGCCCGCAGGGGGATGTTCTTGTCGGCACCGGCCAGCAGGAACCACGAGGGGATGCCCGCCCAGGCCGGCGTGCCCGACGCCTCGTTCAGGGCGGCGTCCCGGATGGGGCGCTGGGTGGCGGCCATCAGGGCGGTCTGCCGCGCCGGGACGTCGGCCGCGAACTGCTGCCGGAAGAGCGAGGCCTTGATGTAGAGGTCCGTCGAGCCGTCGGGCAGCGGGACGGGTGCCAGCGTCTCCCCCAGTGTGCTGCCGGGGTACTTCGCGGCGAGCTGTGCCGCGGCCTCACCTCCGGCGGGGGCGAAGGCGGCCACGTACACCAGCGCCTTGACCTTCGGGGAACGTGCCTTCACGTTGGTGATGACGGCACCGCCGTAGGAGTGGCCGACGAGCACCACGGGCCCGTCGACGGCAGCCAGACGCGCGTCGAGCGCCTCGGCGTCGGAGGCGACTCCGCGCAGGGGGTTGGCCACGGCGATGGCGGTGAAGCCCTTGCGCTGCAACCGTTCGATGACGGGGTTCCAGCTCGCGCCGTCGGCGAAGGCGCCGTGGACGAGGACGATCGTGGGCTTCTGCCCCGCCGGCGGGTGGGCCACCGCGTTCGAGATGCCGAACAGGGCGAGGCCCGAGGCGGCGACGAGCACGGCCAGCAGAGCGGTGAAGCGGTGCGTGAATCTGTGCATTTGCGGGTCTCAGTCCGTGAGGAAGGCGAGCAGGGCGGCGTTGACCTCGGCCGCGTGCGTGAGCAGCAGGCCGTGGGGAGCGCCGTCGATCTCGACGTAGCGCGCGCCGGGCAGGCGGCGGCGGAACTCGCGGGCGGTGGCGTCGATCGGCAGGATGCGGTCGGCGGTGCCGTGCAGGATGAGCGACGGCACGTCGATGCGCTCCACGTCGGCCCGGAAGTCCGTCAGCCACGCCGGGACGCACGCGTACGCCGCCACCGGCGCCGAGGCGATGGCGGTGGCCCAGTTCGCCCGGAGCGCGGCCTCGCTCAGACGGGAGCCGAGCGTCTCGTCGGTGTTGAAGAAGTCGACGAAGAAGTTCTCGTACCAGGCGTAGCGGTCGGCCTCGGCCTGCGCGGCGATGCCGTCGAACACCGACTGCGGCACGCCGGCGGGGTTGTCGTCGGTCTGCAGCAGGAACGGCTGGAGCGCGCCGAGGAAGGCCGCCTTCGCCACCCGCTGCGAGCCGTAGGTGCCGAGGTAGCGGGCGACCTCGCCCGAGCCCATCGAGAAGCCGACGAGCACGACGTCGCTCAGGTCGAGCTGCGTCAGGACCTTGTCGAGGTCACCGGCGAAGGTGTCGTAGTCGTAGCCCGTCATGGTCTTGCTCGACCGGCCGAAGCCCCGGCGGTCGTAGGTGATGACGCGGTAGCCGGCCTTGACCAGCGCGTCGGTCTGCTTCTCCCACGACTGGCCGTCGAGCGGGTAGCCGTGGATCAGGACGACCGGCTGGCCCGAGCCGTGGTCCTCGTAGTACAGCTCGACGTCGGTCGAACCCTCGGTGCCGACGGTGATGGTTCCCATGGTGCCTTCCCGCCCGTCCGCCGTGTGCGAACCGGGCATGGCACGAAACCTAGGCAGCGGGCGGGTCCTGCCGCGTCCGTCAGCCGACGTCTTCGACGTACGTAGTCGTGCCGCGCAGCACCGCGCCGAGCTCGCCGCGGGAGGTCACGCCCAGCTTGGGGAACATGCGTTGCAGGTGCGTGCTCACCGTCCTGGGCGACACGTACAGCCGCTCGCCGATCTCCCGGTTGGTCAGCCCCTGCGCGGCGAGCTGGGCGACGTGCAGCTCGGTCGAGGTGAGCCGGTCGACGGCGACCGGGTCCTGCCGGGGCGAGGACGTGCCCGCCGCGCGCAGCTCCTGACGTGCCCGCTGCGACCAGGCCGAGGCGCCGAGCGCGTCGAAGACCTCGCACGCGGCCTGCAGCACGACGCGGGACTCCGCGGGCCGCCGGTGCCGCCGCAGCCACGCGCCCAGGGCGAGGTGCACCCGCGCCCGCTCGAACGGCCAGTCGACGGGGACGGCGCCGAGGGCCTCCCGGTACAGCCGCTCGGCGGTGTCCGGCGGGCTGAGCAGGGCACGGCCGAGGCGCAGCCCGCAGAGCAGGGCGGGTGAGGGGGTCTGCTCCGCGAGCGGGGCGAGTGCGCGCAGGACGTCCCGCGCCACTTCGGCGGACTCGCTGCGCACCGCCGCCTCGACCAGTTCGGCGACCCCGTAGAAGCGCAGCCAGGGGTGGAAGGCGGGATCGGCCGGCTCGAAGACGCGGAGCAGGTGCCCGAAGGCGTCGCCGTAGCGGCCCTGGCAGAGGGCTTCCTGTCCGCGGGCCATCTGCACGATGGCCAGCGCCGGGCGCGCACCGCCGGGCAGCGCGGTGCGTTCCGCCTCCGCTGCCCACTCCTGTGCGCGCGGATCACCGCAGACGGCGGCGACCTGTGCGCGGATGGCGTGCACCATGGCGTGCACGAGGGGCTGCCCGGTCTCGCGGGCCAGCTCGCCCGCCTCCTCGGCGGCGAGCTGAGCGGCACGCACGTCAGCGAGCCGCGCGGCGCCGCCCGCTTGGACGCACAGCGCTCTGGCGAGCATCGACAACCGGCCCCGTGCCCGCAGGGCGTCGAGCGACCTCGTGGCCAGCCGGCTCGCCAGGGCGGGAGCGCCCATCATCACCGCGGCACTGCCCAGGAGCTGGTCCCAGTCGGCGTCCTCGGACCACCGGTCCAGCTGATCGGCCAGGGACTCCAGGGCGGCCCGTCCGCGCTCGACCGGCGCGCAGTACGCCCGCAGTGCCACCACGCCGGCGTTGTGCGCGTCCACGGGCATCCGCTCGGCGGCGGCGGCGATCCGCCGGCGGGCGGCCGGTCCCGGCTCGCCCCAGAAGCAGTGCAGGACCGCTCCCCACAGCATGCGCAGGCCCAGTGCGGGCTCACCACTGGCGGCGACCTCCACGGCCAGCTCCGCCAGCTCGGCGGTCGCGGTGCCCTCGCCCTGCGCCGAACCCTCGACCAGGACGATGTCGACCCAGGCCGCGCGGCCCCGGTTCCGCACCGAGAGGTCGTGCGAGCGCGCCTGGACCAGCAGGTGGGACGCGGCCTCGCACTGGCCCGACTCCAGGGCGAGCTCGGCCGCGCGCAGCAGCCGGTCCGCACGCGCCGAGGGGTCCGCGGTCAGCTCAGCCGCCCGCCGCAGCGCGGCGAGGGCCGCGGCGACACCACCGCGCCGCAGAGCCCGGTCGGCGGTGCGGACCAGGTCCCGCGCCGCGTTCTCGTCGGGACCGGCGGTGGCGGCCGCGCGGTGCCACGCCCGCCGATCGGGCTGCCCCTCGAGCTGCGAGGTGAGAGCGGCGTGCGCGGCCTGCCGTTCCGCGGCGGTCGCCGCGTGGTGCAGCGCCGAACGGACCAGCGGGTGCCGGAACACCATCCCCCACGGCTCCAGCAGACCGGCGTCCACCGCCGGCTCGACAGCGGCGACGTCGACCGCCTTCCCGAGCATCCGGCCGGCGGCGGCGAGGCACTCGTCCATCGTGCCGTCGCCGTTGAGGGCGGCGAGGAGCAGAACCGCCCGCGTGTCCGCCGGAAGACGGGACACCCGCGCCGTGAAGGTCCGCTCGAGCCGCTCGGTCAGCGGCAGCGGCCCCGGGGTGAGCGCGTACGCCCCACCGACCGACCGCAGCGCGACCGGCAGCTCGGTCAACGCCAGCGGGTTCCCGGCCGCCTCCGCCAGCAGCCGCCGCCGGACCTGCTGCCCCAGGCCGGGGGCCACCGAGTCCAGCAGCTCCCCCGACACCTCGTCCGTCAGCGGGTCCAGGTGCAGCACCGGCAGCCCGGCACCGGACAGCCGGTCGTCGAGCCAGCGGGTGACGGCGACCAGCGCGAGGGGGTCGGACTCGATCCTCCGCGCGACGAACCCGAGCACGTCGAGGCTCGCCCGGTCGATCCAGTGGGCGTCCTCGACGACCACCAGCAACGGCGCCTTCACCGCCGCGTCCGACAACAGGGTCAGCGCCGCGAGGCCGACGAGGTAGAGGTCCGGCACGGTCTCGTCGGCGAGCCCGACGGCGGCGCGCAGCGCGGCGCGTTGCGGTGCGGGCAGGTCGTCGATCCCGTCTCGCAGCTGGTGCACCAGCTGGTGCAGGCCGGCGCAGGGCACGTGCTCCTCCGACTGCACCCCCACCGCCGTGACCACCCGCGTCCCGCGCTCCGCGGCCCGCGCCGCCGCCTCGGCGACCAGCGCCGACTTGCCGATCCCGGGCGAGCCGAGGACGACCACCGCGCCTCCCGACCCGGAGGCGGCCTGTTCGACGAGGGCAGCCAGCACACGGCGCTCGGTCTCACGACCCAGCAGGGCCCGTCGTTGCATGCAGAACTCTCTCTTCTCCACCGCCACCTGCCGCGCCCAGGACACGCAGAACCGGCTGATCCCCGCGTGACTCGCACGAGCCGGCCGGGGCCGGACAAGGGATGCGGGCCGCACAACGGCACGCGTGCCGCCTTGGCGAAAACCGGGGCTCCAGTGCCTGCGGGCCGTATTGGAGCACATCCGGAACCCCGGCCGAAACCGAGACCGTCCACGCCGGACCACCTCGGGGAGGAAGGGGCGACAGCGCCGACGGCGATGGCGAAGACGTCGCCGTCCGCAACGGTGCGCCCGTCGGCGAGAGTCGGCGTGAGGCCGGTGAAGCACACGGCCACGCGACCCCGTCCGTCCACTGCGGACACCCGGACGCCGACGTCGCCGGAGATGTCCTTCGGGCCCAAGGACTCGGTGTTCCAGCCCGCCCGGACGATGCCGGGGATTCGCGGGATGCCGCTTCCGGGCCGGCGGTCACGCCGAGTGCGTTGCACTACCTGGTCGCCAGCCCCTGATCAGCGATGGACGCCGTGGCCGCGCCCCACGCGCAACCGCGCGAGACGCGACCACGCCGTAGATCAGTGTTCGTCGTAGTGCCCGTCGTGGACGGCGTGGCGGTGACCGTCGTGCACGTAGTCGACGTGATCGCCGTGCGGAACGGCCACGTGGCCGCAGCCCTCGCCGTGGTCGTGCCCGTGGTCCGAGTGCGACTGGTGATCGCCGGGTTCGCACTCGTCGACGTGTCCGTCGTGCTCCCGGTGGAGGTGGCCGTCGTGCGCGTAGTCGACGTGATCACCGTGCGGGACGGCCACATGGCCGCACCCGTCGCCGTGAGCGTGGCCGTGGTCGGCGTGTTCGAGGTGTGCCGCGGTCATGATCGGCCTGCCTTTCGATGTCCAGGCCTTCGCTTCACCCGGACGTCCTAGCTCCGTCACTGAACGCAACAAACATTAGCCAGCGTGCATGAATGGCGCACCTCGAACACTCACCCGTCCGGCGCAGCCACTTCCCCGAGAGGCGGTAGTGACCACAGATCGACAATGATTACCATGTTCCTCAATTCCGCCGCGGGGTCGCGGCGGGGAGGAGGACTTGTGGCTCACCTGTTGATGATCGAGAGCTGGGTCGGCGCGATGAGCTCGCTGCTGCCCAGGGCGATCAACGAGTCAGGGCACCGCTTCACCTTCATGACCCGCGATCTGCACCACTACCTGCGCTCCGCCCCCGCGCACCCGCATCCGCTGCTGGCCGCCGACAACGTGCTCACCGCGGACACCAACGACGTGCCCGCCCTGCTCGACCACGTCGAGCGCCTGCACGCGGTGCTGCGCTTCGACGGCGTGATCTCCTCGTGCGACTACTACCTCCCCGCCACCGCGCGCGTCGCCGCGCACCTGGGCCTGCCCGGCCCCGACCCGGAGGCGGTGGAACGGGCCTGCCGCAAGGACCTCACCCGCACCGCGTTGGGTGCGGCCGGCGTACCGGGTCCGCGCTTCGCCCTCGCCGACGACTGGCCGGCACTCGCGAAGGCGGCGGCGGAACTGGGTTATCCCCTGGTGGTCAAACCGGTCGACCTGTGCGCCGGGATGTACGTGCGCAAGGTGACCGGCGAGTCGGAGCTGCGCGAGGCGTTCGCCGCGATGGAGGCCTTCCCGGTCAACGCGCGCAACCAGCCCAGGGTGCGGACCGTGCTGGTGGAGGAGCTCCTGACCGGCCCCGAGGTGAGCGTCGAAACGATCACCGTGGACGGCACCACGCACGTCGTCGGCGTCACCGACAAAAGCGTCGCCGGTGATCCGTGGTTCGTGGAGAGCGGGCACATGTTCCCCGCCGACCTGCCCACCGGCGACGCCGAGGCCGTCGCCGTCGCGGCCGTCGAAGCCCTGGGCCTGGACCGCTGTGTCGCGCACACCGAGGTCAAGCTGACACCCGACGGTCCCCGGATCGTCGAGGTCAACCCGCGCCCCGCGGGCAACCGGATCACGGAGCTGGTCCGGCGGGTCGCCGGCATCGACCTGCCCGCCGCCTACGCCCAGCTGGCCGTGGGCGAACGACCGGACCCGCGTCCCGCGGACACCGGTGTGCGCAGCGCCGCGATCTCCTTCCTCCTGCCACCGCGCTCCGGCCTGGTGTCCGCGGTCCGCGGCGTGGAGGTGCTCGACGCCGCGCCCGAGGTCGTGGACTGGACCGTCAAGGGGCCCGGTCACCGCGCGGGTGACCCGACCAGCAACAACAGCTACCTCGGCCACGTCGTCGTGACCGACCCGGCCGGTCTCGGCGCGCGGGCCCGCGCCGAGCAGCTCGTCGGCGGTCTGACGGTCGACTACGCCGAGGTGCCCGCGTGACCCTCGCCGAACTCGCCGAACTCGTCCGGGGTGGCGGGCTGGGTCCTGATCCCGCGTCGTGCGCCGTGAGCGTCGGGTTCACGACCCGGCAGGGCGCCCGGCACGCCACGCGCGGGCAGTCCTACCGCAACACCGTCGTCAGCCTCCGCGTGGAAGACGCGGTCGGCTCCTGCGCGGTGGAGCACGTCGTCGACGACGACGTGCACGGCTGCGTCGGTTCGACCGTGCTCGAGCTGCTCGACCACCCCAGTCCCGCGATCCGCACCGCCGCGCTCGACGCCTACCTGGCGCACGCCCGGCCGCACCACCTGTCCGCCACCAAGTCGATCTCCGTCGGCCCCGGCAGCTCCCTGGCCAAGTCCCTGGCCCGCGCCGAGGCCGTGATCGACCTCCTGGACCCGGCGCCGGGTGACCGGGTGCTGGTGGTCGGCGTGGTCAACTCGCTGCTGCACCACCTGCGCGAACGAGGCGCGACCTACGTGGCGTGCGACCTCAAGGGCGGCAGGACCGAATGGGACGAGCCGGTCACCACCGAGGCGGAGAGCGCGCTCGACGGCTGCACCCTCGTGCTCGCGTCGGGGATGACGGTCGGCAACGGCACGTTCGAACCGCTGCTGCGGCTCGCCGTCGCGGCAGGTACACCGATGGTGTTGTTCGCGCAGACGGCCGCCGCGGTGTTGCCGTGGTTCATCGGCAGCGGCGTGCGCGCCGTCTCGGCTGAGCCGTACCCGTTCTTCTGGCTCGACGGCGGTCCCACGACGATCCACCACTACACGGAGCGCCCGTCGTGATCCTCCCGCGCCAGAACCGGCACCTGCTCGACCTGCTCGGCCAGAGCCCGGTCACCCGCATCACCACGCCGCTGCCCCACCGGCACGGCGGGTTCTGGGCCAAGCTGGAGTGCCTCAGCGCCGGCGGCATGAAAGCCCGGCCCGCGGTGTCGATGCTGCGTGCCGCTCGTGACCGCGGCGAGCTGCGCCCCGGCGCGGTGGTCGTCGAGTCCACCAGCGGCACCCTCGGTCTCGGTCTCGCGTTCGCCTGCCAGGTCTTCGGCCACCCGGTCGTCCTGGTGGTGGACAGCGAGCTGGAACCGTCGATGCGGGCTCTGCTGCGGGCGCACGGGGCCCGGCTGGAGGTGGTCGACCGGCCGCACCCCGTGGGCGGCTGGCAGCAGGCGCGCCTGGACCGGCTCCAGGCCGTGCTGCGCGAGTTCCCCGACGCCTACTGGCCCGACCAGTACAACAACCCGGACAACCCGGCGGGCTACGCCGGGCTGGCCAGGGAGCTCGTGGAGCAGATCGATCCCGTCGACGTCCTGGTCTGCAGCGTGGGCACCGGCGGGCACAGCGCCGGTGTCGTCCGGGAACTGCGCCGGTACCGGCCGGGTGTGCGGCTGATCGGCGTGGACACCATCGGCTCCACGATCTTCGGCCAGCCCGCGCGCGCCAGGGTGATGCGCGGGCTGGGCAGCAGCATCCACCCCCGCAACGTCGCCTACGCCGAGTTCGACGAGGTCCACTGGCTCGGCCCGGTCGAGGTGGTGGACGCGTGCCGCCGGCTCGCCCGCGACGCCTTCGTCACCGGTGGCTGGAGCAGCGGCGCCGTCGCCCTGGTCGCCGCGTGGGCGGCCAGGGTCGAGCCCGGCGCCGTGGTGGCGACGATCTTCCCCGACGGGCCGCACCGCTACCTCGGCACGATCTTCGACGACGACTTCTGCACCGCCCGCGGCCTGCTCGGGACGGCCGCCGACCGGCCGGTGGAGATCGGTGACCCGCTCCGGGTGGAGGCGACGGGCTGGACGCGCTGCCGGTCGGTCGCCGCGCCGAGGGCCGTGGTGCTCGCATGAGGATCGGGTGGGAGGTCTACGGCCTCGAACTGGGAACGCCCCTGCGCATCTCCAGGTCCGTCATGGCACGACGCGACGCCGTGCGGGTCGTCCTGGAGCACGACGGGCGGCACGGCCACGGCGAAGTGGTGACCAGCACCTACTACCGGCTCGACGTCGAGGGGATCGTGCGCTGGCTGGACCGGCTGGGGCCGGTTCTCGCCGACGCCGGCGCACCGGACGCCGCCCTCGACGTCCTGCACGCCGACGAGACGGTTCCCGCCGGCGTGCGGGCCGCGGTCGACGCGGCGTTGCACGACCTGATCGGCCTGCGTCAGGACGTGCCGGCGCACGTGCTCGTCGGAACCCGGGACTGGCGGGCCACTCCGACCGCCTGCACGATCGGCATCACCACGCCGGACGACGCCGCCGCTCGGGCGTCGGCGCTGCGCGAGCGCGGGTTCTCCCTGCTCAAGGTCAAGGTGGGAGCCGATCCGGAGCGGGACGTGGCCAGCGTGGTCGCGGTCCGGGCCGCCGCACCGCAGGCCCGGCTGGTGCTCGACCCCAACGGCGGCTGGACCCCGGACGAGACGGTGCGCGTCGTGGAACGCCTCGGCGCCGCCGGTGTCGTGCTCGACGCGGTCGAGCAGCCGATCCCTCCCGGCACCCCGGACGCACTGGCCTGGATCCACGAACGGTGCCCGGCACCCCTGATCGCCGACGAGGACGCCGCCACGGCCGCCGACGTCCGCGAGCTCGCGGGCGCGGTGGACGGCGTCAACATCAAGCTCGCCAAGTGCGGCGGCCTCGTGCCGGCGCTGGACATCGTCTCGGCCGCCCGCGAGGGCGGGCTGGACGTGATGCTCGGCTGCCTGGTCGCCAGCTCGCTCGGCATCGCGCCCGCCGTCCACCTCGCGGGGCACGCCCGGTGGGCCGACCTGGACGGGCACCTGCTGCTCGCCGCGGATCCGTGGTCGGGCATCGGCGGTGAGGACGGCGTCCTCCGGCTCTCCGGGGCGCCGGGGCTGGGCGTGGTGCGGCGATGAGCCGGTTCGCACTTCCGGTGCGGCTGCTGCTGGTCAACCAGTTCGCCGTCAACACCGGCTTCTACCTGCTCATCCCCTACCTCGCCACGCACCTGGGCAGCCTCGGCATGTCCGCCGCGGTGATCGGCGTCGTCCTCGGTGTCCGGACGCTGAGCCAGCAGGGTCTGTTCCTGGTGGGCGGAACCGCGTCGGACCGGCTCGGCCCGCGCACGACCATCCTGGTCGGCTGCGGTCTGCGCGCGGTGGGCTTCGGGTTGTTCGCCATCGGCGAGTCGCTCGCGGTGGTGCTGGCCGCCTCCGTCCTCAGCGGACTGGCCGGAGCGCTGTTCAACCCCGCGGTGCGCGCGTACATCGCTTTGGAGGCGGGCAAAGCACGCACCGAGGCGTTCGCCCGGTTCAACGTCTACGCCCAGGCGGGCGCGCTGTGCGGGCCGGTGCTCGGCAGTGTGTTGCTGCTGTGGGACTTCCGGGTCTGCGCCGTGGTGGCGGCCGGGATCTTCGCGGCGCTGACCGTCGCCCAAGCCGTCGTGCTGCCCGCGCGGGCGGCCACGCGCAAGGGCGGGTCGATCCTCGGCGACTGGCGCGAGTGCCTGACGAACCGCCGGTTCGTCGCGTTCACCTGCGTGCTCAGCGGGATGTTCGTGCTGCAGAACCAGCTGTACCTGCTGCTGCCGATCCAGGCGCAGAAGGCCACCGGCTGGGCGGGCGTGGTCGCCGTGCTGTTCATCGCGTCCACGGTCGTCACCCTGCTGTTCCAGGTCCGCATCACCCGCCTCGTCTCCGACCGCGCGCGGGGTCCCGTGATCGCCGCCGGTCTCGCCGTCACGGGTGCGGGTTTCGCTGCTCCCGCGCTGTGGTCCGGCCTCGCGCCGGTGCTGGTGGCCACGCTCGCACTCGCCGTCGGCGTGATGATCGCGCATCCGCTGGTCTACGACCTGATCCCGTCGTTCGGCCCCGACAGCCTCGCCGGCACGCACTTCGGCGTGTTCTACCTCGGCTCCGGACTGGCGGCCGCCCTCGGCAACACCGCGATCGGGTGGGTGAGCGGGTTCGGCGACCGGCTCGCATCGCTGCTGTGCGTCGCGATCGGACTCATCAGCGCCGCAGGGGTGGCCTGGCTGCACCGGCGCGGCGCGCTCACCCCGCGGCAGCAGGAGGTCGCTCGATGAACCTGCTCACCGACAATCCCGAGCTGTACGAGCACCAGTTCCCCGACCCGGAGCACGTCGCCGCCAGGTTCGTGCACGACGTGGTGACCCGCTTCGGCGGCGGGCAGGACCTGCTCGACATCGGCTGCGGCACCGGTCGCGATGCGGGATGGCTGGCCCGCCACGGTTATCGCGTCGCCGGCCTCGACAGCTCCGAGAACATGCTCGCGCACGTCCGCGAGCACCACCCGGCGGTCGACGTGGCGCTGGCGGACATGCGGTCCTTCGACCTCGGCCGCAGCTTCGACGTCATCACCTGCCTCGACAGCGCGATGCTGTACTGCCACACCAACGCCGATCTCACCGCGTTCCTGCGACGGTGCCGCGAGCACCTGGTACCAGGCGGGTTGTTCGTCGCGGAGATGCGCAACGGCGCGTTCTTCCTGGGCAACACCGAACTCCTCGACGGCGTGCGCACCCGTTCGGTCACGTGGCGGGGCACCGAGTACACCTCGCACACCGAGCTGTGGATCGACCACGCCGGCCAGTTGCTACGACGCCGGCGCACCTGGGACTGGGCGGACCGCTCCGAACCGCTGGTGCAGCGGTCGGCCTGGCGGCTGCTCTTCCCCCAGGAGCTGCGGCACCTGCTCGACCTCGCCGGGTTCGAGGTGCTCGCGCTGTTCGACTCCCCCGGCCCGCGCACCGACCACCCCTGGACCGCCGACGCCGCGTTGAGCGGCGCGCTGTCCGGTGACCGCCTCCACGTCGTGGCCCGCCTCCGCCGAGACGGGTGCCAGTGAAAGGAACCAGCATGCCCCTGAACCGCCGCGGTTTCCTCGGCCTGACCTCCGGTCTGGCGGTCGTCACCCTCGCGGGGTGCGGCAGTGCCACGCCGGCCTCGTCCGCGCCCCGTGCCGGTGGCAGGCTCCGCGCCGCGTTCGCCGGCGGTGGCGCCAAGGAGGTCCTCGACCCGCACCTGGCCAACCTGTTCGTCGAAGCCGCGCGGTCCAAGGCGATGTTCGACAAGCTCGCCGACCTCGGCAACGACGTGTCGCCGCAGCCGCGGCTGGCGGAGAGGTGGGAGCCGAACGCCGACCTGACGCGCTGGCGGATCAGCCTGCGCCAGGCGGTGTTCCACGACGGCAGACCGGTGCGCGCCCAGGACGTGCTCGCCAGCTACGCGCGCATCCTCGACCCGAACCGCGCGTTCCGCGCCAAGTCGAGCCTCGCGCTGATCGACCTCGCGAACAGCCGCGCGGTCGACGACCGGACCGTGGAGTTCGCGCTGAAGCGGCCCTTCGGCGAGTTCCCCAACGCCCTCGCCGCCTTCGGCGCGTACATCGTGCCCGAGGGTGCCGACGACTTCACCAAACCGGTCGGGTCCGGGGCGTTCAGCTTCGTGTCGTTCGAACCGGGCAGGTCGGTGCTGCTCAAGCGCAACCCGGACTACTGGGAGGGCGCGCCGCTGCTCGACGAGCTCGAGTTCGTGATCGCCAACGAGGAGTCCGCGCGCACCAACGCGTTGCTCGGCGGTCAGGTCGAGTACGCGCACGACCTCACGCCGACCACCGCGCGCAGCAACGCCTCCGGCGACCGCATGACGATCCACCGCTCCCCCAACAGCGCCGTGCAGGCGTTCGCCATGAAGGTGGACCGGGCGCCGTTCGACAACCGCGACCTGCGAGAGGCGATGTTCCTGCTCGCCGACCGGCCGCAGCTGGTGGAGTCGGTGCTCGCGGGCAGCGGCCAGGTCGGCAACGACCTGTTCGGCAAGGACTACCGGCACTACGCCGGTGACCTCCCGCAGCGGCAGCGCGACCTGGACAAGGCGAAGTTCCTGATCCGCAAGGCCGGTGCGGAAGGCCTGACGGTCAAGCTCGACACCTCCACGGCCGCGGCCGGCATGGTGGAGGCCGCCACGGTGTTCGCCGACCAGGCCAAGGGGTCCGGGCTGACGATCGAAGTGGTGCAGGGCAACAAGGACAGCTACTGGGCCGACACGCTCAAGAACGGCTCGCTGTCGAGCTTCCGCTCCGGTGCCATGCCCATCGAGACCCATGTCGCGCAGCGCCTGCTCAGCGGGTCCGGCACGAACGTGACCAAGTGGGCCCGGCCCGAGTTCGACGCGCTGTACGAGAAGGCGGTGTCCACTTCGGACCCGGCCGCGCGCACCGAGGCGTACCGGGAGATGCAGCGCGTGCTGCACGCCGAGGGCGGCTACCTGATGTGGGGCTTCGCGGACTGGATCGTGGGCGCGAAGCCGAACGTCGGGGGCATCTCCACCGCCCCCGCCAACACGCTCGACTGGGCCCGCTTCGACAAGGTGTGGCTGGGGTGAGTCCCGCTTCCTACACGGCCCGGCGAGCCGCGCTCGGGCTGGTGCAGGTGCTCGCCGTGGTCACCCTCGTGTTCTTCCTGGTCGAGGCCCTGCCGGGAGACGCGGCGGTGGCTTTGGCCGGGGACAACCCGGACCCCGCGCGGATCGCGCAGATCCGCGCGGCCATGGGCCTGGACCGGCCGACCCCCGAACGGTTCGCGGAGTGGCTCGTCGGGCTGCCCCGGCTGGACTTCGGCGTCTCACTGGTGTCGGGACGGCCGGTCGCGGACTTCCTGGCCGGCGGCATCGGCCCGACGCTCGTGCTGGCGGCGCTCACCCTGGTGCTGCTGGTCCCGATCTCGGTGCTGGTCGGTGTGCTGGCCGCGTTGCGCGAGGGCAGCCCGCTGGACCGGGCGCTGACGTCGATCAGCGTCGCGCTGCACTCGATCCCGGAGTTCGCGCTCGCCGTGGTGCTGATCGCGGTGTTCGGCGTGCAACTGGCCTGGCTGCCGCCGACGGCGGTGGGCGCGGACCTGTTCGCCCAGCCCGCCGTTCTGGTGCTGCCGCTGGTGGTGCTGCTGGCCAGGCCGATCTGCTCGATCAGCCGCCTGGTCCGCGCGGGGATGGTCGACGCGCTGGCGTCGGACTACGTGCGCCACGCCCGCCGCCTCGGGATCGGCGAGACGCGGGTGCGGTTCGCCCACGCGCTGCCGAACGCGCTCGCGCCCGCGGTGCAGCAGGTCGCGCGGACCACGGACTGGTTGCTGGGCGGCGTGATCGTCGTCGAGGCGGTGTTCGTCATCCCCGGCCTCGGCACCGTCCTGGTGGACTCCGTGGCCGCGCGCGACCTCCCGGTCGTGCAGGGCCTGGCCGTGGTCTTCGCCGTCACCACGGTGGCCGTGAACCTGCTGGCCGACCTGGTGGCGTTCCGGCTCGCTCCGCGCGCGGAGGTGGTCGCGTGAAGCGGGCGGGCATCGGCGGACTGTTGATCGCGGTGCCGCTCGCGTTGGCGCTGCTGGGACCGCTGTTCGTGCCGGACCGGCAGACCCGCGGCGCTCCCTTCGTGCCGTTCGGGTTCCTGGGCACGGACTTCGTGGGCCGCGACGCCTGGTACCAGGTGCTCGCCGGTGGCCAGACGGTGGTGCTGGTGGCGTTGACCGCGACCGTGCTCTCCTACCTGGCCGGCGTGCCCTACGGCGTTCTGGCGGCCACCACGCGGCTGCGGCTGGTCGACGAGGCGTTGATGCGGCCACTGGACGTGCTGCTGGCGGTGCCGTCGCTGCTGGTGCTGATCCTCGTGGCCGCGATCGCCGGACAAGGCCTGCCGGTGCTGATCGGCGTGGTCACGCTCGTCAACTTCCCCGACGTCGCCCGCCTCTCGCGGGCGGCGGCACTCGAGATCTCCGGACGACCCGCCCTGGAGGCGATGCGCATGCAGGGCGAGTCGTGGTGGCAGACCTCGATCATCTACACAGGACGGTCGATGCTGCGCACACTCGCCGCCGACGTGGGCGTCCGGCTCACCGCGGCGCTGTACCTGGTGGCCTCGGCCAGCTTCCTGGGCGTCGGCGTGCCACCCGACGCGGCCGACTGGGCCGTGATGGTGGACCGCAACCGGGGTGGGTTGTTCCTGCAGCCGTTGACCGTGGTGGTGCCCGCGCTGCTGATCGTCGCGCTGTCCGTCGGGCTGAACCTGGTGTTCGACCGCGCCCTGAAGCGGGTGCGCACGTGACCCCGGTCGTGCACGTCGAGGACCTGCGCGCCGAGGCGAACGGTCACGTGCTGCTCGACGGTGTCAGCTTCGCGCTGTCCGCCGGGCGGGTGCTCGCCCTGGTCGGCGCCTCGGGCAGCGGCAAGACCACGACCGGGCTCGCCCTGCTGGGCGAACACGGTCCGGGAGTGTCGGTGAGCGGACGCGTGGAGGTGAACGGACGCGTCGGGTTCGTGCCGCAGCAACCGGCCTCCGCGCTCAACCCGGTGCGCCGCCTGGACGCCGTCTTCCGCGAGATCGCCGCACTGCACGAAGGCAGCCCCGGCGAGCTGCTCGAGACGGCTCTGCGCCGGGCGCGCGTACCGGCCGACCTGCTGCGCCGCTACCCGCACCAGCTCTCCGGGGGCCAGCAGCAGCGCGTCGTGCTCGCCCAGGCGCTGGTGGGCGACCCGGCGGTGCTGGTGGCCGACGAACCCACCACCGGGCAGGACGCCCTGACCCGTGCCGAGGTCGTCGACGAGCTCGCCGCCGTGGTCGCGCAGGGCGTGGCACTGGTGCTGCTGACCCACGACGTGGAGGTGGTGCGAGCGCTCGCCGACGAGATCGTGGTGCTGCGAGCGGGTCGCGTCGTGGAAGCCGGGCCCGCGCGGGAGCTCCTGACCGATCCCCGCGAGGACTACACCCGCGCGTTGCTCGACGCCGCGCCGCAGGAGTTCGCCGGGGTTCCCGAGCGGGCGCCCCGCCTGCGGGTGCGCGGCCTGACCGCCCGGCACCGCACCACCACCGTCCTGCACGACGTGCACCTCGACGTCGGCGAACGCCTGGCGGTCGTCGGACGCTCCGGCAGCGGCAAGACCACCCTCGGCCGCTGCCTGGCCGGCCTGCACCAGCAGGCCACCGGTGAGGTGCTGCTGCACGACCGGCCACTGGCGCGGTCGCTGCGCCGGCGCCCCCGGAACGCGCTCGCCGCCGTCCAGTACGTCTTCCAGGACGCGCGGGGGTCGTTCGACGAGCACCGCCCGGTGCTCGACCAGGTCGCCAGGACCGCGGTCCGGCTGCGCGGAGTGCGGACCTCGCAGGCCCGTGCCGCGGCACTCGCCGCGCTGGAACGAGTCGGCCTGCACGAGGAGGCGGTGCTGCGTCGTCCGCGCGGTCTGTCCGGCGGCGAACTCCAACGAGCCGCGCTCGTGCGCGCCCTGCTCGCCGAACCCGAGGTGCTCGTGTGCGACGAGATCACCTCGGGCCTGGACGCGGTCACCCGCGCCGGGCTGCTCGACCTGCTCGCGAGCGTGCCGTGCGCGCTCGTGCTGATCAGCCACGACCTCGACGTCGTGGCCCGCCTCGCCGACCGGGTGGTCGTGTTGCACGAGGGACGCGTCGTCATGGACGGTCCGGTCGCGACGACCCTGGACGGCGCGAAAGAGAGGATGAAGTGAACACGCACCACCAAGCAGCGGACGCCTATGAGGTCCGGTTGGCGACGCACGCCGACCTGCCGGGAGCCCGCAGCGTCATGCTCGACACCTTCTACCGCGAGTTCGGCTACGGCTACAGCCCCCAGTGGCACGCCGACGTGATCGACCTCGCCGCGACGTACCTGGAGACTCCGCGGCACGCGTTGTTCGTCGCGGTCCGCGGCGACGAGGTCGTGGGCACCACGGCCGTGCGAGCGCAGGGGCCGGCGAGCCCGCCCCACCCGGCGTGGATCGCCGAGCGCTACTCCGGTGACCGGACGGCACAGCTCTTCCGCGTGTACGTCCGGGCCGGGCACCGGCGCCGTGGTCTGGCGCGTGCCCTGGTCGACGCCGCGGTCGGGTTCGTCGCCGAAACCCCCGGCTACGAACAGATCTACCTGCACACCGACACCCGCGTCGCCGGTGCGGAGGGGTTCTGGCGCTCGGTCGCGAAGGAGGTGTGCGACGCCCGCGACGGCGACCCGGACCGCAGCCAGACCGTGCACTTCGAGATCCCGATCCCGGCCCTGGCCGTGACGGCCGACCCGAGATGACGTGACGGTCGGGGGCGGTCCCGCTCGGCCGTCCCCGGCCCTCTCAGGCGGTGTCGACGTCGTCGGTGGCACCGAGGCCGAGGTGTTCGATGTGGTAGACGGCTTCGTCGAGCAGCATCGCGACGTGGTTGTCGTACAGGCTGTAGACCACGCTGCGGCCCTGGCGCGTACCGGTCACGAGCCCGAGCGCGCGGAGCAGCCGCAGTTGGTGCGACACCGCGGACTGCTCCATCTCCACCGCTTCGGCGAGCTCACCGACGGGGCAGGCCCCGTGCCGCAGACGGGTCAGGATGCGCAGACGGCTCGGCGTCGCGAGCGCCTGCAGGGTGGCCGCCACCGTCGCCGCCGACTCCGCGTCCAGCTGTGCCGGTGGTGTGGCCCTGCCCTCGACTCCGTGACCCATGACAGCATCCTACTCAGTGAACACATGAAGAGGTCTTCAGATGTTCCTGTATGGTGCTCGCGTGACTTCGACGCTTGCCGTGACCGCGCCGCACCACACACCCCCACGACACCGGTCCGTTCTCGCGATCGGCGAGGTCCGCTGGGCCGCCGTCGCCACAGTGCTGTTCCTCGCGGGCCTCGGGACCAAGCTCGCCGGTGGGCCGTCCTGGAGCTGGTGGCTCCTGCTGCTCGGTTGCTACGCCACCGGCGGCTGGGAACCCGCGCTCGCCGGGCTGAGGGCGCTGCGCGAGCGGACGCTCGACGTCGACCTGCTGATGATCGTCGCGGCGATCGGCGCTGCCTCGATCGGCCAGGTCGTCGACGGTGGCCTGCTGATCGTCATCTTCGCCACCTCCGGCGCGCTGGAGGCCGTGCTCACCCAGCGGACGGCCGACTCGGTGCGCGGGCTGCTCGACCTGGCACCCCAGCGCGCCACCCTGGTGCCGGCCGGGAACCGCGAGCAGGAGGTCGACGCGGCGGACCTGCGGGTGGGCGACGAGATCCTCGTGCGACCGGGCGAGCGGATCAGCGGTGACGGCGTGGTCGTCGACGGCCGCAGCGAGGCCGACCAGTCGTCGATCACCGGCGAGTCGCTGCCCGCGCCGAAGCAGCCCGGGTCGGAGGTGTTCGCGGGGTCGCTCAACGGCACCGGCGGGCTGCGCGTGCGGATCACCCGTGCGGCCAGGGACACGGTGATCGCCCGGATCGTGGCGATGGTCGAGCAGGCCTCGGCGACGAAGGCCAAGACGCAGTTGTTCATCGAGAAGGTCGAGCAGCGCTACTCGCTCGGCATGGTGACCGTGACGCTCGCGTTGTTCGCTGTGCCGTTGCTCTTCGGCGCGGCGCTGGAACCGACGCTGCTCCGCGCGATGACCTTCATGATCGTCGCCTCACCGTGCGCCCTGGTGCTGGCCACCATGCCCCCGCTGCTGGCAGCCGTCGCCAACGCCGGAAAACGCGGTGTGCTGGTCAAATCCGCGGTGGCGATGGAACAGCTGAGCACCGTGGACACCGTGGCGCTGGACAAGACCGGCACCCTCACCGAAGGCACGCCCCAGGTCGTCGGCGACGTCGACGACGACGTGCTCGCCACCGCCGCGGCGGCCGAGCAGCTCAGCGAGCACCCGATCGGCCGCGCGATCGTCGAAGCCGCACGGCGACGCCACCTGGCCGTGCCACCCGCCGAGGGCTTCCGGGCGACACCAGGCGTCGGCGTGACGGCACGTGTCGGGCAGCGGACCGTCTCGGTGCACCGGGCCGACTCCTCACCCAACGGCAACACCGCGGTCGTCGTCACCGCCGGCCGGCACCGGATCGGCGTCATCGAACTGGCCGACCGGGTCCGCCCGTCCAGCGAGCCCGCCGTCCGCGGGCTCACCGTCCTCACCGGACGGAGCCCGGTGCTGCTGACCGGGGACAACCACCCGGCCGCGCACCGCGTCGCCGACGAGGTCGGTATCACCGACGTGCGCGCCGAACTGCTGCCGCAGGACAAGGTGCGCGCGGTCAGCGAGCTCCAGGGCAAGGTGCTCTTCGTCGGCGACGGCGTCAACGACGCCCCCGCGCTCGCGACAGCGCACAGCGCGATCGCCATGGGACGCCGGGGATCCGCGCTGACCGTGGACACCGCCGACGTCGTGGTCGTGGGTGACGACCTGACCGTCGTGCCGTCGGTCGTGGCACTGGCCCGCCGGGCGAGGCGGGTCGTGATCGCCAACCTCGTCATCGCCGGCGCGTTCATCGTGGTCCTGTCCGCGTGGGACCTGTTCGGCACGCTGCCGCTCCCGCTCGGCGTCGCCGGGCACGAGGGGTCGACGGTGCTGGTCGCGCTCAACGGGATGCGGCTGCTGAGCGCGCGGGCCTGGAAGCCGTGACCGAGGCGGCCGGCCTCCCCGCGGCGCTCACCGCTCCGAACGACGGCCGCTGCCGATCAGCGTGGTGGCGTCGAGCTCCTGCAGACCGGCCTGTCCCAGCGACGCCAGGTAGTGCTCGCGCACATCCGGGACCAGCTCGGCGGGCACCTTCGCGAGCGCTCCCCGGAACCCGGATCCGACGACCACCAGCCACGCCACCTCCGGGGTCATCGTCAGCGCCAGCTCGTGCACGGTGACCTCGACGTCGGCCAGCCCGCGTCCGGTCAGCCAGGCGGCGTAGGTGTCCGCCTGGTTGACCTCGTCGATCAGGTGCGGCGGGCGGGACGCCGGTACCGGCGTGTTCGTGACCTCGGCGATCGCGAGGCCGAGGTGGCGGCCCGCCGCGACCATCGACTCCCCGCGCCAGATGGTGAACACCACCCGCCCACCGGGCCGGGCCCGGCTGATCAGGTGCTCGGTCCCGGCGGTCATGTCCGGGAAGAAGAAGATGCCCAGCGCCGACTGCACCACGTCGTAGCCCTCCCCCGGCCACGTCGTCACATCGGCCTGGTGCGCGTGCAGCTGAGGCAGGCCGGTCGACAGCCGGCGCAGCTCGTCCACCATCGGACCGGACAGGTCGACGGCGTCGACGTGCCCGTCCGCCCCGACGAGCCGCGCCGACGGGATCGCCGAGGCACCGGTGCCGCAGCAGGCGTCGAGGACGCGCTCACCGGGCTTCGGATCGGCCACGGCGAGCGCCGCCGTGGCGATCGGCTCCCAGAGGTGGCGGCCCAGCGCCGTGAAGTCGGCCGCCGCGGCGTCGAACGCGCCGCGGATCTCGGTCTGCCGGTCCTCAGCCATGATCTCCCCTTTTCACTCCGATGTGGACGGTCCTGGCGGTGAGCAGCGCCACGTCGTCCCGCGCCCCCAGCCAAGCCGATGACGAGCGGTCGAGCAACGCCGCCCACGCCCGCAGGTCGTCCTCACCCAGGAAGACCCGCGCCCGCCCGACCCGCGCGGCGAGTTCCGCGAGCACGACCTCCCGCACGCCGGGCCCGAGCGGTGCGGGCAGGTCCAGCAGGACGCTGCGGCTGGTGACCTGCTCGAGCCCGGCGGTCCTCATCAGCTCCGGCCACCCGCGCGCCTCGCGCACGACACCGGGCCTGCCCTCGAACCACGCCGTGAACCACTCGTTGTGCGCGGCGTCCAGCCTGCTCTCCAGGCCGGGCCTGCCGGCACCGACGTCCCACGGCAGGCACCGCGCCGGCAGACCACCCTCGCCGAGCGCGAGCACACCACCGGGTGCGAGCAGGTCCGCCAGCCCGGACACCGCGTCCTGCCACGACAACGCGTGGTGCACGCAGGCACCCGACCAGATCAGCGACACCGGTTCGGGCAGCGGAACCGGGCCGTCGTCGAGCTCGTGCAGGACCGTGCGGACGCGGTCGCCCAGCCCCGCTCGCGCGGCGCGGTCGCGGACCATCTCGAGCATCGCCTCGTCGTTGTCCACGGCGTACACCCGGAGCGCGCGCTCGGCCAGGCGGACCGTGCTCGTCCCGGCTCCAGGCCCCACGTCGGCCACCACGCCGGCGATCGGCAAGGAGTCCAGCAGCGCGAGCTCGGCCGGCGCGAACACCGCTTCCGCCGCGGCCGGGTCGGTGGTCGACGGGCCGGTCATCCGGCGTGCTCGTGCAGGTCGGCGAGGTCCCACAGCGGCAGCGGATCGTCGAGCGCGCGCCACTGCTCCGGCCCGGCCGCGAACTCCTCCTCGGTCAGCAAGGCGGGCTCGAGCCGCCGGCGCGGTTCGTCGAGGTCGAGGCCGACGCCGATGAAGACGAGCTCCTGACGGCCCTGCGGGCCCTCCAGCAGCTGCCCCGGTTCCAGGGTGAGGTTCGGACCCGCCTGCGACCACACCGCCAGGACGTCGGGGCGGCTCGCGATGTGGCAGAACCCCTTGCTGCGCAACACTCCCTCCCAGCCGGCCAACGCCGCCGCCAACCGGGCCGGGTGGAAGGGCCGCGAGGCCCGGAAGGCGACCGAGCGGATGCCGTACTCCTCGGTCTCCGGGACGTGGCCGGTGCCCGCGAGCTCCTGGGCCCAGCCAGGTGCCTGCGCGGCGGTGATCGGGTCGTAGCGCCCGGTGTCGAGCACCTCGGCCAGGTCGACGACGCCGTGCCGGGTGTGCAGCAGCCGGGCGACGGGGTTGAGCCTGCGCAGCACGGCGTCGAGCGTCGCGAGCTGCTCCTCGGTCACCAGGTCCGTCTTGTTGACCACCAGCAGGTCCGCGAACTCGACCTGGTCGACCAGCAGGTCCGAGATCGTGCGCTCGTCCCCCTCCGCCGCGGCGATGTCGCGTTCGGCCAGCTGCTCACCGGTGGTCAGCTCGCGCAGGAACCCCGCCGCGTCCACGACGGTGACCATCGTGTCGAGCCGGGCGTGGTCGGACAGGCTGGTGCCGTCCTCGAACGTCCAGTCGAAGGTCGCGGCCACCGGCATCGGCTCGGAGATGCCCGTGGACTCGATCAGGATCGTGTCGAACCGGCCCGAGCGCGCCAGCTCGCCGACGCTGTCGAGCAGGTCCTCCCGCAACGTGCAGCAGATGCAGCCGTTGGTCAGCTCGACCAGCCGTTCCTCGGTGCGGTCCAGGCTGCCCTGACCGGCGACCAGCGCGGCATCGATGTTGATCTCGCTCATGTCGTTGACGATCACCGCCACCCGCCGCCCCTCCCGGTTGGCGAGCACGTGGTTGAGCAACGTCGTCTTCCCGGAACCCAGGAAACCGGACAGGACGGTGACAGGTGTGCGTCCAAGCATCTGCACATGATAATCATCTTCATAGCCGGGTGCGAGCAGCCCCGGCCGGGTGATCACTCGTCCTCGGTGAAAGGCGCGCCATGTCCCGTTCCGGCCGAACAGCCGTCCTACTCGTCATCGCCGCGGCGGTGTCGGCGTGTTCCGCGCCACTCGCGAGCGAGGGCGGAACCCCGCCAGGAGGTGCCGGCCGGCCTTCGATCGACCGTGCGGCGCCACCGCTGGAGCCGTCGCTGACCATCACCGATCCGCAGGGGCGGACGCTCACCCTCGCCAAGCGGCCCGAGCGGATCGTGTGCCTGAACGGGTTGTGCGACGACATCGTGACCACGCTCGGACTCACGCCGGTCGGGACGAGCAACCCTGCGCTGATCAAGCATCCGGCACTGCTCGGCGACCAGGCCGGTGCCGCTGTCGCCGTGGTGCCGGGCACGTTCGGGAGCGAGGACGTCGAGGCGATCGCCGCGATGCGGCCGGACCTCGTGATCGGGCTGCCCGGCGTGCACGACCCGCTGGAGGAGGCCGTGGAGCGCTTCGCTCCGCTGTGGACGGCGGACCCGGCGACGTGGGAGCAGTCCGTCGGCTACCTGCGTTCCCTGGGAGCGCTCACCGGCCGGGTGGAGCAGGCCCGTGGCGCCGAGGAACAGTTCCGCGGCAAGCTCGCCGACGCCGTGGAGCGGACCCGCGGCACCGGGCAGGCGAGCAAGAAGGTCGTGCTGATGTACGGCAGCACGGACGCGATCGGTGTCGACACGACCGCGTCCCTCAAGGGTGACCTGCTCTCCCGGTTGTTCGACTACCCGTTCCCCGGCAAGGGTGGCGACATCGCCACCGCGAGCAGCTACAGCGTGGAGGAACTGCTGGCCCGCCAGCCGGACGTGGTCTTCGTGTACTCCCTGCTGTTCTCCGCGAAAGACCGGACGCTCAGCGCGCAACTGGCCGACAACGCGGTGTGGCAGCAGATCCCGGCCGTGAAGCGGCAACAGGTGCACGAGATGCACGCGAAGCTCTGGGGGTCCGGTCGCGGTACCCGCAGCATGGGGGCGATCATCGACGAGGCGCTGGAGAAGGTTCCCGCGTGACGACTCGCGTGGCGGCAGCAGCCGCTGCCGGTCTGGTGATCGCCGTGGCGGCGCTCATGCTGGGGCAGCCGTTCGTCGGCGTGAACCGGCTCCTGCCCGCCCTGTCCGCGACGGAGGGCCTGGAGCACGTCGTCGTCACGCGGGTGCGGGCGCCCCGGCTGGTGCTCGGCGCCATCGCCGGGGCGTGCCTCGGCGCGGCGGGCATGCTCCTGCAGGAGGCGCTGCGCAACCCGTTGGCGGTGCCGGAACTGCTGGGGGTGTCCAGCGGCGCCGGTGCCGCTGTCGGCCTCTGCGTCGCCCTCGGGATCTCCGTGCCGGGTGCTCCGGTGGTGCCGGCACTGCTCGGCGCCGCCGTGGGCGGAGGTGCGACGCTGCTCGCCGTCCGGGGTGCGGCCAGTCCGGCGGCGGTCCTGCTGATCGGTGCGGCGGTGAGCGCCGCGTGCCAGGCGCTCATGATCGCCGCGGGTGCCCTGGTGGACTCCCGCGAGCAGGGCGTGCTGGTGCGCTACCTGCTCGGCTCGCTCACCGGGAGCTCCTGGCAGGCGGTGGTTCCGGCGGCGGCGGGCATGGTCGTGGCGATGCTCGCCGCGGTGGCGGTCCTGCCCGCGGTCACCCTCCTGCGGCTGGGCGACGACACGGCGTCGGCGCTGGGGCTGCGCGCCGGCGCGGCACGCATGGTCGTGCTGGCGGTGGCGTCGCTGCTCGTGGCGGTCGTGGCCGGGCCGTGCGGCCCCATCGCGTGGGTCGGGTTCTTCGCCGTCCGCATCGCCGGGGCCTGGCGGCCCAACACCGGTGCACTGCAACGGCTGGCGTGGTCCGCGGTGCTCGGCGCGCTCCTGGTGGTCGTCGCCGACGTGGCCGCCCGGACCGTGCTGCATCCCGTGGAACTACCGGTCGGAGGTTTGACCGCACTCGTCGCCGCGGTCCTCGGCGCGGTCATGTTGCTGCGCGGTGGCCGTACGACGCGGAGTTCGTCATGAGCCGCCGGAGAAGCACGGCGTTGATGCTGCTCATACCCGTGGTGGCGGCATGTGCGCTGGCACAGCTCTCGGTCGGCTCGTCACTGTCTCCCGTGGAGACGGCCGTCGCGTTGTTCGCCGCCGAAGGCCATGAGTATGCCGTGGTCGTCGGACTGCGGCTGCCCAGAGTGCTGGTCGCGTTGTGCGCTGGCGCCTGTTTGGGCGTGGCGGGCGCACTTCTCCAATGCGTGTTGCGCAATCCACTCGCGGCGCCGGAGATCACCGGTGTCGGGTCCGGTGCGGTGCTGGGCGCGGTCAGCGCGTCCGCGGTGGGGGGCGTCGCGGCCACCGCCGGCTTCATGGCCGCCGCCGCGCTCGTCGGCGGAGTGGTCGGCGGCGGGGTCCTGTGGGTGCTCGCCACCCGGTTCGGCGGGGACGCGATGCGGCTCGCCGTCGTCGGAGTGGTCGTCTCCGCCGTGCTGGCCGGGCTGACGCTGGTCCTGCTCACCGCGCGGCCCCAGCTCGCCGGCGCGGTGACGCGGTGGCTGCTCGGATCCCTGGCCGGCCGGACGTGGGAACACCTGGCGCCGCTGTGGCCGGTGCTGGTCGTGGTGCTCGTCGCCGCCACCGCGATCGCCGGAGTCCTCGACGTGCTGGCGGTGGACGACGACCACGCGCTGGCGGTGGGGCTGGCCGTCACGCCGTGGCGGAACACGGCACTGGCGCTGGCGGCACTGGCCACCTCGGCGGCGGTGGCCGCGGTGGGCGCCACGGCGTTCATCGGTCTGCTCGCGCCCCATGCCGCCCGCAGGCTCGCCGGCGCGGCACACCGCCACCTGGTTCCGGCGTCCGCACTCGTCGGCGCGGGCGTCCTCGCGCTCGCGGACGCCGTTGCCCAGCTGGTCACCGCCGCCGCCGGACGAGCAGAAGCAGGTCTTCCCGCGGGCGCCGTCACCGCGCTCGCGGGCGCGGCGGTGCTGATCGCACTGGCACGCCGCGGTTCGACGTCCATCACAGGAGGATCCGCGTGAGTGAGCTGTGCGCCGAAGGTGTGTGGGCCGGGTTCGGCAGCGAGGTGGTCCTGCGGGGCGTGGACGTCGAGGCGCGCCGCGGCGAGTGGCTCACCCTGCTCGGCTGCAACGGCAGCGGCAAGACGACGATGCTGCGCGTCCTGGCCGGCCTGCACAGCCCGGACCGGGGCCGGGTGCTCGTCGACGACGATCCGCTCGCCCACCTGACCCGCCGCGCGGTCGCCCGGCGCATCGCCCTGCTGCCCCAGACGATGCCGCCGGTGAGCGGCCTGACCGTGCGCCAGCTGGTGCGCCAAGGCCGTTACGCCGCAAGAGGCCCGCTCGGGATGCTGACCGAGGCGGACGACGACGAGGTCCGCGCGGCCTTGCGCGACACCGGGACGCACGACTGGGCCGACGTCCCGGTGGACCAGCTCTCCGGCGGACAACGCCAGCGCGTGCGGCTCGCCCTCGCACTGGCGCAGGACGCGCCCGTGCTGCTGCTG
Organism: Lentzea sp. CC55; assembly: GCF_021056325.1. Classification (NCBI taxonomy): domain Bacteria; kingdom Bacillati; phylum Actinomycetota; class Actinomycetes; order Pseudonocardiales; family Pseudonocardiaceae; genus Lentzea; species Lentzea sp. CC55. Next base: position 27,952 of record NZ_JAJCXE010000016.1, on the reverse strand, counting down.
GACGAACCGACGACCTACCTCGACGTCCGGCACCAGCTGGAAGTCCTCGACCTCGTCCGCCGCCTCCAGCGCGAACGATCGCTCACCGTCGTCGCGGTCCTGCACGACCTCACCCAGGCCGTCCGCTACTCCGACCGCGTCGTGGCGCTGCTCCACGGACGTGTGCACGCGGAGGGCGTCCCGCACGAGGTCGTGGACACCGCGCTGCTGCGCGACGTCTACGGGGTGCGCGGCCGCGTCTGGCGAGACGAGATCAGCGGCCTCGTCTGCACCTTCGACGGAGTGTCCGAAGCAGACTGAAGCTCAAGCCGCCCGGCGCAGCACGGGCGTCACCCACGCGAGCACCACACCCGACAACAGCACCAGCACACCAGCCGCCAGACCACCGCGCGGATCACCGGTCGCGACGGACACGGCCCCCGCCAGCGCCGCACCGACCGGTTGCCCGACACCCCAGGCCAGCATCCGCGCGGTGGTGTTCACCCGTGACTGCAGCTCCTCCGGACACACCTGCTGCCGGTAGGTGATGCCGTTGAGGACCACCGTGGCGTGCGCGGCACCCCAGTACACCAACGCCACGCACACCAGCAGCCAATGCGGGCTCGCGAGGACGAGAACACCACCGAGCAGGGAAAGCGGCAAGGCCGTCAACGCGAGCCGCGCACCGCCCCAGCGCGCGGTCAGCTCCGGCACCAACCGGGACGCGATGAGCGCCCCCACACCCCAGCAGCTGAACAACGCGGCCAGCCGGGCGTCACCGCGGGGCGCCACCTGCAACACCCGGTCGGCGAACGGCACCAGCACCGCCACCCACGCACCGCTCGCCACCGAATGCGTGGCGCCGACCAGGGTCAGGGTGCGGATGGTCGGTTCACGCCACAGGAACCTCAGCCCTTCCCGCACATCCGCGACGAGGTCACCGGCACCGCGCACAGGACGCGGGCTCGCCATGCTGCTCACGATGCTGCGCAGCAACAACGCCGACCCGACCGCCGTCAACGCGTTCACCGCCAGAAGCGCCGCCGGTGCCACGACAGCGACCACCAGACCGGTCAGGCCCGGCACCACGAGCTCGACCAGCGTGGTGCGCCCGAACAGGGTCGAGTAAGCGGCCGTCAACCGATCCTTGCCCACCAACGCCGGCAGGGCGCCGAAGTTCGCCGCGTCGAAGAACACGAACGCCGTTTGCGTCGCGAACGCCACCACCACGACGTGCGGCGCGGACAGCACCCCCGCCCACCACGCGAGCGGAACGCTCAGCAGCACCGCGGCGACCCCGACGTCGAGCGCCACCATCATCGCCCGGCGGTCCAGCCGATCCGCCAGCGCGCCCGCGAGCAACCCGAAGACCAGGTACGGCAGCGCCTCCGCCGCCGCGACCGCCGACGTCCACCCCGCGGACCCGGTCAGCTGGTAGACCAGCACCGGCAACGCCACCGCCGACACCACCGCGCCCGCGACGGACAACACCCGTGCCGTCAGATAACGGCTGAAATCACGCTCGGAGGCGTGCAACTCCCCAGTGCTCGTCACGGCAACAGCATATGACTTTCATGTTCATCTTCGTCCACGTTGTCGCCCATCGCCGGAACTCCGCTGCACCACGGCGGTGACCGGGACCCGAGCAGAAAGTCCCGGCCGCCGGCGGGAACTCGGTCCCTGGTGAGCCCTCCGCCCGGCGGCCATGATCAGAACAGCTCGAACGAACCGGCGCCCGGTGCCGACGCACCGAGCACGACCTGTGGTCGTGGCCGTCCGACGGCCCGACGAAGCAAGGAGAGATACCCATGGCGGATGTGGCGAAGCGGCCCGTGGTGGTCGGCGTGGACGGATCGGCGTCGGCCGCGCAGGCAGTGCGCTGGGCGGCCCGCGAAGCCGTCCGCCGCGATGCGCCACTGGTGCTCGTGCACACGACCGCGGCCGTTCCCGCCGCGGCGCCCCACGCGGTGGCGCTGGGCGCCTACCGGGACGCGCTGACCGAGCAGGGCCACCGGTGGCTCGCCGAAGCGTCCGCCACGGCCCTCGAAGCCGCACCCGAGGCCGAGGTGAGCACCGAGCTGACCGGGGGCTGGGCCGCCGAACAGCTGATCGGGCGCTCGGCCTCGGCCGAGCTGGTGGTGCTCGGCTCCCGGGGACTGGGCGGCTTCACCGGCCTCGTGGTCGGATCGATCGCGGTGGCCGTGACCACCCACGGGCACTGCCCCGTCGTGGTCGTACGCGGACCGGACGCGCGGACCGAACCCCGTCAGGACGGCCCGGTCGTGGTCGGCGTCGACGGATCACCGGCCAGCCGAGCGGCGATCTCCTTCGCCTTCCGGGCCGCGGCCTCCCTCGACGTGCCCCTCGTGGCCGTGCACGCCTGGAGCGACCTGCCCACGGACGTCTGGGACCTGATCGCCGACTGGCAGACCATCCAGGAACAGGAGTCCAAGGCGCTGAACGAGCGGCTGGCCGACCACCTGGCCCAGTACCCCGGCGTGACCGTCGAGCAGGTCGTCACCCGCGACCGCCCGGCCCACACCCTGCTGGCGCAGGCCGAGAACGCCCAGCTGGTCGTCGCCGGGTCCCGCGGCCGCGGAGGATTCCGGGGCCTGCTCCTCGGATCCACCAGCCAGGCCCTCATCCACCACGCCCCCTGCCCGGTGGCCATCGTCCCCTCACCCCGCCCGTGACCGCGGCTGCCCGACCGCGCCACCGACGGAGCTGACCGCTTCCGGGTTCCGGTCACCCCGGCACCCGCTCGGCCCGGTCAGCGGCTTTTGTGAACCGTCTCCGTGGCCTACTCTGGGCCCCGGTGTGCCGGGAAGCCTGGTCGGCGTGACGTGTCCCCCGTTGGGAAGGATCGGTCATGCCCACCAGAAGAGCTCTTGTCGTCGGCGCAGGCGTCGCCGGGCTGGCCACCGCGTTGCGGTTGCGCCGCAGCGATTGGGAGATCGTCCTCGTCGAACGCGCGTCCCGGTTCACCGACGACGGATTCCCCTGCGCCTTGCAGGGGCCCGGATGGGAAGCAGCTTCCAGGCTGGGCCTGATGAAAGCGCTCGACGCGCGCAGCCAGCCCCGGTGCGACACCGTGGTGGTCGGCCGGACGGGCGCCCCGTTCGCCCTGTGCGCGAAACCGTCGAGCAAGGTGCCAGTCCTTCGCCGCGGTGACGTCGTCCGTGTCCTTCGCGAGGCGGTCGGCGATGTCGAGGTGCGGTGCACCGACGTGCTGGGCCTCGCAGAGGACGACTGCGGCGTCACCGTCGAGTTCGGCGATGGCGAAGCGGACTGGTTCGACCTGGTCGTGGGCGCGGACGGTGCGGACTCCGCGATTCGGGCCTCGGTGTACGGGCACCGGTGGCGGTACCGGCAGGGCTTCAGCATGGCGACGGGCTTGCTGGGAGCCGGCCCCGGGAACGCGGTGCGCATGGAGCTCGTGAAGCGCTCGGTGCGCGTGCATCCCTTGCGCGACGGGAACTCGGCGGTGTTGTTCACCTGGCGTGGTGACGTCGGCTCGGATTTGCACGACGTTTTCGGCGACGTGCCGGGAGTTCCACCGGGGCTGCTGTCGCAAGTGGACGACTCGCTCTTGAGCCGGCGCACGGGATCGCAGGCCCACTTGAAGCAGTGGGCGTCGAGACAGGTTGTGCTCGTCGGTGACGGCGCGTGGTGCTCCGGCCACTTCTGCGAGCAAGGCGCGTCGCTCTCGATCGCGGGTGCGGAGTTGCTGGGGGACGCGCTCGACATCTTCACCGGCACGGCGGAAGCACTGGCGTGGTGGGAGGGGCAGTTCCGTCCGGTTGTCCGGCATGCGCGGCGGCAGGGCGTCGTGCTTCGAGAGAGCGAGGTGGCCCAGTGGATCTCCCCGAGGACGAGCAACGTCAGCTGAAGCAGATCGAGGAACAACTCGCCGAGGAGGACCCGGCGTTCGTCGCGCGGCTGAACCGCAAGCCGCTTCCTCACCACCGGTTGTCGCAGCGCGCCTTGTTCGTCGTCCTGTTGCTGCTCACCTACGTGGCCGGTTTGACGCTGCTGGTCGGAGGTGTCGCACTGGGTTCGGTCGCCTTGATCGTGCTGGGCGTCGCGGTGACGGCGGTCTACCCGGTGCTCGTCACCGTCAGAGGTGTGCGCGGCAAGCGGTGACCGTGCTCAGGACAGGTCGGCCACCCGTTCGACGTCCGCGGTCCGCCCGGCGAGGATGAGCACGTCGCCTCGGTTCACGACGGTGTCCGCGGTCGCGTAGGTGAAGCCCTCCCCGGGGCGTTTCACGCCGACCACCGTGACGCCGTACTTGGTCCTCAGGCGGCTCAGCTCCAGGGGCAGGCCGGCCGCCTCCTCAGGCGCGTGGGTCTTGACCAGTGCGTAGTCGTCTTCGAACTCGATGTAGTCCAGCATCCTGCCGGTCACCAGGTGGGCGACCCGCTCCCCCATCTCGTGCTCGGGCAGCACGACGTGGTGCGCGCCCATGCGCTCGAGGATGCGTCCGTGCTGTTGGACGGGATGTCGACCAGCCCGAGGCCACCTTGGCCGATCAGGGCGCCGGCGACCAGGAACATCAGGGCCGTCGACAGGATGGTGCGGGCGGCGGGGCCGGACAGCGAGACGCTGATCAGCAAGACCGCACCGAACGCCAGAACCAGCGCCATCAGGAAGCTCCGCCCACGTCAGCGAGGCCCGCCACGGGTTCGTGACGAGCGTTGCCGACCAGACTTCCCGGCGCACCGCGCGCAAAGATGCCGCAAAGATCCTCGCAAAGCAAACCGGCCGGCTGGACAGCGACTGAACACTTGTTCAATACTTGGAACATGCGTTCAGCTTCCGATCTGACGGCCAGAGCCCGCATCCGCGATGCCGCGCTCGCCCGGTTCGGCGTCGACGGCCTGGCGGGGACCTCGGTCCGCGCGGTAGCCGCGGACGCCGGGGTGTCCCCCGCGCTCGTGGTGCACCACTTCGGTTCCAAGGAAGGACTTCGTCAGGCATGCGACGACTACGTGCTCGAGTCGATCCGCCGCGGTGACGAGACCGCCTCCGAGGCTTTGGCCGAGGTGTTGCAGGCCGCGACACCGGTCCGGCGCTACCTGGCGCGCGCGTTGCTCGACGACACCCCGGCGGCGGGTGCGCTGTTCGCCGAGATCGTCGAGCGCACGCAGGCCTGGCTCGCGGCCGGCGAGGCCGAGGGCTGGGTCCGCGGTTCGCAGGACGCGCGGGCGCGAGCGGTCACCTACGTCTCGTGGTTGCTGGCACCGCTGGTGCTCGGCGACCACGTCGGACGGCTGCTGGGCGGCGACCCGGCCGAGACCGCGACCGCGGTGCGCGGTGCGCGAGCCGGTCTGGAGATGCTGACCAACGGCCTGTTCTCCGACGACCGCTGGCTCACCGCGTTCTCCGAGATCAACGACAGGAGCAGGCCGTGAGAGCGTTGCTGGTCACGCATGGGACGCGTGGTGACGTACAACCGTTGCTGGCACTCGCGGTGGCTCTGCGCAAGGCGGGCCATGAAGCGCTGCTCGCGGCTCCCGCCTCCTTCGCCGGCAGTGCCGTCTCGCACGGCGTGGAGTTCGCACCGCTGGACGAGGGACCGAACAGGCTGCTGCAGGACCCCGCGATGCTGCAGGCGGTCGAGGGTGGCTACCGGGGTGTGCGCGGCAAGCTGACGGCGATCTCGACGATCCGGCGCATCAAGCCGTTGATGGCAGACGTACTGCGCGATGTCGGCGAGGTCGCCCGGTCCTCCGGCGCCGATCTGCTGGTGCACACACCGAGTCTGCCCGCACAGCACGCGGCGGAGGTGCTCGGCGTTCCCGCCGTCCTGGCCACGCTGCAGCCCGGCTGGGTGCCGACGTCGGAGTTCCCCTGCCCCATGGTGCCGCTGCCGAGGCTCCCCCGTTTCCTCAACCGGTCGACCTATCTGACGGTGTCGGCGGTCATGCGTTCCTACAGCGGCGTGTCCAACGCCTGGCGCGTCGAGCAACTCGGCCTCGCCCGAGGTCCCGGACCACGTCACGCCCTGGTGTTGCAGGCGTTCAGCTCCGCGGTCACGCCGATCGATCCCGCATGGCCCGCAACCGTGCGCACCACGGGTTTCTGGTTCCTGCCGCGCGATCCGGCGTGGACCCCGGACCCGGCACTGCAGGCGTTCCTGGACGCGGGGCCGCCACCGGTCTACCTCGGCTTCGGCAGCATGGCGGGACGCGACGCCCAGCGCACCGGAGACATCGTCGCCGAGGCGGTGCAGGCAGCGGGAGTGCGCGCGATCGTGGCCACCGGCTGGGGCGGGCTCGCCGCACGCTCCTCCCACGACCTGCTCGTCATCGACCAAGCCCCGCACGACTGGTTGTTCGGCAAGGTGGCGGCGGTCGTGCACCACGGCGGAGGAGGGACGACCGCCGCAGCGCTGGCCGCGGGGGTGCCCCAGGTCGTGTGCCCGTTCGTCGCCGACCAACCCCACTGGGCACAACGGATGCACGCCCTGGGCGTTGCGCCACGACCACAACGCCCTACGAAGATGAGCGCCGCTTCGCTCGCCGAAGCGATCTCACAGGCCGTGGGCGACCCCCGGCTCCGGCAACGCGCCGCAGAGCTCGGTGGGCGGATGCGCGGGGAGAACGGTGCCGGCAACGCTGTCCGCGACCTGGAGGAGCTCCACAATGGACGCCGCTGACCGCGTATCCAAGGCTTTCGGCATGACGGACGAGGTGTGGCAACGGCACGCCAACCCGTGGAGCGTCTGGACGCGGTTCGCCGCCATCCCGTTGCTGCTCCTCGCCATCTGGAGCCGCACCTGGATCGGCTGGTGGAGTCTCCTGGCCGTCGCCGCCGTGGTCGTCTGGCTCTTCGTCAACCCGCGGGCGTTCCCGCCGGTACGAGAGCCGCGCGGCTGGACCGCGCGCGGCATCTACGGGGAGCGCGTCTGGGTCCAGCACCGCGATCTGGTGACGCCGGACCACCGGGCGGTGCTGCGCCTGCTGGTCACCCTGGGTGTCATCGGGTTCGCCATGATCATCTGGGGCTTGATCGCCCTCCAGGTGTGGCCCACGCTCTTCGGCGCCACGGTGGTCGTGCTCGCACAGCTCTGGCGAATCGACCGCTTCGGCTGGCTGTGGGAGCGCCACGAGGCTCAGCGGTCCTGATCCCACGCGATCGCGCCATCGCCCTCGACGAGCGGCGTTCACGAAGACTCCCGGGTGTCGGCGTCGTTCAGTCACACGCCGACCAGGCTTCCCGGCACACCTGGCGGAGAGCCTACAGCCACACCACGCCGAAACCGGCTACCCGGTGCAGTCGACGACTGCCCAGACGGTCTTGCCCCCGGGCAGGGGACGCACACCCCAGTGCACGGACACCCTGTCGACCACGACGATGCCCCGTCCCCGGCTACCGCCCAGACGGGAGTGGCCGCGCACGGGCAGTGCCGACGAGGAGTCGTCCACCTCGACGCTCACCCTGCAGGGTTGCATGTGGTGCGCGACCCGCAGCTGTCCGGGGCCGGGCGCGTGGTCGTACACGTTGCTCACGAGCTCGGTGACGATGAGCTGGACGTCGTAGAGGTGGTCCTCGCCGAGGCCGTCGAGCGCGTCGACGAGCCACCTGCGCACCGCGCCGACGGTGGTCGAGGCGTCGGCGGGCAGGTCGAGCGCCAGTGGTCCGGCACCCTCTTCGACGGTGGTCACCACTGCCTCCGCGTGGCGTGGATCCGGTCATACCGGACGGAAAGCTGAACGCTCACCGTACCTGGCGCCACGTCCGGGGACCGAACAGATGACAGGGGACGAATTCCACCCACGGCGGCGGTCCGGGCAGGGCGACAGCGCGTCATGGCAACGTTCCGTTCCGTCGCAGGTGGTTTCGCGCGTACTCGATGGCTTCGGGTGTGCTCGGGAACATCCGCACGCCGTGGATCTCCAACTGCCGGCGGTGCTCTTCGCGCACGCCGGAAAGCAGCACGGTGACGCCCCGGTGCTCCAGCCTCTCGACGGCGTCCCGCAGCACCAGGGCTCCGGTTCCGTCCAGGGTGGACACGTGCGACAGGCGCAGGACCACCACGGAGACCGCCGAGATCTCGGTGAGCTCCAGCAGGAACCGGTGTGCCGCCGCGAAGAACAGCGGTCCGTCCAGCCGGTAGGCGACGATGTGCTCGGAGAGCAGCTCCCGCTCCTCCTCGCTGTGATCGCCCGTTTCCAGCGGTTCGACGTCGATCCGCGCGGATCTGGCGACGGCTCGCAGCGCGAGCGCTCCCGCCACGACGAGACCGACGATCACGGCGGTGACGAGGTCCAGCGCCAGGGTCGCGACCGCGGTGAGGGCGAGCACTACCGCGTCGGACCGGTTCGCGCGCATCAGCACCCGCACCGACCCCACCTCGACCATCCTCACCGCGGTGGCGAGCAGGACGCCGGCCAGCACGGCCAACGGGATGCGCCCGACCAGCGGAGCCGCGGCCAGCATGATCACGGCGAGCGTCAGCGCGTGCACCAGTGACGCCAGTCGTGACGTCGCACCCGAACGGACGTTGACCGCGGTCCTCGCGATCGCCGCGGTGGCGGGCACACCGCCGAACAGCGGCGTGACGACGTTCGCGATGCCCTGCCCGAACAGCTCGCGATCCGGGTCGTGCCGCTGGTTCACGCTCATGCCGTCGGCGACCGTGGCGGACAGCAGGCTCTCCAGCGCGGCCAGTGCCGCCACCGCCACCGCGGACGGCAGCAACGACCACACAGCGCCCGGGTCCAGGAAGGACAGCGACGGCGCGGGCAGCAACGCCGGCAGTGCTCCGATCCGGGCCACCGGCATCGACCAGATCTCCGCCACCGCCGTGCCCGCCGCCACGGCCAGCAGCGAGAACGGGACCGCCGGCTTCCAGCGCGCGCCCGCGAGCATCACCACGACCACACCGGCCGCGAGCAGCACGGCCGGCCAGGCGGGACCGGTCCCGAACGCGCGCACCGCGTTCACCACCACGTTGTGCCCGTCCGGGGCCGGCACGCCGAGAGCCGCGGGAACCTGCTGCAGCGCGATCACCGCGGCAATGCCGATGGTGAAGCCCTCGATGACGGGCGCGGGCACGTACCGCATGTACCGCCCGGCCCGGGCCACCGCCAGGCAGAGCAGCAGCACACCCGCGAGCAGACCGACCGTCAGCACACCGCCGGGCCCTAACCTCGCGACGATCGGCACCAGCACGACCGTCATCGCACCGGTCGGCCCGGACACCTGCAGGCTCGAACCCCCGAACACCGCCGCCAGCGCGCCCGCCACGACCGCCGTCGCCAGACCGGCCGCCGCGCCGAGCCCGGACGCGACACCGAACCCGAGCGCCAGGGGCAGGGCCACGACGGCGACCGTGACGCCCGCGACCACGTCCCGGGGCGTCGCGGCCGACCAGTCCGCCTTCGCGGGCAGGAAGGTTCTCACGCCGAGTCCTCGCGCAACTGCGCGAGCAACTCGTTCTGCCCCACCAGGAGCTCGGTCAGGATCCGCCTGGCCGCCTTCATCAGGTCGGCCACGTCGGCGCCCGCGAGCGCGTACACCACCGTCGGCCCTTCACGGGTCGCCGTCACGATGCCGGACCTGCGCAACACGGCCAGCTGGGCGGAGAGGTTGGACGCCTCCACGTCGATCTCGGCGAGCAGGTCGCGCACGGCCTTCGGGCCGTCCTGCAACAACTCCAGCACCCGGATGCGCACGGGATGACCGAGCATGCGGAAGAACTCGGCCTTCGCCTGGTACAGGGGAACCGGCACCGCTCACTCCTTCCCTGGTGCGTCGACCACCACGCCGTGCTCGCCCGCCAGGCGCCGCAGGTCGGCGAGATCGGCGCGGTGCACCTCGGCGCCGTAGTCGTCCTGCTGCTCCTCCGCGTGACGCACCGCCTGCTCCGCCTGCCCGAGCCGGATGAGCAGGCTGTCCTCGAACTCGCTCACGGAACCACAACCTGTCCAATTGAAGAATTCTTCAATTCGACACTCTACAACGCCGGCACCTGTGAACTGGAGAGATGCTCCCGCCACTCTTGTGTCGTCAGCCGCCGGCGGGCACGGGTTCGGTCGTGAACTCCACGTCGGTCACACCGGCGGTCGCGCGGACGAGCACGTCGACAACGTGGCGCTCGGTGGCGCTGTTGCCCTTGTCCACGATCGACACCTTGCCGCCGGTGACCTCGACCTGCCACCGCCGCGTGCCACCGACCATGCCAAGCCGGTTGCGGATCTCGGCCTCGACCACCCAGTCCGCGCGGGTGATGGTGCGGAGCATGTCCCTGCGGGTCACGATGCCCGCGAGGTGTCCCTCGTGCACGACCGGCACGCTGCGCACGTTGTGCTCGAGCATCAGTTCCGCGACCTCGGTGAGGTCGGTGCCCGGGGTCACCGTCACCACGGGCTTCGTCATCACCAGGGCGACCACCTCCGCGGGCGCCTGCCTGGCTTCGACGGGGTGGCCGTGGACGAGCCACCTCGGGTCCTGGGGCAAGCGGTCGCGGAGCAGCTCGGCTTCGCCGACGACGCCCACGACGGCACCGAAGGCGTCGACCACGGGCAGGGCGGTGAAGCCGCGCTCGGCGAGCAGGCGGGCCGCGTCACGCGCCGGGGTGTCCGGTCCGACGACCACGACGTCGGTGGTCATCACGTCTCGAGTCCTCATGTCGCTCCTTCAGCCGAAGATCTCGGTTTGGCGGGGGTGCGTGGTGTCGTTCCAGCCGCACCGCAACTGGCTGTGCACGTCCACCACGCCGGGCAAGGCCCGCACGAGGTGTTCGGCGATGTCGACTTCGCTCCGGCGCTCCAACCGGCCGTCGAGCGTCACTACGCCGGCGGACACGTCGACGGTGACGGTGGCGGGGTCCACCCACAGCGTCCGGCCGAAGATCTCGTCGCGGATGGTCGTGCGCAGCTCGTCGTCCTCGCGCAGGAAGAGCTTGAGCAGGTCGCGGCGGGACAGCACCCCGACGAGCGCGCCGTCGGAGTCCACGACGAAGAGCCTGCGCACACCCGCCGCGGCCAGTTCCCGTGCCGCCGCGCTCGCGGCGAGGTCGGAGGTAATGGTCTTCACCGGCGAGGTCATCACGTCACGGGCGGTCACGCCACCCGCCTGTTCCCACCGGTGCTTCGTCACACGGCCGGCGAACACACCGGGTGCGTCTTCGGTGCCGCCGCGGAACTCCTCCTTCGGCACCAGGTCCGCTTCGGACACGACGCCGACGGGGTGACCGCCGTCGAGCACGGGCACCGCGCTGATCTTGTTGTCCTCCAGCAGCCGCACGAGGTCCTTGAAGGAGCTCCCGACGTCCGCGGCGATCACCTCACGTGTCATCAGCGAGGCGACTGTCGGTTCACGCATGACACCCTCCGGCGATCTTCGGTTCCTGTGCTTCCCAGCCTTCTCGGCGCGACGAGCACCGCCCACCTGCCAAGGGCGCGGGTGGACCGGGCGTTCCGGCCTCCCGAGGCAGGACCGAAGGACCCTGCGCCGCGGCGAGGACCATCAGCACTCTGAGGTCATGAGCGAAAAGCCACGCATCGTCGTCGGAATCGACAGGTCACCCGTCGCGCGGGCCGCGCTGGCCTGGGCGGTACGGGAAGCCAAGCGCACCAACGCCTCCGTCCTCGCGGTCAGCGTCTGCCAGCTGAGCTTCGAGGCGACGCACAAAGAGGACCTGCGGGTGGCCCTCGAGTCGCTCGGGCCGGACGCCGACGGCGTCGAGGTGGAGCTGCGGACACCGCACGGTGCCGCGGGACCGGTCCTGGTGGAGCTGTCCGAGCACGCGTCGTGCCTCGTGGTCGGCGGAGCCGGCCATCTCAAGCGAGAGGTGCTGGTTCTCAGCTCGGTCACCACCTACTGCCTGCGTCACGCCCACTGCCCCGTCGTGGTGGTGCCGGTCGACGGCGAGCGGCACGCCGGTCCTCTGATGCTGCGGTGAGTGACGCCGGTCCCGGCCGGTCCGGGACGTAGGCCCCTCATCAGCGGCCGCCGGTGCTGCGAGTTTCGGGACAGGACTTCTACGTGGAGGTGAGCGGAATGGACCGCGGCAAGCCCGACGAGGCGACGGTGCGAGCGGCGGTGGCGATCGCCGGACGCGCGCCGTCGGTGCACAACACCCAGCCGTGGCGCTGGGAGGTGGGTGCGCACAGCCTGCACCTGTACGCCGACCGTTCCCGCGCGCTGCCCGCGACCGATCCACTGGGCGCCGACCTGGTCGTCAGCTGCGGGGCGGCGTTGCACCACCTGCGGGTGGGGCTGGCGGCGCTCGGCTGGCGGGCGAAGGTGCACCGCCTGCCGAACCCGGCCCAGCCCGATCACCTGGCCGCGGTGGAGTTCGAGCCGATGGAGCCGCGCGAGCCGCACGTGGCGCTCGCCGCCGCGATCCCCCGCCGGCGTACCGACCGGCGGGCCTTCTCCTCGTGGCCCGCGCCCGAGGAGCTGCTCGACCAGCTGGTCGTGACCGCCCGCGCGGAGGGGGTGGACGCCCACGTCATCACCGGCAAGGCGCGCGACGAGCTGCTGATCGCCATCGAGAAGGCCGCCGACGTCCAAGGCTCCGACGCCGCGTACCGCGCCGAGATCCGCGAGTGGAGTGGCGTGTACCCCGGTGCGTCCGCCGGTGTCCCCGCCGCGAACATCCCGGCGGGCTCCCACCGGTACGGGGACCTGCGGATGCGCGAGTTCGCCCCGGGCTCGCTGGTGCAGGAAGGGCGCAGCGTGCTCGGCGAGGACGCGGGATCGCTGGTCCTGCTCAGCACGTCGTCCGACGACGACCTCTCCCGGCTGCGGGCCGGCGAGGCGATGAGCGCCGTCCTGCTGGAAGCCACCTCCGCGGGGCTGGCGACCTGTCCGTTGAGCCAGCCGCTGGAGGTCCTGGAGACGAGGGATCTGGTGCGCGACGAGGTGCTCGGCGGCTCGACCTGCCCGCAGCTCGTGCTCCGCGTGGGCTGGGCCGCGTTCAACGCCGACCCGCTCCCGGCCACACCCCGCCGCCCCGTCGTCGACCTCCTCCGAAAGCAGGAGCAGCAGCAGGCAGCCGCATCCGCGACTTCGCCGCGCTCGGCCAAGCCGCCGGCAGGCGGCACGGGAGGACGCGCACGTCGTCCGGAACCCCTTGCGCGGTCGTGACGTCCCGGCTGGATCGGGACCAAGGGCCGCGTTCGCGGGCGGTGTCGCCAACAAGACTCGAGGTAGAAGAACTTCCTGGGAGGTAATGATGTCCGCTGTTCACGCTCCTGCTCGTACCCAAGCCGAAACGGGCGCGATGGCCCTCGCGGTGCTGCGCATCGCGACCGGGCTGTTGTTCCTCTGGGCGTTCGTCGACAAGGCGTTCGGTCTCGGCTATGCCACGCAGCCGAAGAACGCGTGGTTCGAGGGCGGATCGCCCACCAAGGGTTTCCTGAGCCGGGTCGCGGTCGGGCCGTTCGAGCCGGTGTTCCACGACATCGCCGGTGCCTGGTGGGCGGACGTGCTGTTCATGGCCGGTCTGCTCGCGATCGGCGTGGCGCTGGTGCTCGGCATCGGCCTGCGGATCGCCGCCGCCGGTGGCGCGGTGATGATGCTGCTGATGTGGGCCGCCGAATGGCCGCCGGCGCAGCACACCTCGGGCGGCGAGCCCACGATGTCGACCAACCCGGTCATCGACTACCACGTCGTCTACGCCCTGGTGCTGATCGCGCTGGCCGCGACGGCCTCCGGAGCCACCCGGGGCCTGGCCCGCCGGTGGAACACCCTGCCGGTGGTCAAGGCCAACCCCTGGCTGCGGTGAGGACGGCGGAAGGGGCGAGGGTGCCGCAACACGCGGCACCCTCGCCTTTTGTCGCGCCGGGAGTCATATGGCGCGGTGCGCTTGCCCGGCTGATTGCCCTGGCGCCGCCGTGGAACCGACAACGTTCGAGCGTCCTACCAGGCACCACGGCGCCGATGATCGCGATGAACGCGGCTCCTTGGTTCGTCATGGGCGGCTCGGCTGGCTCACCGCTGAGATGATCCGCCCACATCCGCAGCGTCGTGCCGGCCTTGGGCCGCAAGGCGCTCGAACGACGCCTTCCCGCACAACTCCGTCAGGCATGTGCCAGGTCCGACGGCATCGGCCTTCTCTCCGAGCAGATTGCCGCGGCCACGGGGAGGGCAGCCAGCGCCGTCACGAAACCCAGCGCGAGCACCGCGCCCTCGATCCGGTCGCCGGCGGTGGCGAGCGGATCGTCACCGGGAAAGCTTCAGCGACCTTGGTCTCGTCGAGCGTCGAACCGCTTGCGGGAACGGCGTTGCCGAGCGTCGCCATCAGCTCCCCTTCGTGCGGCGCTGCCGCCACTTCTCCAGCTCCACGACGACGTACGCCGCCGCGCTCAGCACGAAGACCACCAGCCAGGGTTGCCATCCGAGCGGCGCGGTGTGGAACAGCGAGTTCATGAACGGCACGTAGGTCAGCAGCAGCTGCAAGCCCGCGGTCAGCGCGATGCCCACCCACAGCCAGCGGTTCGGTCCGGTGCTCGGCCGCCACTTCTCCAGCGAGCGGCAGTTGACCAGGTAGGCGATCTGCGCGCCGACGAACACGTTCACGGCCACCGTGCGCGCGACGTCCAGCGTGGCGCCCGAGGCCAGCTGCCAGCGGAACGCGCCGAACGAGCACGCGAGCAGGATCGCCGAGACGAACACGATGCGGCCCACGAGACGCCGGGTCAGCAGCGGCAGCGACGGCGGCAGCGGTGGGCGGCTCATCACGTCCGCCTCGCGCGGTTCGAACGCGAGCGTCAGTCCCAGCGCGACAGCGGTGGTCATGTTGATCCACAGGATCTGCACCGGCAGGATCGGCAGGGCCGCGCCGAGCAGGATCGCGGTGAGGATCACCAGGCCCTCGGCCATGTTGGTGGGCAGGGTCCAGATGATGAACTTGCGCAGGTTGTCGAAGACCGCGCGCCCCTCCTCGACGGCGGCGCGGATCGACGCGAAGTTGTCGTCGGTCAGCACCATGTCGGCGGCCTGCTTGGCCACCTCGGTGCCGCCTTTGCCCATCGCCACACCGATGTCCGCGCGGCGCAACGCGGGGGCGTCGTTGACGCCGTCGCCGGTCATCGCGACGACCTCACCACCGGCCTGGATCTTCTTGACCAGCCTCAGTTTCTCCTCGGGAGCGACGCGGGCGTGGACGTCGGTGATGCCGAACTCCGCCGCGATGGCACGGGCGGTGGCCGGGTGGTCGCCGGTGATCATCTTGACCTCGACGCCCGCCGCCTGGCAGGCGCGCACCGCTTCGACCGCCTCCGGTCGCGCCGGGTCGTGCATCGCGACCAGTCCGAGCAGCTTCACCTTGCCGCGCAAGGCTTCTTCGGACAGCTCGACGCCTGCCGCGCGACCGATGGCCAGCACCCGCAGCCCGGAAGCGGACAGCTCTTCGGCCTCAGCGTGGTGGTCGAGCCCGGCGAGGGCGAGGACGCGTTCGACCGCGCCCTTGACGTAGACGACGTCGCCCGCGTGCCGCGTCGCCATGAACATCCGCTCCGAGCTGAACGGCAGCACGTCCACCCGTTGCGGCACGTCGGTGTGGTCCAGGCCGGCTTTGCGCGCCGCCACGACGAGCGCGGCCTCGGTCGGGTCCCCGACGGGGAGCCAGCGTCCGCCGTCCTCGACGATCCGCGCGTCGTTGCACGCGAGGCCTGCCAGCAGGCACTCACGCACACCGGGGGTCGGTTCGGGCGTGATGACCCCGGCGGGCTCGTACCCGATGCCCGACAGCTCATGGCGCGTTCGTCCCACCACGACCGCGTTGACGGTCATCGCGTTGGCTGTCAGCGTTCCCGTCTTGTCGGTGCAGATGACCGTGGTGCTGCCCAGCGTCTCCACGGCGGGCAACCTGCGGATGATCGCGTTGCGCTTGGCCATCCGCGCCACCCCGATGGCCAGCGTCACCGTGACGGCGGCGGGCAGGCCCTCCGGGATCGCACCGACCGCGAGTGCGACGGCGGCGGTCACCATCTCCGCGAGCGGTTCGCCGCGCAACACGCCGACCACGACGCTGAAGGCCGCGAGCCCGAGGATGACCACGGTCAGGATCTGGCTGAAGCGGGCGAGCTTGCGGGTCAACGGGGTCTGCACGGTGGTGGTCGTGCTGACCAGCCGGTGCACCCGGCCGATCTCGGTGTCCGCGGCGGTCGCGACCACGACACCGCGCCCTCCCCCGGCGGTGACCAGCGTGCCGGAGTAGGCCATGTTGACCCGGTCGGCCAGCGCGGTGTCCGGCGGCAGCGCCACCGGGCTCTTGGCCACCGCAACCGACTCGCCGGTCAGCGCCGACTCGTCGACGCGCAGCTCGGTGGTGGTGACCAGCCGGAGGTCCGCCCCGACCTGGTCTCCGGCCTCCAGCACGACCAGGTCGCCCGGCACGAGCTCGGCGGACGGCACCCGTGCGGTGAGTCCGTCGCGCACGACGGTCACCTCGGTGCGCACCATCGCCGTCAACGCGTCCAGGGCGCGTTCTGCCCGCGCCTCCTGGATGAAGCCGATGACGGCGTTGACCACGACGACCCCGAACACCACCGAGGCGTCCACGACCTCGCCCAGCGCGGCGGTGATCCCGGCGGCCACCAGCAGCACGTAGATGAGCGGGTGGTGCAGCTGTCCGAGCAGCCGCACCACCCAGCTCGGCCCGCGCTGGGCCGGGAGCTCGTTCGGACCGAGGGCGGCCAAGCGGTCCCGCCACTGGGCGGTGGACAGGCCCGTGGTCTCGTCGGACTCCGCGATGAGGACGACCTCGGCCACCGGAAGCCCGTGGTGGACGACGTCCTCGCGGTCAGCGGTGCTCAGCGGCATGGCCCACTCGCAGGTTCGGGTCGTCGTGGCTGAGGGCGCGCAGGACGTCGAGGCGGGTGACCATGCCGAGGAGCCGGCCGTTCTCGAGGACCGGCACGCTGATCACCTCGTACCGGGTCATCGCCTCGAACAGAGCCCCCAGGTCGAAGTCCGGTCCGACCGCCAGCGCCGGCTGCACCATGACGCGGTGGACCTGGGGCGCCTCGTCGTCACGGTGGCGGCACCCGGCTTTGGTCACCACGCCGAGGAAGAAGTTCCCGTCGACGACGGGCAGCACCGTCAGGCCGAAGTCGTCCATCAGTCCCTCGGCGTGGCGGGCGAAGTCGCGCGGTCCGACCGTGACGAGCGGGCGGGCCATCGTGTCGGCGGCCTTCATCGCGCGGTCCGCGCGAGTTCGCGGTCGTCGACCGGGATGACGACGATCGGCGCCTGTGCGTGCCGCACGACGTGCATGCTCGTCGAGCCGAGGACGATCTGGCGGATCCGGTGCCCGGTGTGCGAGGCGACGACCAGCATCGCGGCGCCCTCCGAGGCCTTCTCGAGCGTCTCGGCCGCGTCGCCGCGCAGGCTCCTGCGGACGATCTCGGGCATCTGCTCGCGCTTCTCCGACGCGGTCCGCACCGCCTTCTCGATCAGCGCCTCCGATTCGGCCCGCATGCGCTGTTCGGTGGTCTCGGTCCAGTCGGTCAGCGCTTCGAAGGTCCAGGCGTGCACGACGTGCAACGGGCATCCGCGCACGACCGCCTCGTCCAGTGCCCATTCCAGTGCTTGGTCCGAGGCGGGCGTTCCGTCGATGCCCACCACGATCGGCCTGGTGCTCATGGTTGTTCTCCCTCGGTCTCTGGTTCCGGTCAGGTGGTGCGCAGGCGGCGCAGGAACGGGTCGGTGTGCCGGGCCGGTGCGACGCGCACCCGCGCGTCGACGACCACGCATCCGTTCTCGGTCAGCACCAGGGGGTTGATGTCGAGCTCGACGACCTCGGGCAGTGCGCCGGCGAGTTCGGCGACGCGGAGCAGCACGTCCCGGACGGCGCCCTCGTCGGTGCCGGCGAGGACGTGGCCCGCGGTCCGGAAGCCGTGCAGCAGGTCGTCGGCGTCCGCTGTGGTCAGTGGAGCGAGAGCAGCGGCGCGGTCGTCGAGCAGGTCGGTGTCGACGCCACCGAGCCCGGTGACCACGAGCGGCCCGAACTTCTCGTCGGTGACGACACCGATCAGCAGCTCCCGGCCTCGTGCCGCCATGGGCTGCACGAACACGCCGCGCAGCCGGTCGCCGAAGCGTTCGCGGAACGCCCGGAAGGCTTCCGCCACACCGGCCGCGTCGGCGACGCCGAGCTCCACGCCGCCTCCCTTGCTCTTGTGCAGCAGGTCGTCGGCGACGGCCTTGAGCGCGACCGGCGCGTCGTACGCCTGCTGTGCCGCGACCGCGTGCTCGGCGGTGGTGGTGAGCGTTCCGCCCAGCACCGGCAGCCCGAACGCGGTCAGCAGCGCCACCACCTCGTCCGGAGGCAGCCAGCCGTCTTCGCCCGCCACGATCGCCTTCGCGGCGTCGAGGTCGATCCGGCCCGGGCGGGGGAACTCCCTCGGGCGAGCCAGCCAGTCCGCGCGCTCGACCAGCCGTGCCAGCGCGGCGGCGGCACGGGCGGGCTCCGCGTAGCAGGGCACGTCACCCGCGAGGCGTTCGGTTCCGCCGGTGCGGACCGCGAGGACCGGTTTGCCGTCGAGGCCGTGCACGCCGCCGGTGGGGTCGCCCAGCGCGGTCGGCACGGTCACGGTGATCACGGCGTCGACCGCGGGGTCCGCGCCGATGACGTCGAGGCAGCGCGCGAAGGTCTCCTCGTCGACGACCGCGGTGGTGTCGACCGGGTTGTGCACGCTCGCCGTCCGCGGCACGAGCCGCGCCAGCGCCTTGCGGGTCTCGTCGGCGAGCACGGCCATCCGCAGGCCTTGCTGCACGCAGGCGTCCGCGGCCAGCACGCCGAGTCCACCGGCGTTGCCGAGCACCGCCACGGATCGGCCGGCGGGCAGCGGCTGCCAGCTCAGGGCCATCGCGGTGTCGGTCAGTTCCGGCACGCTGCCGACCGCGATCACGCCCGCCTGCCGGAACAACGCGTCCCTGGTGACGGCGGGGGTCGCGGTCGAGGCCGTGTGCGAGGCCGCGGCACGGCGGCCCGCCTCGCTGGTGGCCGCGCGGATCGCGAGGACCGGCTTGGTGGTGGCGACCCGGCGGGCGACGCGGGCGAACTTGCGCGGGTTGCCGAAGGACTCGAGGTAGAGCGCGATGATCCGGGTGTCCTGGTCGTTCTCCCACCACATCAGCAGGTCGTTGCTGCTGATGTCGAGCTTGTCGCCGGTGGAGACCAGGTTCGACAGGCCGAGGCCGACCCTGCACAGTTCCTCCTGGACCCCGATCGCCACACCGCCGGACTGGGTGACCAGCCCGATGTGGCCCGGGAGGGTGCTGTGCGCGGCGAACGTGGCGTTCATCCGCACCGCCGGCGCGCTCGTCGACACACCGAGGCAGTTCGGTCCCACCAGGCGCATGCCGTGCCTGCGCACCGCCTTCAGCAGCTCTTCGGCGTCGACACCGGACGAGATGACGACCAGGGCTCGCGCGCCGCGCCGGCCGCACTCGTCGGCGACGGCGGGAACGGCCTTCGCCGGCACGCACAGCACCACGAGCTCCGGTGCTTGCGGCAACTCGCTCACCGAGGCGTAGCAGTCGACACCGGCCACCGACTTCGCGTGCGGGTTGACCGCGTACAGGTCACCGGTGAAGCTGCTCCGCACCAGGTTGCTCAGCACCGCGTGGCCCACCGAACTCGCCGACCGGCCCGCGCCGGCCACGGCGATCGAGCCCGGCCGCAGCACGTGGGTCAGGCTCGCGACGTCGGCACGTGCTTCCCGGTCGCCCACGGCGTCGAGGTAGTGGTCACCGGGTTCCAGGACGAGCTCGACGTGGACGACCTCGCCGTCGGGCACGATCGAGGTGACCAGCCCCAGGTCGGTGAAGACCCGCAGCATGCGGCCGTTGATCGTGAGCACCTCGGCGGTGAACCGGCGCACACCGCGGCCGCGCGCCAGCGAGGCGAGGTGTTCGAGCAGCAAGGTGCCCACGCCGTGGGCCTGCTCGATGTGCGACACCACGAGCGCGACCTCGGCGAAGTCGGTCTCGCGCACCACCACGTAGCTCGCCGCGCCCAGCAGCCGGTTCTCGCGGAACGCGCCGAGGACCACGTGCCGCGGCGCGTCCGGCGAGACCATCTGCTCGACGAAGTCCTCCAGCTGCCGGGGCGAGGTGCTGAAGAACCTCAGGTACCGGTCCTCGACCGGCAGGCCCCGGTGCAGCTCCAGCAGCGCCGGCACGTCCTGCGCTCCCAGTTCGCGCACCTCGACGACCGAACCGTCGGTCAGCAACGCCGCCGCGTTCACAGCAGCGGTCCCGGGGTCAGCGGGAGCACCGGCTCCGCGACCGGGTGTGCCTGTGCGACCTCCGCCTCGCGGACGACCACCACCGGGCACGACGCGTGGTGCACGCAGTAGGCGCTGACCGATCCGATGACCGCCTCGACGAGCCTGCTGTGCCCCCGGTTGCCGACGACGAGCAGCGCGGCGTCCTGCGACGCCTTGGACAGCACGTCGCGGGCATCGCCTTCGACCAGGACCCGGCGGATGTCGACACCGTCGAACCCCTCCACCGACCGGTCGAGGACGCTCTGCGCCGCCGCCTTCATCGCCTGCGGTGACACCTCGGCGAAGACCTCCGCGGGCAGTGGCCCGATCATGACGCCGTAGTCCGCGTGCCACGCCGTGACGGCGTCGACGCCGCACCCGCGCCTGCCGGCGTCCTCGACGGCCCAGCGCAACGCGGCCAGGGAGGCCGGTGATCCGTCCACTCCGACCACCACGGGCCGGGACTCGCTCTCGCTCATGCACTCGAGCCTCGCGGACCCCGTCGCCGCCGGTGAGTGGCCGCGGGCCCGCAGCGTCCGGGACCTTCGTCCTCGGCTCACCAGGCCTCACCCGGGACCACGGTCACCGGACGGCGCCACGCGAGCAGTAACGTCGCGACGGCGGTGTCCACGGGTCACCCCGTGCGCAGCCGCGCAGCCTCTTCCTCGGCCGTGACGACGTGCGTCTCCGGGCCGGGGAACACCAGGGCCTCGTGCTCGGTGTCCAGCCACCGCACGAGGTACGGAGGCCTGCCGTCCTCGTGCTTGACCGCCGTGACCTGACCGCGCCGGCCGCTGGACTCCACCAGCCAGTCGCCCCTCTTCACCCTCATCACGTCCTCCGTTCGACCGGGTGCGGTCGAGGGTCCGCCACGCGCGCGTGCGCCAGCAGGGCGCTTGGGCTCGCACGGCTCATGACGTTCGTCCCTGCCGACGTCCGCTCCCGAACCGCACGCTGGTCCCGAGTGATGGGAGCAGCCATGAGGACACACGTGATCCTGGTCGGCGTCGACGGTTCGGCGGAGTCACGTGCGGCACTGCGCTGGGCCATCGCGGAAGCGGCACACCGCGGCGCGCGCGTGGAGGCGATGCTGGCCTACCACCGCGAACCGGCAGTCGTGCCGGCCGCGCCGATGGGCCTCAACCCCTATGGCGAGATGCCCCGACGACACCCCGCCCGCGAACTCCACGAGGCAGTGCGGCAGGTGCGCGCCACGGTGCCGCACGCGCCTGACATCGCCGAGTGCGTCGTCATCGGCGACGCGGCCGACCACCTGACCCAGGCCTCGAAGCACGCCGAGTTGCTGGTCATCGGCACGCGGGGCCGCGGAGCGGTGCGCGAGTTCCTCTCCCACGGCGTCGCCGCGCACTGCCTTCGCCACGCCGAGTGCCCGGTCGTGGTCGTTCCGCCGAGGTCCGAGTCGCCCTGACCGGGCACACCCCGATCCGCTGCCGGCGACATCCCCGCTGAGTTCACCCGGACCTCGGCGGTCAGCCGGTCCAGGTGGCGCGGATCCGGTCGAGCTCGGCGCGTGCCTGCCGGATCCCGGCGGTGTAGGCGTCGCCCACCCGTGTCGGATCCATGACGTTGGCGCCACCGCCGCTGATCTCGAGGAACTCCGGTCCCGGCTCGATCAGCGCCACGGACCGAGCCCGCCGGCGAACCCGGTCCACACCCGCTCGGACAGCGGCGTTCGTGACCGAGGCCGTGGCATCGTCGCCGTCGGCAGAGCCGAGGGGAAAGCAGGAGATGGCGACGATCCGGTCGTGGCCGGCGCCGAGGTCGGCGTTGAGCGGGTCGCGCAAGCCGCCGTCGAGGTAGCGGCGGCCGTTGATCGTCACCGGTGGGAGGGTGAGCGGTACCGCTGTGCTCGACGCCACGGCGCGTTGCAGCGGGACACCGCTCGTGGCGTCCCAAACTCGTCGTTCTCCGGTGGCGATGTCGATGGCGGCGCAGGAGAACGCGGCCGGCCAGCGCTGACCCGCCAGTTGAGGGAACAGTCCCAAGAACGTGTCCTCGTCCAGCGTCTCGGTCTCGGTCGCCAGCTGGCCGAGCAACCGCAGGCCCGCCTCCGGTGTCTCGCTCGCGGTCGCCTTCGCCATGGCGTCGGCCAGGCCCGCGGGATCGATCTCGCGGGAACCGGAGCCGAGAGCCGCGCCGAAGGCGGCGACGGTCTGCAGTGCTCCAGCGAGTTCGAGCCCCAGCGCCAGGTGGGCGGCGACCAACGACCCCGAAGAGGTTCCCGCCAACAGATCCGCGTGACCGAAGTCGACACCGCCGTCGGCGAGCCCGGTCACCAGGCCCACTTCCCACCCCATGCCCAACGCGCCGCCTCCGCCGAGCACGAGAGCGCGGGTTTCGGATCGTTCGCCATTCATGACAGATTCACCATCACCATTCTGGTTTCCGTGAAGGCATCCCAGGCCGGGGAACCATGCTCCCCTGCCGATGCCGGACTGCTCGAAGCCGCCGAACGGCACGGTGCCGTCGGTCATGGCCGTGTAGGTGTTCAGGCGGAGCCGGTGCGGCCCGCGACGGCCAGCACCACGCGGCGCCGGCTCAAGAACCGGCCGGCGTTGGCCATCAGCCGGTTGCGTGTTCCGGATATGACGCTGGGCGGGGGTGTGCGGCGGTCCAGTGCGCGCAGGGCGGTGGCGACGACCTGCTGCGGTGTCTGGAAACTACCGCCGCTGCTGGCTTCGGGAGAGCTGATGGCGTCGAAGAACTCGGTGCGCGTGAGGCCGGGCGACAGGGCGAGCACCCGCAGCCCGCTGCCGAGCGACTCCTGCCAGAGCCCTTCGGTGAAACTGAGCACGAAGGCCTTGGAGGCCGCGTAGACGGCCATGTTCGGGATCGGCTGGTGCGCGGCCAGGCTGGCGACGTTGACCAGGACACCGGTGCCGGCCGCCCGCAGTTCGTCGATGAAGGCCCGGCTCACGTCGACGACCGAGCTGATGTTGACCGCGAGCATCTCCTGCAGGCGTTCGGGGTCCTCCGAGTGGAACGCGCCGTAGGTCCCGAAGCCGGCGTTGTTGACCAGGCTGGTCACCCGCAGACCCCTCCGGGCGACCTCGTCCGCGAGCGCCGGCCCGGCACCGGGCACGCTCAAATCGGCGGCGATGGCGGTGGCCTCGATGCCATGAGCGGCGGTCAGCTCCTCCGCCAGTCGTTCGAGGCGGTCGAGCCTGCGGGCGACGAGCACGAGGTTCGAGCCGCGCTCGGCGAGCGCGTGGGCGAAGGCGAGGCCGATGCCCGAGCTGGCGCCGGAGATCAGGCTGGTCTGGGCGCGGTAGTCGACGGCGGTCACAGGCTTGTCCCTGTCGAGCAACGATGAACCATGCCCGTCATAGTACGCCATCCTGTCAGTGTGTGACAGCTGGGCATTTACTGTCCGGCCGTCGCTGTCGGCGTCCTGGCCTGTCTCGACTTCGCGACCGAGATCAGGGTGCGACGCAAGGGCGAAGGCGATCCGACGCGGATCTTCGACGAGGCGGTGGCCGCTCTCCGGGGCACAACCCGTGGTCCACCCGTTCAGTGACGAGGTGCCTGGGGACGCACGAAAGGTGTTCAGTTCGGTTCGCAAGGACCGACCTGAACACCCTTCTGACCGCACTCCACGTCAAAGGCGAGGACTTGCTCGTCTAGTCCGGGCGGACGATCGCCAACGGGCACGGCGCGTTGTAGACGAGTGCCTGACTCGTCGAGCCGAGCAACATGCCGGCGAACCCGCCGTGCCCGTGGCTACCCACCACCACGAGCTGCGCTTCAGCTCCGTAGCGCATCAACGCTCGCACCGGTCGATCGCGCACGACCACGGGGTGCACCTGCACGTCCGGGTACTTCTCCTGCCACCCCGCCAGCCGCTGCGCCAGCAACCTGCGCTCCTCGGCCTCCACCTGGCCCCAGTCCACGGTGAACCGCGAGGCGCTGTAAGCGCTTTCCACCATGAAGTCCTGCCAGCACATCACCGCGGTCAGCCGGGTGCCGCGCATCGATGCCGTCTCGAAGGCGAACGCCAGTGCGGCCTCACTCGTCGGCGACCCGTCGACGCCCACCACGACAGGGCCGTCCGGCACCGCCGTGCCGCGCACCACGACCACCGGGCTCTGCCCGTGCGCCGCCAACGCCAGGGCCGTGGAACCGACGATCATGCCGGTCACCGTGCCGAGCCCCTGGGAGCCGACCACCACCAGACGGGCGGACTGGGACTCCTCGACGAGCAGCGCGGTGGCGCCGCAGCACACGATGTCCGTCGTCACCTCGACGTCCGGCGCCGCCGCCCGCGCGGCCGCCGTGGCCACCTGCAGCTTGTCCCAGCCCAGGTTCTCAAGGGCGTGGCGGATCTCGTTGCCGGTGAGGACGACCTCGGGATAGCCGCGGGTCGGCAGCACGTAGGCGTGCACCAGCCGCAACGGCATCTTGTGCCGCGCGCACTCCTGCGCTGCCCACGTCACCGCCGACAGTGCCGAGGTGGAGCCGTCGACACCGGCGACGATCGGGGCGGATGGGGCCTTCATCGTCGTCCTCCAGTCAGAACGCGGGCGCGCAGCACTCCCGGTACCGCGTCGGCCAGTGCCACGAGAACCCGTTCGGTGTCCTCGTCGGTGGTCGCGGTGCCGATCACGGCTTCACCTCCGTGCACCGTGACCGTCCACTTGCGACCTCCGCCGTACATGTCCAGCACGCGCTGGACCTCTGCGGCGACCGTCGTGTCGGCCCTGGCGATCACCCGCACCAGATCGCGACGGGTCACCACGCCGATCACGGTCGAGCCGTCGACGATCGGGACGCACCGCCTGCGGTCGTCGACCATGACGCGGGCCAGCGCCTCGGCGGGTGCGGCGGCGTCCATCGCGACAGCGGGCGAGGTCATCACGTCGGCGACGACGGCACCGCCGTCCTCGAGGTACCTGCCGCGCACCAGGTCGGCCTCGGTCACGATGCCGACCAGGCGTTCGTCCTCGTCCACTACGGGAAGTGCGGTGAAGCCGTGCGAGACCATCAACGCGGCCACGCCCTTGAGCGGGACGGCCGGCGTGACGGTGATCGCCGGGCTGGTCATGACGTCGCGAGCACGCATAGCGGAACTCCCTTCCGGCTTCGACACTAGGAATCGGCACGGCCGCAGGACGCTGTCCTTGGTCCCGTCCCCGCCGGGCCCTTGGCACCGACGACGGCCAGCGCCTGCGGGAATCCGGCGAGCTCGTGCCGTTCGACCAGGCCGGCCCGCCACTCGCGCCGGTGCACCAGGTGGACGACCGGTCGCACCGCCACGCCGGTGCTGCGGCCCGCCAGCACCGCAGCCTGCACCGCGGCACCACCCCGGACGTGGTCCGGACGGCGATCGCCGGTGGTGATCACGACGAGCTCGTGTTCGCCCAGCGCGCGCAGCTCCGTTCCCGCCCAGTGGCTGGCCCATCCCAGCGCACGGGCATCGCCCGTGCCGGTGGCCTCGGCGAGGCGGATCGCCCGGTGCAGGTCGAGGTCCTGCGGATCCGCCGGTTCGCGGCGGTCCGCGCGGACGACGGCGAGCAGGCCCGGACTCGCCTGATCGGTCGGGAACACGACGTGCGGGTGCCAGCCCGCGTGCCGGACGGCGAGCACGACGTGTTCCAGAGCGGCGCCGCACGACAGCAACCGGTCGAAGCCGAGCGGATCGTGCTCGGACGTGTGCCCCCTCGCGAAGAGGTAGACCGACCGGTTGTGCAGCTCCAGCGACCACGGCCGGTCCTCGCTGTACACGGGCGCCTCGCCGGCCGCCTCGACGATTCCCGCGGCCTCTGCTGGGTTCCATCGCATGCCTTGACGATTCCGCCGCGGGGTGCCGTGCGGGCAGAGCGGACGTGCCCCTCCGCGACGGGCACTTGGACCCTCCGCAGAGGTCCGCGCACACCGGCTCCCCAACCCTCATACTGGACGGGCAGCTGATCGGGTGGCGAGGAGTTCGGCCGGGTGCGCAGGACCCCCGCTTCCCGGGAACAGGGTCTTTGGTCCCTGGGTGCGGCCGCTCGCCACAAGAGATCGTGATCGCGGAACGGTTGAGGAGAGGGTGGTCGCAAGTGGTGTCGCGAGTCTTCCTGGTGGACGACCACGAGGTCGTCCGGGTCGGCATCAGGGAGCTGCTCAGCGCCTCCCCCGACCTGGAGGTCGTGGGCGAGGCGGGCTCGGTCACCGAGGCGCTCACCCTGGTCCCGGCGGTCAACCCGGACGTCGCGGTGCTCGACGTCCGGCTGCCCGACGGCAACGGCATCGAGCTGTGCCGCGAGCTGCGCTCACGGCTGCCCGAGCTGAACGTCCTGATGCTCACCTCGTTCACCGACGACGAGGCGCTGTTCGACGCGATCATGGCCGGCGCGTCGGGGTTCGTGCTCAAGCGCATCCTCGGCACCGACCTGACCACCGCGGTGAAGACCGTCGCGGCCGGGCAGTCGCTGCTCGACGCCCGCTCCACCGCCGCGTTGCTCAACCGCATCCGCCGCGAACGCGAGCAGGGCGACCCCGTCCGGGCGCTCACCGAGCAGGAACGGACCGTGTTCGACTACATCGGCGACGGCCTGACCAACCGGCAGATCGCCGAGAAGATGTTCCTCGCGGAGAAGACCGTGAAGAACTACGTCTCGCACCTGCTGGCCAAGCTCGGCCTGGAACGCCGCACCCAGGCCGCCGTGCTCGCCTCACAGCTGCGCAAGCCCACCCACGACAACGAGACCGGCTGAGCGGTCAGTCCAGCGGCACCCGCCACGTCACGCGGGTGCCGCCGCCCGGCTCGCCGCCGACGGTGAGCACGCCGTTCAGCGCGGTCGCACGCTGCTCGAGGTTGCGCAGGCCGCTGCGCGCGACCTCGGCCGGCATGCCCAGGCCGTTGTCCACCATGGAGATGATCAGGGAATCGCCCGCCTCGACGGTCAGCGTCAGCTCCGTCGCGCGCGAGTGGCGCAGCGCGTTGCTGACGGTCTCGCGCACCACGGCCTCGGCGTGTTCCCCGATGTAGTCGGGCACCAGGCTGTCGATGGTGCCCGACATCCGCACCGCGGGCGTCAGCTCGGCACCCTCGGTGAGCTCGGCGACGATGTCCAGCAGACGCCTGCGCAAGCCCGTGTCACCGGAGTCCGCCTGCAGGTCGAAGATCGACGTGCGGATCTCCAGCACCGTCTGGTCCAGCTGGTTCACCGCCTTCTGCACCCGCCTGCGGACCTCCGGGTGGGTCACCCACGTGAGCGACCCCTGCAGGCTCATGCCGGTCGCGAACAGGCGCTGGATCACGTGGTCGTGCAGGTCGCGTGCGATCCGGTCGCGGTCCTCGAGCACGTCGACCATGCGCCGGGCGTTCTGGTTCTCGGCGAACTCGATCGCCACCACGGCCTGGTCGGCGAACGACGCCAGCAACGGCATCAGGTCCGCCCCGAACGCGGCCGAGTCCTTGTCCCGGACCGAGAGCAGGACACCGGTCACCGTCGTGCCCGCCCGCAGCGGTACCACCACGGTGGGACCAGCCCGGCCGGCGAGGTGGCCGAGTTGCTCGCCCGCCTCCTCGAGCATCACCGGTGCCGCGGTCTCCAACACCTCCGCGAACACCGGCGCGTCGGCGGCGAACCGGTCCGAACCGGACTCGGCGCCCGCATGCGCCGCCATGCGCAGTTCGCCGCCCTCGAGCAGCAGGACCGCGGACCAGGACGCTCCCGCCAGTTCGACCGCGCGCTGCACGATCAACCGCAGCGCGTCCTCGGCGGTCGCGCCGG
>NZ_JAJCXE010000015.1:0-69709 GCF_021056325.1 Lentzea sp. CC55 | reverse complement strand
GCTGGTGCCGGATCCGGCCGTGGCGAACGAGGACGGCCCCTACGGCGGCAGCGGCGACGCCGACTGCCACGTCTACCTCCTCACGCTGCCGGAGGACGCCTGTTCGTGGGGCGAGCCCACGGCGCAGAAGACGCTCGTGCTGCTCGGCGACTCGCACGCGGCGCAGTACAGCACCCCGCTGATCGACTTCGCCGAAGGCCCGGGACGCGGCCGGTGGAAGGTGAAGGCCATGACGCGCAACGGCTGCCCGTTCACGACGGTGCCGCCGTCGGAGGCGGGCTGGCCGTTCACCGTGTGCTCGGAGCAGAACCTCGGGGTGCTGGAGCGGGTGAAGGCCCTCGAGCCCGACCTCGTGGTGCTGTCGGGCATGAGCCGCGAGGCCTACGAGAGCGACCTGAAGTGGACCTGGAACACCCGCGAGGACATGCTGCGCGGCTACCGCGAGATGCTCGCCGCGTTCTCGGTCGCGGGCATCCCGGTCGCGGTGGTCAAGGACCTGCCCCGGCCGGACGGCCAGGTGCCGCGCTGCCTCGAACGCCACCGCCGCGACGTCGCCGCCTGCGGCACCTCGCAGGCCGAGGCGTTCGCGGGTGAGGGCGACCCGCTCGTGGAGGCGGCGGCGGGCTTCCCGCGCACGACGATCGTCGACCTCACACCGTGGTACTGCCGCGACGGCGTCTGCCCGGCCGTCGTCGGCAACGTCGTGGTGTACCGCAACAACCACGTGACGAACCTGTACTCGCGCACGCTCGCCACGCCGTTGCTCAGCCAGCTCGGGATGATCTGACCCCGAGCCGGCCGAGCTCGCTCACACCTCGGCTTCGAGCATCTCCGCGGTGACGGCCGACTCCGTGTCCGGCAGTCCGAGGTCCTTGGCCCGCTTGTCCGCCATGGCCAGCAGACGCCTTATCCGGCCCGCGACGGCGTCCTTGGTCATCTGCGGGTCGGAGAGCTGGCCCAGCTCCTCGAGCGACGCCTGGCGGTGCGCGAGGCGGAGCTGCCCCGCGGCGGCCAGGTGGTCGGGTGCCTCCGGGCCGAGGATCTCCAATGCGCGCGCCACCCGTGCGGCGGCCGCGACGGCCGCGCGGGCCGAGCGGCGCAGGTTCGCGTCGTCGAAGTTCGCGAGCCTGTTCGCGGTGGCGCGGACCTCGCGCCGCATCCGGCGCTCCTCCCACGCCAGCACGCTGTCGTGCGCGCCGAGCTTGGTCAGCATCGCGCCGATGGCGTCGCCGTCCCTTATCACCACGCGCTCGGCTCCGCGGACCTCGCGCGACTTGGAGGCGATGCCCATGCGGCGGGCGGCGCCGACCAGTGCCAGCGCGGCCTCGGGGCCGGGGCAGGTGATCTCGAGCGACGAGCTGCGGCCCGGTTCGGTCAGCGAGCCGTGCGCGAGGAACGCGCCGCGCCAGGCCGCCTCGGCGTCGCAGACACCGCCCGACACGACCGGCGCGGGCAGGCCCCGGACCGGGCGGCCGCGCGGGTCGAGCAGACCGGTCTGGCGAGCGAGACCCTCGCCGTCCTTCACCACGCGGACGACGTAGCGGGTGCCCTTGCGCAGGCCGTTCGACTGGATCGTGAAGACCTCGGCGTGGTGGCCGTAGAGCGCCTGGATCTCCTTGAGCAGCCTGCGGGCCGCGGACCCGAGGTCGAGCTCGGCCTCCACGACGACCCGGCCGGACACGATGTGCAGGCCGCCCGCGAACCTGAGCAGGGAGGACACCTCCGCGCGGCGGCAACAGGTCTTGGATACCGCGAGCCTGCTGAGCTCGTCCTTGACCGCCGACGTCATCGCCACTGGCCAGTCCCTCCCACTCCGGTCTCCTCGACCACCTGCCTCAGGCAACCGGCAAGCGCCTCCGGATCATGCCGTTCCGCGGCGTCCGGTGCGGCGATCTTCGCCAGATGCGTACGCGCGCCCAGTGCCGAGGCGGCTCGCGTCAGCCGGTCCGGGGTCGGGACCGAGTTGACGTCGGCGATCACCGCGTCCACCTTCAGCTCGGGTGCGTGCTCGCAGACTACGTCCAAATGCCGCTCCGGAGAGAAACCGGCGGTTTCACCCGGTTGGGGGACGAGGTTGAGCACGAGGGCCTTCTTGGCACGCGTGCGCACCAGCGCGTCGTGGAGTTCGGGCACCAGCAGATGTGGCAAGACGCTGGTGAACCACGATCCCGGCCCGAGTAACACAAGATCGGCGTCAAGTACAGCCTGTACTGCTTCCGGGCAGCCCACAGGTCGCCCGTTCGGGGCCGTGAGGCGGATGCGCTGGACGAGCCCCGGCGTGGTCGCGATCGCGACCTGCCCCCGGATGCGCCGCACGTCCCTCACGTCCTCGTCGAGGCCCATGACGTCGGCCTCGATGTCGAGCGGCTCGTTGGACATGGGCAGCACCCGCCCCTTGACCCCGAGCAGCCTCGACGCGACCTCGAGCACCGCGACCGGGTCGCCGAGCTGCTCGAGCAGCCCGGCGATCACCAGGTTGCCGACGGCGTGGCCGGCGAGCGCCCCCGTGCCGCCGAAGCGGTGCGTGAACAGGGACGTCCACACCTTGCTGGACTCGTCCTCCCCCGCCAGCGCCGCCATGGCCTTGCGCAGGTCGCCCGGAGGCAGCAGGTGGGACAGCTCGCGCCGCAGACGTCCCGACGAGCCCCCGTCGTCCGCGACGGTCACCACGGCCGTCACGTCGTCGGTGACCCGCCTCAACGCGCTCAGCGTCGCGTGCAGCCCGTGCCCGCCGCCCAAAGCAACAGCTCTCAACTTCGTCACTCGCGTCCCAGATCCCTGTGCACGACCTTCACGGCCATGCCGTCCTCGCTCGCCAGCCGCGCGGCCAGCTCTTCGCTCAGGGCCACACTGCGGTGCTTTCCACCCGTGCAGCCGATCGCGAGCGTCAGGTAGCGCTTGCCCTCACGCCGGTAACCGGCACCGATGAGCCTCAGCAGCTCGTGGTACCGGTCAAGGAACTCGTCAGCGCCCTCCTGGGACAGCACGTAGTTGCGCACCTCACCATCGAGACCCGTCTGCTCCCGCAGCTCCGGGATCCAGAACGGGTTCGGCAGGAAGCGCACGTCCATGACGAGGTCGGCGTCCATCGGCAGCCCGTACTTGTAGCCGAAGCTCAGCACGGTGACCCTGGTGCGCGTCGCGGCCTCGGTGCCGAACGTGTCCTCGATCTTGGCGCGCAGCTGGTGGACGCTCAGCGCACTCGTGTCGAGCACCAGGTCCGCTTCCTGCTTGAGCGGCGTGAGCAGGATCCGCTCGGCCTCGATGCCGTCCTGCAGCCGCCCGTCCCCCTGCATCGGGTGACCGCGCCGCACCGCCTCGAACCGCCGGATCAGCACGGCGTCCGTGGCCTCGAGGAACAGCACGCGCGGCTTGTACCCGCGCGCGTCGAGGTCCTTGATGATGGCGGCCAGGTCCTCGGTGAACGCGCGGCTGCGCACGTCCATGACGACGGCGACCCTGGTGATCGCCCCGCGCGCCTGCGCGCCGAGCTCGACCATGGTGGCGATGAGTTCCGGGGGCAGGTTGTCGACGACGAACCAGCCGAGGTCCTCCAGGCACTTGGCCGCGGTGCTGCGGCCCGCACCGGACAGCCCGGTCACCACGGCGACTTCGATGCCGGACTTCTCCGCGTTCACGACTACGACTCCGTTACCTGTTCATGAGCGCTGCTTGCACGCTCTCGTTTGGCGAGCTGCTGGGTGCTGGGGGGCCACGGCGGCCGCTCCCGGTGCCGAGTCTCCACCGGAACGACCCTCGCGCGCGGCAGGTTCGGCCGTTGACACGGGCGTGCCGTGGCCGTGGTCACGATCCTCGCCCGGATTTCGGTGCGTTCGCAGGGCGGGTGGGGCTTGCGGGGCCGGTGTGGCGGGTGGTGCTGCGCCATGTGGGTGGTGCTGAGGGGGCGGGCTCGGAGCGGCGGGAAGCGCACCGAGGCGCAGGCCCGGCGCGGCGGGTGGTGCTGGACGCGCTCGGTCGTGCCGAGAAGGCCGACGCGTTCGCGCCGAGACGGCGGACTCGAAGCGCGTAGAAGCGCGCCGAGGCGTGGG
This sequence comes from Lentzea sp. CC55, assembly GCF_021056325.1. NCBI lineage: Bacteria > Bacillati > Actinomycetota > Actinomycetes > Pseudonocardiales > Pseudonocardiaceae > Lentzea > Lentzea sp. CC55. Next base: position 65,660 of record NZ_JAJCXE010000015.1, on the reverse strand, counting down.
ACGGCTTGGAGCGGCACGGCGAGTGGTGCTGGACGCGCTGGGTCGCGCCGAGGTAGCGGGCTCGAAGCGCGTGGATGCGCGCTGAGGCGTGGGGCCTGGCACGGCGTGGACCGGCACGGCGAGCAGTTCGGCACGGTGGGTGGTTCCGTGCCGCGAAAGGCCCGCATGCGCGCGGCGCGCCATTCGGTGCGGCGGAAGGGTGGCTGGCGACAGGACGGACGGTCCGGCGGAGCGGGTGGTCCGTGGCAGGCGTGTGGTGCGGCGTGCGAGCCGGTGTGGCGCGTGGTCCGGTGCAGCGGGAATCGTCGGCGTGGCCGCGCCCTTCGGCGCCGCATCGCCCTTCGGCGCCGCGTCGGCCTTCGGTGCGGAGCTTGTCGCCGCCGAGGTGCGTGTGGCGGTGGGCGACTGCGTCGCGGTCACGGCGAAACCGGGTGGCTCGCCTGGAACGCCAGTCGTGCGTCGGCGCTCGACGCGATGCGGTCCAGTTCGTCGTCCAGCGCCAGGAAGACCTCCCACGGCTCCTGCCCGGCGACGGCGGCGAGGCGCTCGGTGACGAGCTGTTCGAGGTCCGGGACGCGCTTCGCCTTCCACACCTTGTCGGCGAGGCTGACCAGCAGGTCTTCCAGCTCGATGCCGGCTTCCGTCCAGGACGCGTGCGTCCGCGCGAAGCGGGCCAGCCGTTCGTCGGTCCCGCGGGCCAAGAGCAACTCGTGGCCGGCCGGTTCGTGGGCGGAGCCCGGGCCGGACAACTCGTTGGGGTGCAACACCTTTCCGATGTCGTGCGTGGCCGCGCCGAACTTCACCGCGTCGCCGTCGACCGCCGCCTCGGGGTGATGGCGCTCCACCCAGGACACCAGGTCGCACGCCACGTCGTGGACGGCTCGCAGGTGGGCGGCCAGGCGGGGCGGCGCGTCCAGTCCGGACAGGAGCGCCTCGGCGGAGGGTGGGAGTCGGCGCAGGCCGACGGCTTCGGTCAGGGCGCGGCGGGTGAGCCGGGCGGCGGGCGGGAGCACACCCGGCTTCGCCGCCGGGCCGCTCCCCGCACCCGAGCCCGGCGCGGCCGGATGGCCGGCCACCATCAGGACTTCCCGCCCGCCGCCAGGCTCGCCACCACGGCCTCGGCGGTGCGGCGGCCCACGCCCGGCACGCCGCTGATCTCGTCCACTGTGGCCTGGCGCAGCTTCTTCACCGAGCCGAAGTGCTTGAGCAGAGCGGCTTTGCGGGTCTCGCCGAGGCCCGGGACGTCGTCGAGCTCGGAGGCGATCATGCGCTTCGAGCGCTTCTGGCGGTGGTAGGCGATGGCGAAGCGGTGGGCCTCGTCGCGGACTCGCTGCAGCAGGTAGAGGGCGTCGCTGGTGCGCGGGAGGATCACCGGGTCGGGTTCGCCGGGGACCCAGACCTCCTCCAGGCGCTTGGCGAGGCCGACGACGGCCACGTCGGTGATGCCCAGCTCGGCGAGGACGTCGGCCGCGGCGGCGGCTTGGGGGCCGGCGCCGTCGACCACCAGGAGGTTGGGCGGGTAGGCGAACTTGCGGGGTTTGCCGGTGTCCGGGTCGATGCCCGGGTTGGGGCCGCCCGAGGCGGTCTCGCGCAGCATCGCCTGGAAGCGGCGGCGGACCACCTCGGCGATGGACGCCACGTCGCCCTCGGTGGCCGCTTCGCGGAGGGCGAAGCGGCGGTACTCGGACTTGCGGGCCAGGCCGTCCTCGAAGACGACCAGCGACGCCACCACGTCGGTGCCCTGGACGTGGCTGATGTCGATGCACTCGATGCGCAACGGCGCCGTGTCGAGGGCCAGCGCGTCCTGGATCTCCTGCAGGGCTGCGGAACGGGCCGTCAGGTCGCCGGCGCGGCGGAGCTTGTGCTGGGCGAACGCTTCGGAGGCGTTGCGCGCCACGGTCTCCATCAGGGCGCGCTTGTCGCCCCGTTGCGGGACGCGCAGCGCCACGCGGGAGCCCCGCTGCTCGGAGAGCAGGTCCTCCAGCGCGGGAGCGTCGTCCGGCAGGACCGGGACGAGCACCTCGCGCGGGGTGTTCTCGGTGTTGTCGCCGTAGAACTGCATGATGAACTGGTCGACGATCGCCGCGTCGTCGACCGCCTCGACCTTGTCGAGCACCCAGCCGCGCTGGCCGCGCACCCGGCCGCCGCGCACGTGGAAGACCTGGACCGAGACCTCGAGCTCGTCCTGCGCGAACGCCATCACGTCCGCGTCCGTGCCGTCGCCGAGCACGACGGCCTGCTTCTCCATCGCGCGGCGCAGGGCGCCCAGGTCGTCGCGCAGGCGCGCGGCCCGTTCGAACTCGAGCTCCTGCGACGCCTCCAGCATCTCGCGCTCCAGGCGGCGGACCATGTTGTCCGTCTTGCCCGCCAGGAAGTCGCAGAAGTCGAGCACGATGTCGCGGTGCTCGTCCGCCGACACCTTGCCGACGCACGGCGCCGAGCACTTGTCGATGTACCCGAGCAGGCACGGGCGGCCGATCTGGTTGTGCCGCTTGAAAACACCGGCCGAGCACGTGCGCGCCGGGAACACGCGCAGCAGCAGGTCCAGCGTCTCGCGGATCGCCCAGGCGTGCGCGAACGGGCCGAAGTACCGCACGCCCTTCTTGCGCGGGCCCCGGTACACGTGCAGCCGCGGGTAGTCCTCGTGCAGCGTCACGGCCAGCACCGGGTACGACTTGTCGTCGCGGTACCGGACGTTGAACCGCGGGTCGAACTCCTTGATCCAGTTGTACTCGAGCTGCAGCGCCTCGACCTCGGTGGTGACGACGGTCCACTCGACGGAGGCCGCCGTCGTCACCATCTGGCGCGTGCGCGGGTGCAGACCGGAGATGTCGGCGAAGTAGGAGTTCAGCCTGCTGCGCAAGCTCTTCGCCTTGCCGACGTAGACGACCCGCCCACCGGCGTCGCGGAACTTGTAGACGCCGGGAGCCTCGGGGATCGTGCCCACGGCGGGGCGGTACGTCGAGGGATCTGCCACGCCGTCAAGACTATCGACGTGGTCTGACAAAAACAGAAAAGGTCAGGTCAGGACCACCTGGTCGCCGTCGACCCTGACCTGGACCGCGCGCAGGCCGGTCGTCGCCGGCCCCTTCTTCACGGCGCCGTCGGACGCGCCGAACTGGCTGCCGTGCGAGGGGCACGTGATCGTGCCACCGGACGGCTCGGCGACGAGGGCCCCCTGGTGCGGGCAGGACGCGTCGAACGCCTTCACCTCGGTCGCGGACACGCGCGCGACCACGATCTTGGTGCCGTTGGGACCGTCCACGACCGCTCCGCCGCCCTCGGGCACGTCGGCCAGGGCCACGAGCGCGGTGCCGGCCGAGCCGGCGGAGCCCGAGGTGGGCGTGGAGCCGCCTTGGGTGGGCGTGGCCCCGCTGGAGGGTGCCGGGGAGCTGCACGCGGTCACGAGTCCACTGGGCACGGCGAGGGCGACCGCGATTCCGCACAGTGCCGCCCGCCTGCTGACCAGGCTTTCGTTGTTCACGACCGGTCCTCCGTGGTGGTGGGTGTTCGGGCTCACACCACAGCATTACGCGGATCGGTTCGCAGAAGTTCAGCGAGAGGCCGGATGCACAGCAAACGCACAGCTCTCAGGAGAGCACCAGATCGTCTCCGGAACGGGTGACCGCCACCTCGACGAGGCCCGAAGTCGCAGGTCCTTTGCGGACAGCACCCGTGGCCGGGTCGAAGGTGCTCCCGTGCAGAGGGCACGTGATGACGCCACCGGCGGGCGGGTTCACCAGGGAACCCACGTGCGGGCACGAAGGGTTGAACGCACGGAATTCACCCGGTTGAGGCTGCACGACCAGCAGCTGGGCGTTGCCGGGCATGTCCACCAGCACCCCGCTGCCGACGGGCACCGCGGACACGGAGGTCACGCGGTCACCGGCGCGGGCGGTGCCGGCACCGCCCGTCTTGCGGGGAGCGGGCTCGCCACACGCGGCCAGGGCGGCGGCGAGCCCGCACAACAACACTGAACGACGGTCCACGGGCACCGATTATCGGCGCTGGTCCTCCGCGGCGGCCGTCCGGGCCAGGGCGAGCACGGCGGTGAAGGGCGGGAACCAGTGCCGCGAGTGCGACGGCGGGTTCGCCCAGCGCAGCGATCCGTACCTGGTCATCGTGGGCGGGAGGGCGATCCGGTGGGGTGAGCGCACGAACTGGACCTCCGGCGGCGCCTTGAGGTGCGTGGGCAGCAGCGCCACGAGTTCGGCGAGGAAGATCCAGTGTTCGCGGGGTCCGGGGATGACGGTGACGGGACCGGCGAGCATGCGCGACTTCAGGTCGGCCAGCACTCGCGACCCGATCCTCGCCGGCATCGCCAGGGCTGTCGTGGCGGGGCCCAGGGGCAGGAACACCCCCTGCTCGGTGACGCTCACCTGCCAGCCGAGCAACCGGTAGCCGGCCACGGCCTCCCCGATCGCCCGTGCGTGTCCCCTGTGCTGAGGGATCCCGGTACTCCCCGTACCGGTCTCCGCGGTCGTGAGGCTCATCGGCGGTTGTCCTCCCCGTTGGTGGGTGGCGCTGGACGAGCCACGGGGGTCGACCCGCGGGCCCGTCGATGTGCAGGGTGCGTCTCACTTCCCCTCGACACCACTCGCACCCTGCATGCGGCTCATGCAGCGGACGTATGAAGCTCATCCGCCGGGCGGGGGCGCCGGAACTGCGACACGCGAACCCATTACGTCTTATGCATGAGATGGATGGACTGACGATCACACGTCCGTACACTTGGAAAACGCTCAGTGACGGGGGCGAGGCCGATGGATGCAGCGAGACCCAGATCCAGGCGCGCTTGCCCGTGTGGAGCGTTCATCGCCGCCGACAACACCGATCGGCTGTGTCACCGGTGCCGCCGCAACGCCCGTTCGGCCGTGCACGGACCACCCGAGGTCCCGAACGAGTTCTGGGACCACCCCACGATCGTGGCGGCGTGCACCGACCGCGACATGGGTGCGTTGATCTCCGCCTACCGGCACCACCCCCAGCACCTCAGCCGGGTCACGCAGGACCGCATGGCGGCGTGGCTCGGCATCAGCCAGGCGCAGCTGTCGCGTTACGAGTCGGGTGAGAACCAGATCGACCGCCTCGACCGGCTGCGCCACTTCGCGCAGGTGCTCGGCGTGCCGGGCGAACGACTGTGGTTCGACCGAGTCGTCACCCCAGCTCAGGTGGGCTCCCCCGACACGGGCCCGCCAGATGTGCTCGCCGCCCCCTGGGAGGCGACGAGCATTGCCCGTTCGGTCGAGGAGACGGCGAGGAGCGACTTGGCGATCAGCAGACGAGCGGCGCTCGCGGGAGCCGCCGCGGTGACGGTGGGGTCCGCACTGGTCGAGCCGCTGCAGCGGTGGTTGCACCCCCTGCAGAACCTGTCGAAGTGGTCGTCGCACTCGGCGATCAGCGAGGAGGAGCTCTTCGCGTTGCAGCGCGTGGCCGACGGCCTGCGCGGCTGGGGAGGCCGGGGCGGCTACGGCCTCGCCCGCAAGGCCGTCCTCGGCCAGCTCGACGAACTGGCCGAACGCCTCGGCAGGGCCCCCTCGGGCCCGACGACGGAACGCGCGTTCTTCATCGGCGCGGAACTGTCGAAGGTGGCCGCGAGCATGTCGTTCGACGCGGGCCTGCACAACGCGGCCCAGCGCTACTACGTGCTGGCCGTCCGCATGGCCAAGGCCGGCCACAACGACGGCTTCGCGGCCCTCTGCCTCGCCGCCATGGCCAGGCAGATGTTCGACCTGGGCCGCCCGGAGGACGGCCTGGAGCTCGTCCAGCTGGGCCAGTACGGCACCCGCCGCACCGGCACCCCCACGCTCAAGGCCCTGCTCCTCACCCGCGAGGCCTGGGCGTACGCCCAGATGGGCAAGACCCGCGAGTTCCACCAGGCGGTGGGCATGGCCCAGGACAGCTTCGCCCAGCGCGACGCCGGCAACGAACCCCGCTACCTGCACAGCTTCGACGAGGCCGAGCTGGAGGGCGTCATCGGCGCCCGCTGCCGCGACCTCGCCATGCACGACCCCTCCCAGGCCGTCCACGCCGAACAACACATCCGGCGGGCCCTGGAACTGCGAGACCCGTCGAAAGTGCGCAACCGCGCGTTCGACGTCATCGGACTGGCGCGCACCAAAATGGTCGCGGGAGACCCGGAGGCAGCGTGCGGGTTGATCAACGAGGTCCTGCCGACGGCGGCGAAGCTCTCCTCGGGCAGGGTCCTGCGCAAGCTGGAGGACTTCGCCAAGGAGGCGGCACGGCACCGCCACATCCCCGCCGTGCAGGACACGAGGGACGCGATCAGAGCGATACGGACCGCATGATGCGAGTCGGCATCACCGGCCACAGCAACCTGGTCCCGGAGTGCGTCCCGGCCGTCCAGGCCGCCATCACCGCAACGCTGGAACGCCTGGGCGGCAGCCTGGTCGGCGTCACCTGCCTGGCGCCGGGCGCCGACCAGGTCTTCGCCAGAGCCGTCCTCGCACTCGGCGGCCAGGTCGAGGTGGTCCTCCCGGCCCTGGACTACCGCGACCGCCTGAAACCCCACCAGGTGGCCGAGTACGACGAACTGCGAGCAGCCGCCACGGTGGTCAGCGTCCTCCCGCACATGTCGAGCGGACGCCTGGCCTACGTGGCGGCGAACGAACGCATGCTCGCGTCCGTCGAGGTCCTCGTGGCGGTGTGGGACGGCGTCCCGGCCCAGGGCAAGGGCGGCACGGCGGACGTGGTGGAACAGGCACGCGCCTCAGGCGTCCCGATCGAGGTCGTGTGGCCCCCGGAGGCGCGCCGCAAGTCGTAGCCCTGCCCACCGCGATGCCGAAGGCGAGCCGTCCTGAGCAGACGCTCCCGGCGATGGGGTCCCATCACGAGTCGCGCCACAGCTCCTGCTGCGACTTGTGATGGGGCCCCACCGCCAACGCAACCGACAGCCGCCCAAGGCAACAGGCGTGCCATCAACCCACCAGCGGCGCTGGGCCCGCCGGGGGTCTGGGGCAGAGCCCCAGGGGAACGCCGAACAGGAACCGGCGACCCCACTAGTCCGAGTGAGGGAAGTTCGACGGCAACCGGACCAACTAGGACTTCCGCCCCTAGCCCCACCCACCCCCGATGATCACGATGTCGGGGCATGGCAGCCGATCCGCTCGCCCGCCTGGCCGACCGCCAGCAGTCCCTGCGCACAACCCTGCGAGCCCTGCAGAGCACACCTCCCGGCAGCCCCGGCTTCCACCACCTGGTCACCACCACGAACGACCAGGTGGAAGCGGTGATGCAGGCCCGCAGGGAGCTGGAAGCGGACCGCTTGACCGTCCCGAACCGAGCCGTGGCCACCGCCACCACGGCAGCGGCACTCGTCGTCGCCGTGGGCTGGTTCGACGCCTGGTCCCTGCTCTCCCTCCTCCTGGCCACCGCCACAGCCGCCGCGGTCCTGGTGGACCCCACGGGCAGGAAGCAGTGGGAGCCCCGGGCCAGGACGGCGGCGATCACGGCGGCACTGGCGGCAACCCTCCTGACCCCCTTGGCCAACGGCTGGGCGGCGCTCCTGACCGCGGCGGGAATCGCCTGGTGGGCCTGGAGGACGCACAGGTGAACATAGATCCGCTCAAGGCGCTCGAGAGCAAGGTCGAGCTCCTCAAGAAGGAGCTCAAGTCCCTGGAGACCCGCGTCGACGACGTCCAGGCCGACGCCGCCCAGAACCAGCTCAGCCAGACCAACCAGCTGAGGGACAACACCCGCAGGCTGACGAAGACCGACGACCGGGTCGCCGAGCTGGCCGAGAGCGTCCACCGGCTCGAACGCCTGCTGGTGGCGCTCAACCGCAAGGTCAGGGCGGGCGAGACCCGCAGGGCCGACTTCGACCACTGGCCGGACCTCGACGAGGACCTGATCGCCAAGATCCTCCACGGGCAGGACGCCTACGCCCGCAGGCCGCAAACCCCGCAGCAGGCCAAGGACGTCCGCAGGGCCATCGCCGAGTACGACCGCAGGGCCGCCGAGGCGATCGAGGCCGCGGAGGCCCTCACCCACCTCCCGCCGAACGCGGAGTCCCTGTGGCGCAAGCACTACAGGCAATGGCGGGCGATCACCACGCGTCAACGGCCGGAGGCACCGGACGACGACACGCACGCCAGGGACAGCGCTGCCAAGTCCGTCGGCAACGAGGCCGTCGCGCGGGCACGCCGGCAGATCCGCGCCCGCATCGAGGACGCGGTCGCGCACGACCTGCTGTTCCCGGCCTGGTTCGAGAACGCGCTCGGACCGGCCGCCCCGCCCGGCAAGGCGGACGTGTGGCTTTACACCGCAACGGATGTCGTGCTGTACCGGCTGCTGCACGGCATCACGAGTCCGGCGGACGCGCTGGGCCCGGCGCCCCAGGACGAGGGGCACCGCAAGGACCTGCACGCTCGCCTGACGAACGAATGCGCGGAGCACCGCAGACCGTGAGCGGACTCGGGCAGGGCGCCTCTGCCCGAGCACTCAGGTCGTCAGCATCAGGCCAGCTCCAGGCTGAACCGCTGCTGCTCCGCGTCCACCGCGAGCACCTTCACCCGCACCGAGGCACCGACCTCGGCCTGCCGGCCGTGCAGGAGCCCGTGTGCACCGGCGGGGTGCTCGACGAAGGAACCGAAGGGAACGGTCGAGACGACCTTCCCCGAGAAGACATCACCAACGTTGGGAAGCATTGCGCATCACCTCCTCTCCCGTGCGCGTTGTTCCGGTGGAACGAACGCGCGGGGCGGAGGGGCCCTGATCAAGTCAGGGCCGGGCAACCGTTCCGCTCACGGCACGAGGCCGACCCGGCAGTCATGGGACAAACCCTAGCCATTGACGGCCGTTGTCCGCAATGGAATCTAGAATCCGTTCCATGCTGGAGACGTCCGCACGGCTGCTGAAGCTGCTGTCCCTGTTGCAGGTGCGGCGGGACTGGACGGGCCCGGAGCTCGCCGGCAGGCTCGGCGTCGACGTGCGCACGATCCGCCGGGACGTGGACAAGCTGCGCAGCCTGGGCTACCCCGTCACGTCGCTGCCCGGTGCCACGGGCGGGTACCAGCTCGGCGCGGGCGCGCAGTTGCCTCCGCTGCTGCTGGACGACGACGAGGCGGTCGCCGTGGCGGTCGGGCTGCGGACGGCGGCGAACGGTTCGATCGCGGGCATCGAGGAGACGTCGGTCCGCGCTCTCACGAAGCTGGAGCAGGTCCTGCCGTCGAGGCTGCGCCGGCGGGTGCAGGCGCTGCAGGCGCACACCACCGCCCTGACCGCCGCGGGGCCGACGGTCGACGCGGAGACGCTCACGATCATCGCCGCCGCCTGCCGCGACCACCAGCAGCTGCGGTTCACCTACGCCTCCACGCACGGCGGGCCCTCGAAGCGGCTGGTCGAGCCGCAGGGCCTCGTGCACACCGGCCGCCGCTGGTACCTGGTGGCGTGGGAGGTGTCCAAAGAGGACTGGCGGACGTTCCGCGTCGACCGCGTCGAGGGAGAACCGGCGCTCGCCGCGCGGTTCACCCCGCGCGAGCCACCGGCGCGGAGCCTCGGCGAGTTCGTCTCGCGGCAGATCTCCTCCAACGTCTACACCTACCAGGCGGTGCTGACGATCCACGCGCCGCTGCGGGAGGTCGCGGACCGCACGTCGCCGATGTCCGCGTCGCTGGAACCGGTCGACGACGGGAAGTGCCTGATGCGCACGGGTGCGGACGCGCTCGAACGGATCCTGTGGCACCTGCTGTTCCTCGGCTTCGAGTTCGACGTGCACGAACCGGCGGAGCTCAAGGACTACATCCGCACCCTCACGGACAGGTTGCAGAACTCGATCGGAGCGCGGGCATGACGGTGGACTTCGAGACCGCGGCCGATCCGTTCCGGCGGGAGCTGCTGGCGCACTGCTACCGGATGCTCGGGTCGCTGCACGACGCCGAGGACCTGGTGCAGGAGACGTACCTGCGCGCGTGGAAGGCGTACGGCAACTTCGAGGGCCGCTCCTCGGTGCGCACGTGGCTGTACCGGATCGCGACGAACGCCTGCCTGACCGCGCTCGACGGCCGCGCGAAGCGCCCGCTGCCGTTCGGGCTCGGTACCCGCGGCGCCACCGAGGACGACCCGCTGAGCCAGGACCACGAGGTCCCGTGGCTGGAGCCGTTCCCGACAGACCCGGCCGCGATCGTCACCGAACGGGAGTCCACCAGGCTCGCGTTCGTCGCGGCGCTGCAACACCTGCCGCCGAGGCAACGAGCGGTGCTGCTCCTGCGCGACGTCCTGCGGCTCAGCGCCGCCGAGACCGCCGACGAGCTCGACATGACGGTCGCGGCGGTGAACAGCGCTCTGCAACGGGCGCACGCGCAGCTGCGGGACCTCACCGAGGACGAGGTCGTCGAGCCCGCGGACGCCAAGCCGCTGCTCGACCGGTGGGTGAAGGCGTTCGAGGCCAAGGACATCCCGGCGATCATCGGGATGTTCGCCGAGGACGTCGTCTGGGAGATGCCTCCGTTCCCGCAGTGGTACCGCGGCCCGGAGATGGTCGCGTGGCACCTCGAGCACCAGTGCCCGGCGGTTCCGCACGGCGCCAGGATGATCGCCGCCGAGGCGAACGGCCAGCCCGCCCACGGCCTCTACCTCCGCGCGGGGGACGGCGTGTTCCGGCCGTTCAACCTCCAGGTGCTGGAGGTGCGCGGCGACCGGATCACGCGCGTCTCGTCGTTCTTCGACCTCAGTCTGTTCCCGCGGTTCGGGCTGCCTTCGACCGCATGAACTCGGAGCGGTCCAGCGCGCGGTTGACGACGCGCAGGTCGCCGATCCAGCCGTGCAACGACTTCTCGACGACCCTGTTGTAGGCGTAGGCGCCGACGAGCCACGGGTCGCCGGCCGCCGAGATGCCGCGTGCGGGCGTGGAGGGGTTGCGCAGCAAGGGAGAGCCCTCGACGTACAACGTCGTGTGCGTGCCGTCGTTGACCACGGCGATGTGCCACCACGTCTCGTAGTCCATCTCGTGGCCCCAGTTCGTGGAGATGCCCGCCTGGTTGCGCGGGAACGCGGCCCACTGCAACTGGCCGCCGCCGGCGACGTTCAGCGTGGCGATCGGCTCGCTCGGGTCGTCGCCCGTCTTGCCGGCCGCCGAGCCGGGCGCGAGCTTCGTGAACAAGCCGCACCACGGGTGGTCGAACCCGGCGGGCAGCTTCAGGAACGCCTCGATCGTGTACCCGCGCTCGAACGTCTCGCGGTTCAGCGGCGCCGAGTCCACGGTGGACAGGTGGCCCTGCTTGCCGAAGTACAGCGAGCGGTGCGACGGCGCGAACCGGTGGTGGTCGTCGGAGGCGGTCACCGTCCCGTTCTGCCGCAGGTCGTTGCCGTTGCCCGACAGGTCTTCCAGGCTCTCGCCGAGCCGCCAGTACGCGACCGTGCCGCGCACCAGCACGTCCCGGACGGGTTGCGGGGGCGGCAGCACCGGCGGCGAGAACCGGGCGAACCGCTGCTCGAAGTCGATCGGCACGCTGAACCGGTCGGCCGGTCCGGTCAGCTCGACCTCCTTGCGTTCCAGCGGGTTGAGCGCCTTCTTGCCGAGCAGCCACGGCGACAGCGTGCGGACGTCGACCACCCCGCGGTCCAGGTCGAAGTGGTAGAGCCGGATCATCGCGCCACCGCCGTAGTAGCGGTCCTGGTAGTTCGTGATGTGCACGTGGACGTCGTTGCCCGCCGCGTTGCGCAGCGTCGCCCGCGCGGGCGGCCAGAAGTGGCCGTTCAGCGTCAGGAAGACCTGGTCGTTGTCCTTGATCAGCTCGTTCCACAGCTTGCGCCCGTAGTCGGACATCGCCGCGGCGCCGTCACCGCCGTCGTACGCGAGCTCGTGCGTGGTGAGGATGACGGGGAGCGCCGGGTGCTGCTCCAGGACCGAGCGCGCCCAGGCGAAACCCCGGGCGGACATGCGCCAGTCCAGGGCGAGGACGAGCCACTCCCGGCCGCCGGCGCGGAAGACGTGGAAGGTGTTGTAGCCGTCGGCGCTCGCCCCGCGGAACGTCGGCGACCTGCGGAACCGCTGCGGCCCGAACCGGTCGAGGTAGGGCGTGCGGCCGCGCTGGTCGTCGAGGCGCGAGTCCGGCACGTCGTGGTTGCCCGCGAGCACGCTGTAGCCGACGCGCCGGCGGTCGAGCACCTCGAACCGCGCGCTGATGTCGTCGATCTCGCTCTGGCGCGCGTTCTCGACGAGGTCGCCGAGGTGGCTGACGAAGACGATGTTCTCGGACCGCTGGTGGTCGACGAGGTACTGCAGCGTCGCCTTCAGCGGCGCCGAGTCGCCGCGGTCCAGGTCGAACATGTACTGCGTGTCCGGGATCACGGCGAGCGTGAACCGCCGCGACTCGGGGTCGGGACGGCCGCCGACAACGTTGTCAGCGGCTGCGGAGCCGGGCGTGACCAGGGCGGCAGCGGCGGCGGTCGCACCGGTGCCGAGCAGGAAGGAGCGGCGGGACGCGGTCATGGCGCGGAGCGTAGGTGCGCCCGGCCAACGCCCGGCGAACGGCGAGGAAAGCCTCGGACACCGATCTGTAGCATCGCTAAGCATGTCCTGGGGGTTGCTGGCGGTGGCCGGGGTGGTCGTCGCGTGCGGAGGGTTGTTGCAGGGTCTGATCGGCTTCGGGCTGGCACTGGTCGCCGTGCCGCTGCTCGCGCTGCTGGACCCGGCGCTCGTTCCCGTGCCCGTGCTGGTGGTCGCCTGCGCGCACGCGGTGATGTCGCTCGCGAGGGAGTTCGGCCACGTCGACTGGCGTGGCGTCGGCTGGGCGATGCTCGGCCGCCTGCCCGGAACGGCCGTCGGCATCTGGATCGTCGACTCGCTCGACCGCAGGAGCTTCGGCGTGGTCGTCGGCGGCGCGGTGCTGGCGTGCGTGCTGCTGTCGGTCACGTCGTGGCGCCCGCGCCCCACCCCGCCGTCGCTGGTGACCGCGGGCGTGGCGAGCGGATCGTTCGGCACGGCCACGTCGATCGGCGGCCCGATGGTCGCGCTGCTCTACCAGGACCAGGCGGGGCCACAGGTGCGGGCGACGCTGGCGGCGTTCTTCGTGCTCGGGTCCGGCGCCTCGCTCACCGGGCTGGGCGCCACCGGCAACGTCACGGCGCACGCGCTGTGGAGCGGGGTGCTGCTGATCCCGTTCCTGGTGGCCGGTTTCCTGCTGTCCGGGCCGTTGCGCGCGAGGGTCGACGCCGGAGGTGTCCGGACGCCCACGCTGGTCGTGGCGGGGACGAGCGCGGTGGTGCTGATCATGCGGAGCGTGCTGTCGTGAAGCTGTGGGTGTTGCCGGGGATCGGGGCGCTCGCGGCGCTGACGCGGGCCGTGCACGGGCCGCTGTGGGGCTCGGAACCCGAGAGCTACCAGACGCTGCGCGGCGTCGAGATGAGCCGGCGGTTCACGGAGATCGAGGTCGTCCAGGTCTACGACCCGGTGTGGCTGACCGTCGCCGCCGTGCTGGCCGTCGCCGCCGCGGTGGCGGTGCTGCACGAGCACCGCCACCGCTTCAGGCGAGGAGATCAGGCGAACGGCTGAACGTTCGGCTGGAACACCTGCCCGTCCGCCGGAGCGACCAGGTCGACGAGGTACTTCGCCACGACGGCGTCCGTGCCCGCCGAGCGACCGAGGATGCAGTGGCCGAACGCGTCGACGCTCACCAGGCGCGCGTTGCCGAGCTGCTTGGCCATGCGCTGCGCGAACAGGTACTGCGTCGCCGGGTCGTAGTAGTTGCCCACCACCACGACCGGGTTGGGCGTCTTGCGGTTCCACGGGCCGATCCAGCGGTCCGGGTGGCGCGCCGGCCACGTCGGGCACGTCAGCAGGTCGGACGCGGCCTGGTAGCGGCCGAACGTCGGCGACTCCCGCTCCCACTTCGCCGCGGTGCGCTCCCAGTTGCGGTTGGTGCGCGAGAACGGCTTGTCGGAGCAGTTCACGGCGTAGTAGGAGTCGTCCGAGGTGTACGGGGTGTCCGGCAGCGGGTCGACGTCCATGCGACCGGCGTTGTTGTTCAGCGGCGCCGGGAGCTCCACGGCGGACTGGACGCCGAGGGACGCGGTGGTCGCCGTGGACGGGTTCAGCGCCAGGTGGATGCTCTGCAGCCACGCGGCGAGCGGGGCGATCCGGGCGATCGAGTACAGGTCACCCGCGACCCGGCCGACCACGTCGGACAGCGTCACCTGCGTGCCGTTCGGCAACGTGACCGGCCCCTGGCCGAGGGCCTTCTTGATGTTCTCGAACTTCCCCCGCGCGTCGCCCGCGAACGCGCACTTCTCCGCGCCCACGCTGTCGCAGCGCTTCAGCATCGCGTCGAGGGCGATCTCGAACCCGTCGGCGCGCTGGCGGTCGTACTCGGCGCCGTTGGTGAGGCGCAGCTTCGGGTCGACGTTGCCGTCGATCACCATCGCGCGGGTGCGCTGCGGGAAGATGTTCGCGTACGTCGAGCCGATCAGCGTGCCGTACGAGAAGCCGACGAAGTTGAGCTGCCTGTCGCCCACCGCCTCGCGCAGGACGTCGAGGTCGCGGGCGACGGCCTCGGTCGACATGTGGTCGAGCAGCGGACCCGCGTTGATCTTGCAGTAGTCCGTGTAGACCTTGGACTGCCGGATCGAGCTCGCGATCTCCGCCTTGGTGATCGGCAGCGAGTACCAGCCCTCGTTGACGGAGTCGGCTTCCTCCTGGGTGCGGAAGCAGCGCAACGGGGCGGAGCGGGCGACACCGCGCGGGTCGAAGCCGATCACGTCGAACCGGTCGAGCACCGAGGGCTGGAAGTAGTTCTTCGCCACGGCACCGCGCAGCAGGCCGGAGCCGCCGGGACCGCCGGGGTTGAGGAAGATCGAGCCGATCTTGCGCGACGGGTCGTTCGCCGGGCGCTTCATCATGGCGATGCCGGTCTTCTCCCCGCGCGGGCGCGAGTGGTCGACGGGCACCTCCTGGACGGCGCACGTGAGCCGGGCCCGCTCCTCGGGCGTCACCGAGGCGGGCAGGCCGGCGAGGACGTCGGCCGCGCACTGCCCCCAGGCAGCGGGTCTGACGGAGGAGGCGTCGGCCTGGGCGGAGGCCGTGCCCAGGCCGGAAACGATGGTGCCGAGCACGAGCGCACTCGCGAGCGCGACACGCACTGGAACAGAGGATGACGTCACGGATGCACCCCATCACCCAGGGTGCACCGTTTGTACCCGCCTATCGTCGGGTTGTCCGGCGACAGGCGGGCGATCCGGGACGGATCAGAACGGTTGCGCGTTCGGCTGGAAGAGCGAGCCGTCCACGGGTGCGGTGAGGTCGACGAGGTACCTCGTCACCGCCGCGTCGGCGCCGGCCGAGTCACCGAGGATGCAGTGGCCGAAGGCGTCCACGCTGATCAGGCGGGCGTTGCCGAGCTGCTTCGCCATCCGCTGCGAGAACAGGTACTGCGTCGCCGGGTCGTAGTAGTTGCCCACCACGACGATCGGGTTCTCGGTGTGGCGGTTCCACGGCCCGATCCAGCGGTCCGGGTGGCGTGCCGGCCACGTCGGGCAGGTCAGCAGGTCGGACGCGGCCTGGTAGCGGCCGAACGTGGGCGACTCCTGCTCCCACTTCGCGGCGGTGGAGGCCCAGTTGCGGTTGCTGCGGGAGAACGGCTTGTCGATGCAGTTGACGGCGTAGTACGAGTCGTCGCTCGTGTACGGCGTCTCCGGCAGCGCGCGCACGTCCGCCTTGCCGCCCAGGTTGCCCAGCAGCGGAACGTCCACAACGGACTGGATGCCCGGTGCGGCGGCCGACGGGTTCTGCGCCACGTGGATCGACTGCAGCCACGTGGTCAGCGCCTTGAACGTGCTCGGGCTGTAGAGGTTGCTCGCCGTGCGGCCGACGACGTCGGTCAGCGTCACCTGCGTGCCGTTCGGTAACGTCGTCGGGCCCTTGCGCAGCGACTCGCGGAGGGCGTCGAACTTCTTGCGGGCGTCACCGGCGAACGCGCACCGCTCGACCCCCACGCTGTCGCAGCGCTCGAGCATCGCGTCGAGCGCGATCTCGAAACCGCGGGCGCGCTCGCGGTCGTACTGCGCGCCGTTGGTCAGGCGCAGCTTCGGGTCGACGTTGCCGTCGAGGACGAGCGCGCGCGACCGCTGCGGGAAGATGTTGGCGTAGGTGGCGCCGAGCAGCGTGCCGTACGAGAAGCCGACGTACGTGAGCTGCCTGTCCCCGACCGCCTCCCGCAGGACGTCGAGGTCGCGGGCCACCGCTTCGGTCGACATGTGGTCGAGCAGCGGACCCGCGTTGATCTTGCAGTAGTCCGTGTAGACCTTGGACTGCCGGATCGAGCTCGCGATCTCCTCCGAGGTGGTGGGGAGCGCGTACCAGCCGGCGTTGACGGCGTCGGCCTCCTCCTGGGTGCGGAAGCAGCGCAGCGGCGCGCTGCGGCCCACACCGCGCGGGTCGAAGCCGATGAGGTCGAACTTCTCGAGGACCTCCGGCGTGAAGAAGCTCCCGCCGTAGGCGCTGTAGATGAGGCCTGCGCCGCCGGGGCCGCCGGGGTTGATGAACAGCGAGCCGATCTTCTTCGCCGGGTCGCCCGCGGGGCGCTTCATCATGACGATGCCCGTCGAGTCCCCGCGCGGACGCGAGTGGTCGACGGGCACCTCCTGGACGGCACAGCTGACCCTGGTGCGTTCCGCGGCGGGGATCTCGGCGAGCACGTCCGCCGCGCACGGTCCCCAGGCGGCGGGTCTCGCGGTCGAGGTGGTCCCGGGCTGGGCCGACGCGGAGCCCAGGCCGGTGATGACGGTGCCGAGCGCGACCGCGCTGACGAGCGCAACGCGCACGGCCCGCGTTGATGCAGATGTCATCGATGCAGCCCATCACCGAGCGAGCACCGCGTGTACCCGCCTATCGGATGGTTGTGGCCTCGATTACAGGGCTCGGGCGAGCGAGACCGCGAACCGGTCCTGCCCGTCGGTCCACCACCGGTGCAGCGCGAACCCGGCGTCCTCCAGCTCCTGCTTCACGCCCTCCTCGCGGAACTTGGCCGACACCTCGGTGCGCAGCTCCTCGCCCTCGCGGAACTCCACGGTCAGGTCCAGCTCGGCGAGCGTCACCCGCATGGCCCGCCGGGCGCGCAGGCGCATCTCGATCCACTCCTGCTCGGCGTTCCACAGCGCCACGTGCTCGAACGCCTCCACGTCGAAGTCGCCGCCGACCTCGCGGTTGAGCACGTTCAGCACGTTGCGGTTGAACTCCGCCGTCACGCCCTGCGCGTCGTCGTACGCCCGCACCAGCGTGTCGCGGTCCTTCACCAGGTCCGTGCCGAGCAGCAGCCACTCCCCCGGCTCCAGCACGTCGCGGACCGTGCGCAGGAACTTCTCGCGCTCCTCCGGGATCAGGTTGCCGATCGTGCCGCCGAGGAACGCCACCACGCGCGGCGACTCACCGGGCAGCAGCGAGAGGTGCTGCGTGAAGTCGCCGACCACGCCGTGCACGCGCAGGCCCGGGTAGTCGGCCATGATCGCGTGCGCGGCCTCGGTGAGCGCCGACACCGACACGTCCTGCGGCACGAACTCCCGCAACGTCCCGTGCTCCCGCAACGCGCTGAGCAGCAACCGCGTCTTCTCCGACGAGCCCGACCCCAGCTCCACCAGCGAGTGCGCGCCGGTCGTCGCGGCGATCTCGCCCGCGCGCTCGGCGAGCACCTCGCGTTCGGCACGGGTCGGGTAGTACTCGGGCAGCCGGGTGATGTCCTCGAACAACGCGCTGCCGGCGGCGTCGTAGAACCACTTCGGCGAGACCCACTTCGGGTCCGCGGTCAGCCCGGCCCGCACGTCGGCGCGGAGCGCGTGGGCGGCGTCCTCGGGCGTGAGGTGAACGTCCAGCACCGGCTCGGTCATATCGGTCGAACCTCCACAGTGGATGGAACGGCGGTGACCACGTGCCGGTCGGGGATCTCCCGCCAGCCCGGGTCGTCGTCAAGCGGTTCGGACGCGAGAGTCACGCCCTGTGCCTTCTGCAGCACCCACAGGGCGTGTGTCCACGTCGTCCCCACGAGCACTTCTCCGTTGGTCAGCAGGAAGTTCAGGCGCGACCGGGGTGCCGCGTCCGCAACCTCGTGCACGAGTGCAACAAGCGCCTGCGCCGGGTTCTTCCCGGTCTCCAGGCGGCGTCGCAGGACCGTCCACAGCAGCGCGGAGTCGGTCGGCGCGTCCATGGTGAGCAGGTCCGCCACGTCCAGCGCCTTCGCGAGGCCCGCCACGGTGTGCGGCCAGCCGTCCACGCGTCCGTTGTGGCTGAAGAGCCACGTGCCGTCGGTGAACGGCGCGCACGCCGCGTCCGACACCGGCATGCCCGTGGTCGCCGAGCGCACCGCCGCGAGGAACGCCGTCGACTCCGTGGCGGCGAGCTGGCGCAGGTTCGGGTCGCTCCACACCGTGCCGGCGCGCCGGTACCGCACCGGGCCGGGGAACCAGCCGACGCCGTAGCCGTCGACGTTGACCGTTCCCCCGGACCGCATGTCGCCGGGCGCGTACGACTGGCGCTCCAGCGAGTGCGGTGCGTCGTACAGCGGCCAGGAGACGGGCACGGCGGCGCCCAGGTAAGCCAGGTGGCGGCACATCAGCCTAGGCGTCCCTGGCGCAGCGGAAGCCGGCGAAGATCTGCCTCCTGATCGGGTAGTCCCAGTTGCGGAACGTCGAGCGGATCGCGGAGGAGTCCGTGCCGAACGAGCCGCCGCGCAGCACCTTGTAGTCCGGTCCGAAGAAGACCTCGGAGTACTCCCTGTACGGGAACACCTCGAAGCCCGGGTACGGGCCGAAGTCGCTGGAGGTCCACTCCCACACGTCGCCGATCAGCTGGTGCACGCCGCTCGGCGTCGCCCCCGCCGGGTAGGCGCCGACCGGGGCGGGGCGCAGGTGGCGCTGGCCGAGGTTCGCGTGCTCCTCGGTGGGTTCCTCGTCGCCCCACGGGTAGCGGCGCGTGCGGCCGGTCGCCGTGTCGAAGCGCGCGGCCTTCTCCCACTCCGCCTCGGTGGGCAGGCGCTTGCCCGCCCACCTCGCGTACGCCTGGGCCTCGTGGAAGCACACGTGCACAACGGGTTCGTCCGGCACGATCGGCTCCGTCACGCCGAACGCCGTGCGCACGAACGAGTTCTCCTCGCGCTGCCAGAACCTCGGCGCCACGAGCTTCGCCGTCGTGCGGTGCTCCCAGCCCTCCTCCGTCCACAGGCGACGGTCGTCGTAACCGCCGGCCAGGACGAACTGGGCGTACTCGCCGTTCGTGACCGGTGTCGTGTCGATGAAGAACGAGTCGACGTGCACGGCGTGCGCCGGGCGTTCGTTGTCCAGGGCCCACGGCTCGTCCGAGGTGCCCATCTCGAACGGGCCGCCCGGGATGAACACCTCCGTCGTCGGGACGAGGGCGCCGGGCGGTGGCGCGGGCGCGTGCAGGACCGGGTCGCCCTTGCGCAGCTGGTGCGTGGCGAGCATCGTCTCGTCGTGCTGCTGCTCGTGCTGCACGATCATGCCGAACGCGAAGCCGTTCTCGACGAGCCGGCGGCCCTCCAGCGGCACCTCCTCCAGCACGTCGAACACCTTGCCGCGCACGTCGGCGACGTACTGGCGCGCTTCCCGCGGGTTCAGCAGCGGCAACTCGGGCCGCACGCTGCGGCCGTACTTGAACGCGTCGTAGTACTCGTCGATGTCGCTCCTGACCGGTTCGCGACCACCCACGTCGCGCACGAGCCAGAGCTCCTCCTGGTTGCCGATGTGCGCCAGGTCCCAGACCAGGGGCGACATCAGCTTCGAATGCTGCCGCACGAGGTCGTGCTCGTCGACGGCGTCGGTCAGGGCGGTGGAACGAGCGCGCGAACGCAACAGTTCCTCCGCCACCTGCTCGCGGAGTTGTTCGGTCACAGCTTCCCCTCAAGCTCCCGGCTGATGGTGCTGATCTGTTCTGGAGAGAGGCCCGTGCGGGGCAACGCCTCGATGCCCAGGGCCACGACGTCCTCGGCGGCCCGCGCGACGCGGTCGTCCGCCAGCCCGTGCCGTGCGGCGACGAGCCACCGCCCGGCGGCCCGTTCCGTCGCCGCCAGCACACCGTCCACGACGGACGGGTCGCTGAACAGCGCGACGAGCAGCGCACTCGGCGCGATCCACCCTCCCGGAGGGGGCGTGTCGAGGTATCTGATCTCGATGTACCCGCGCGGCCGCACCGGCGGGAACATCAACGACAGGTGGTAGTCCAGGTCGTCGCTCGTGGGGCGGCGGTCGTGCGCCCCGCCGATCCACTCGGCGAACGTGAACCTGCGCGGCGGGATCCAGCTGGAGCCGGGTCCGCGCACCGCGATGACCGGCGTGTCCAGCACTCTGCGCGCGTAGGCCCCGGCCGGATCGGCGCACACGGCACTCGGCCTGGTGCGCACGGGATCACAGCCGTAGAGCGTCCTCATGCGAGCGGACGCCCAGCCCTCGTGCAACCCGCCGATGCTCGGCGAGTTCGCGAACAGCGCGATCATCACCGGCCCGAGCTGGTGCACGGCCGCCCAGCGGTCCTGCAGGTGCTTCTGCTCACCGAAGTCGAGGCACACCTGCAGCCCCGCGGTGTTGCACATCATCGAGATGCCGTCCTGGCCGAGCTCGCCGAACGCGTGCTCCATCGCGGCGTACCGCGGCACCCGCAGCATGCGCGTGGGACGTCGGTGCTGGTCGGCGCCCTTGTCGCCGAGCACGAGGCCGTGGTCCGCCAGCAGGGCGGTGAGGTGCGAGATGTCCTGGGTGACCGTGCGGAGGAGGTCCGGGAGGCTGGTGCAGGGAGGAGTGGAGATCTCGACCTGCCCGCCCGGTTCGACGGTCAGCGGGGTGCCGCTGGGAAGCGGCCTCTGGGGGCTGTCCGGAACGAGAGTGGGTGGTGCGTGCCCGCCGAGCGCTGTGGCGAGCCTGTGAGGATCGAGGACCCTGGTGGGATCTTCGGCGTGGTGGACGGTCCACTCGAGCTCCACGCCGAAGAGCCTCGGAGGTCCGTGCTTGAAGCAGACCGAGGCGACGTAGGCCTCGGCCTCGGCGCGGTCGGCGAACACCGCCGGCGCCGGCTGGTCACGCAACGCAGTCACCGTTGCCACACTCCCCGTGATCGTCTGGCCCGATCGACGCTACACGCGGGGTCTGACACTCGCAGCTCTGAAATCCTTACGAAACAAGTGAAGTGCCCGTGTGCAGGCGTGCACACGGGCCCTTGTCCCACTACGTGGAGCTATGTCCTGACATTCGAACGCCCCGGTGACACCGGCTCGGCGGTTGACGCGCCGCCGTCCTCGTACACGACGTCGATGTGCAGGAGCCGGTCGTTGCCCGCCGACCCGTCCCTGTCCGCCGACGTGGTGAGCCAGATGTCGCCCTCCCGGTCGACTTCGACGGTGCGCAGGCGCCCGTAGGTGCCCTGGAAGTAGGTCTGCTGCTCGACCAGGTTGCCGTCGGCGTCGATGCGCATCCGGTAGATCCGCTGGCCCATGGTCGTGGCGACGAAGACGTGGTCGTTGATGATCGTCAGGCCCGAGGGAGAGGCCTGCGAGGTCGGCCAGGTCTTCTTCGGCGGCACGGTGCCGGCGCAGTCGCCGATCGTGCCCTCGCAGGGCTGCCAGCCGTAGTTGCCGCCCTTGGTGATCAGGTTGACCTCGTCCTGCCGCGAGTTGCCGAACTCCGACGCCCACAGCCTGCCCTGCGAGTCGAAGTCGAGGCCCTGCACGTTGCGGTGGCCGTAGCTGAAGATCGCACTGCCGGGGAACGGGTTGTCGGACGGGATGGAGCCGTCCGGGTGGATGCGCAGGATCTTGCCGGCGTAGGTGCTGAGGTTCTGCGCGTTGTTGCCGTTCTGCGCGTCACCGGTCGAGATGAACAGGTAGCGGCCGTCCGGGCTCAACCGCAGACGCCCGCCGTTGTGGTAGCGGTTCTTCGGCACGCCGTCGAGCAACGTCGTCCAGCCGGTCAGCCCCGAGCCGTCGAAGTGGGCCCTGACCACGCGGTTCCCGTCGCTGTAGGTGTGGTAGAGGTAGACGAACCCGTCGGTGGCGAAGTTCTTCGACACCTCGATGCCGAGCGCGCCGCCCTCGCCGTTGGTGCCCATCGCGTCGGGCACCTTCCCGATGACGGTCTTGGCACCGGCCTCGGTGACGCGCAGGACGTTCAAGGTCTCGCGCTCGGTCACGAGCGCCGAGCCGTCGGGCAGGAACGCGAGCCCCCACGCCACGTCGACGCCGGACGCGATCTGCGTGACCGCGCCGGGGTTCGGCACCCCCGTGCCGCCACCGGCAGCCGGGCTCGCGGAGATCTGGTTCGAGAACGCCGAGAGGTTGCCCGCCGCGTCCTTCGCCCGCACCTTCACCGCGTACGTCCGGCCGGTGGTGAGCCCCGCGACGGTCGCGCTCGTGGCCGAGCCGTCCGCGGTCTGCTTGAGCGCGCCGTCGAAGTGGATCTCGTAGCCGGTGACCGCCACGTTGTCGGTCGAGGCGCCCCACGCGATCGAGACGCTGGTCGAGGTGGCGCCGGTCGGCCGCAGCGTGCCCGGGGTCGTGGGCGCCTGGCCGTCCACGGGCGCGGGCCCGGTGCGGCCGGCGACGTTGTTCGAGGCCTGCGAGACGTTGCCCGCCCGGTCCTTCGCGAACACCGTCCAGTCGTACTCGGTGTCGGCGCGCAGGCCGGTCGCGGTGGCCTCCAGGACGTCGCCGACGCTCGTGACGAGCTGTCCGTGCTGGTAGATGTCGTAGCCGGTGACGCCCACGTTGTCGGTGGCCGCCTCCCACCTCAGCGAGACCGAGTCGTGGGTGGAGCCGACGAACCGCAGGTCGCGCGGCGGCGTGGGCGCCTCGTCGTCCGGCGGGCCGACGAGCACGGCGGTCAGCTTGTCGGCGTTGGGGCCGCCGTTCGCCGTCGTCGCGGTCGCCCTGATGCGGTTGGCACCGGCGTGCAGGGTGGCTTTGACGGTCCGCGTCCGCCACGTCGTCCACGCGCCCGTGCCGGGGAACGACACCGTCTGGGCGTTGGCTCCGTCCACCGCCACCGAGAGGGGCCGGTCGGTCGTCGAGCCGTTGGCGTACCGGAACGTGAGGTCGTGTTCACCACCGGACTCGGCATTGACCACGTACTCGACGGACGAACCGATGACGTTGGCGTAGTTCACGAAGCCGCGCCCGGAGAAGCCCGCCCAGTTCGACTCGACGACGCCCCGGCTGATCACGGCGTCCTCGGCCTCCTGCTCCGCCGCGGCCTCCTCAACCTGCACGTAGTCGAGGTGAGGACCACCGGTGGCCCCCGCGGACGTGAGCTTGATCCTGTTGGCGCCCGCGCCGAGCGTGACGGTGTTCTCGGCCGACCCCCACGTCGTCCACGCGCCGGTGCCCGCGAAGGCCCGGTCGTCCACCGCCAGGCCGCCGTTGACGCTGATGTCGACCGGGCGGGGATCGGCGGTGCCGTTGGCGTAGCGGATCACCAGCTTCGCCCGGCCCGCCCGGGCCGCGGTGACGGTGAACTCGACGGAGCTGCCCGCGACGTCGCCGACGTCCACGAACCCGGCTCCGGAGAACCCGGCGCGGTCCGACGCCACCACGCCCTGCGAGACCACGGCGTTCTCCGCCTCGTACCGCACCGGCGCCGCTTCGGACTCCGGTGCCGACATCACTGCGACGGCTGTCGTGCACACGACGGCCATCGCCCCGAGCGTGCGCATCGCCCGGCTTCTTCTCGGTGCCACTGTTGTGCCTCCCACGGGGGATCACGACGGAGCGGCGGCGGATTGTCTGGAAAGTTCCTCGACTTCGGCGCGCTTCAGTGCGCGGCAGCCCAGTCAACCCTGTCCCGGCGACGTTGGAAAGCGTTTGCCGGCATCCCGTCACCGCTCCCGGTTCTCGGCGAGCGCGGCGATGAGGTCGGAGACGCCGCGGGTGAGCAGCAGGTCGACGACGTGGACACCTGTCGACTCACGCCGCTGCCAGCCCAGGCGCTCGGCGAGCGTCGACAGCTTGGTGACCTCCGGGGTGTCCATGGCGGCTGAGGATATTGCCGGGAGGGCGGACGGGAGGCCAGGCGCGGCCGGAGATCCACACGAAAGGACGGCACAGGGGCGGAGGCGGTGTGGTGGTCGCGCGAGCCGCGCCACCCTCGCCCGCAGCCGGGAAGATCACACCGGCGGACCCACCAATCCGTACGTACGGATTGGATTTCCCGCCCTCCCCCTGCCACCATTCTCCAGTGCCCAGGGTGAGCCAGGACCACCTCGACGCCCGCCGCCGTCAGATCCTCGACGGTGCGCGTGCCTGTTTCGCGCGACACGGCTACGAGGGCGCCACGGTACGCCGTCTCGAAGAGGCCACGGGACTGTCCCGCGGTGCCATCTTCCACCACTTCCGCGACAAGGAGTCGCTCTTCCTCGCGCTGGCCGAGGACGACGCCCTGCGGATGGCGGACGTGGTGGCCGAGCAGGGCCTCGTCCAGGTCATGCGCGACCTGCTCGACGAGCCGGAGAAGCGCACCGGGGAGCACGCGGCCGACTGGCTCGGCACGCGCCTCGAGGTCTCGCGCCGGCTCAGGACGGACCCGGACTTCCGGGCGCGGTGGGCCGAGCGGAGCGAACAGCTCACGGCGGCCACGCGGCAGCGGCTCATCCGGCAGCGCGAGGCGGGCAACCTGCGCGACGACGTCGACGTGACGGTGCTGACGAGCTTCCTCGAACTGGTCCTGGAAGGCCTCGTCTCGCACCTCGCGATGGGCCTGCCGGCGGACGACATGGAGCCGGTGCTCGACCTGGTGGAGGAAACCGTGCGGCGTCATCGCCGCAGCTCTTGAGAGTTCGCCACGCGAACACCACTGTGGTCCCATGTCGACGCTGAAGACCACCGCCCAGCTCTTCGCGCTGCGCACGCTCGTCCGCGGCTACGCGCTGCTCGGTGACCCCTACGCGGGTGTCCTGGCCTCGCCGCCGGACCGCGACCCCTACGCGATGTACGAGAAGGTGCGCGCGAAGGGCGACATGGTGCGCAGCCGCATGGGCGCGTACGTCACGCCGAGCCGCGCGATCTGCGACTCGGTGTTGCGGGACAACAGGTTCATCACCGCCACGTTCGACGAGGCGTCGATGGTGCCGGTCACGCTGATCAAGAACGGCGAGAAGATCGTCAACCCGGTGCAGGACTCGTTCCTGATGAAGAACCCGCCGGACCACACGCGGCTGCGCAAGCTCGTGCAGCCGTTCTTCACGCCACGCGCGCTCAAGGACCGCACAGCGTCCATCCAGAGGATCGTCAGCGACCACCTCGACCGCCTCGGCGACCGGTTCGACGTCGTCGGCGAGTTCGCGTCGCAGGTGCCGATCCAGGTGATCGCCGACCTGCTGGGCGTGCCGGACGAGGACAAGGCGATCTTCGCGCGCTGGGGCAGCTCGCTCGCCGAGACGCTCGACGGGGTGTGGTCGCACAAGCAGCTCAAGGACCTGCACGCCACGATCGTCGAGTACAACGACTTCATCGACGTCCTCATCGCGGAACGCCGCCGCAACCCCAAGGAGGACATCGTCAGCCACCTCGTGACGCGGCACGAGGACCTCAGCCGCGAGGACCTGGTCGCCACGACCGGTCTGCTGCTCTTCGCCGGGTTCGAGACGACGGTGAACCTGATCGGCAACGGCGTGCTCAAGGCGTTCGAGAACCCGCACACGGTGCTGCCGCTCGCGCAGAGCCCGGAGTACGCCGAGGGGTTCGTCGAAGAGGTGCTGCGGCTCGACCCGCCCGTGCAGTACACGATCCGCTGGCCGCGGGAACGCCTGGAGCTCGCCGGCGTCCCGGTGCCGAAGGGCACGCCGGTCATGCTGGTGCTGGCGGCGGCGAACCGCGATCCGCGCGTCTTCAAGGACCCGGCGAAGTTCGACCCGACCCGGTCCAACGCGCGCGAGCACCTCGCGTTCAGCGCGGGCATCCACTACTGCATCGGCGCCGGGCTGAGCCGCATCGAGGGCGCGATCGCGTTGCACGAGCTCTTCAAGCGCTTCCCGAACCTCGCCCAGGACGGCCCGGTCGCGCGCAGGAGGTCGAAGCTGATCCGCGGCGCCTTGCGACTTCCGGTGCGCGCGAACGAAACCAAACGGTCACTGGCAGTGAAGCCGAGCTGACCTGAAGCGAGATTTGTTGCGTTACGTGCGCTACTTCACCCGCGTGGAGCAATGTTCGTGCCCCAATGACACATCTCCGTAGTGCATCCTTAGGAACGAGAGGGAGACCCGCCGCACCGCCGCCGCGACGGGCCTCCCTCTCGCCTCATCCGCGGGAGCCCTACTCCACGCCCGCCATCAGCTTGCGGATCGACGGGGCCGCCACCGCGAGCGCGCCGCCGAGCACCACGGCCGCGCCGCCCAGCGTGAGGAAGTACGCCGACGGGCTCGTCGTGTAGAACTTCACGAGCTGCGCGGCCACACCGGTACCGGCCGAGGTCGCGAGGAACCACAGGCTCATCGTCTGCGACGCGAATGCCTTGGGCGCCAGCTTGGTCGTGGCGGACAGGCCGACCGGCGAGAGCATGAGCTCACCCGCGGTCATGATCAGGAACATCAGCACGAGCCACATCGGCGTCACCTTGCCGCCGGCGGCCGAGTTGCTCGCGAAGAACATCAGCACGAACGACAGGCCGACGAGCACCAGGGCACCGGCGAACTTGCGCGGGGTCGAGGGAGCCCGGTGGCCGAGCTTGATCCACAGCCACGCGAAGACCGGCGCCAGGGCGATGATCATGATCGGGTTGATCGACTGGAACCAGGCGACCGGGAACTCCCAGCCGAACACGTGGTTGTCGACGTTCGAGTCGGCGAACTCCGCGATGACCGAGGCGCTCTGCTCGAAGATCAGCCAGAACATCGCCGCGGCGATGAACAGCGGGATGTACGCGATGACGCGCGGCTTCTCCTCCGGCAGCGTCTTCGGGCTGCGCAGCATCACGGTGAAGTACGCGATGGGCAGCACGATCGACATGATGCTGATCATCAGGATGACGCCCTCGACGCCACCGAGGACGTACGCGAGCACGCCCAGCGCGGCGATGGCGACGGCGACGCCGCCGATGAGGCCGTAGACGCGGCCCTTCTCCTGCACGGGCAGCGGGTTCGGCGGCACGGCGGCGGAACCGCGGAGGTTCTTGCGGCCGACGCGGTACTGGACCAGACCGAGGGCCATGCCGACCGCGGCGACGGCGAACCCGGCGTGGAAGCCGATGCCGTCCGCGAGAGCGCCGGTGATCAACGGGGAGATGAAGCCGCCGATGTTGATCGCCATGTAGAACACCGTGAAGCCGGCGTCACGACGCGAGTCGTCCTTGGCGTAGAGGCCGCCGACGACGGTCGAGATGTTCGGCTTGAGCAGGCCGGTGCCGAAGACGATGAAGATCAGGCCGATGTACACGCCGGTGATGCCGATGGGCAGCGCCAGGGCGATGTGACCGCACATGATCAGCACGCCGCCGTAGAACGTCGCGCGCTGGCCGCCCCAGACGCGGTCGGCGAGCCAGCCGCCCGCGACGCCGGACATGTAGACCGCTGTGCCGTAGATGGCGACGACGGACAGGGCCAGCGCCTTGTCGACGCCGAGACCGCCCTCGGACACGGCTGTCCACAGGTAGAGGCCGAGGATGGCCTTCATCCCGTAGAACGAGAACCGTTCCCAGAGTTCGGTGAAGAACAGCGTGGACAGGCCTCGGGGATGCCCGAAGAATCCCTTGTCCTGCGCGGAGATGCTGGCGCTGGGTGCGCTCACAGTCATCGCCCTCTCGTGTCAACGATGTCACGGCGGATCCGGTCGAGATTACGCCGAACGCTCGTACGGTTTGCAAACGGGGTTGCGTCCGAGTGGCCCAACTCTCACGCCGGGGTGCGGGGTTGGGCAGGATTTGATGCACTGCTGGGATGGACTTGATCCAGGCGCACGGAGTGGCGATGACGGAGTTCGACCGGCGGGTGCGGGAGATCGCACCGGACCAGTGGACACTCGGCACCCCCTGCCGGGAGTGGTCGGTCAGAGACCTGGTCGGCCACCTCGTCCACGAGCAGCTCTGGGCACCGGAGCTGCTGGCCGGCTGCACGGTGCGGCAGGTCGGCGATCGCTTCGACCACGACAACCTGGGCGAGGAGCCCCTCGTGTCGTGGGTCTTGGCGGCCGCGGCGGCGCGCGAGGCGTGGCTGGAGCCGGACGCGCTGAAGAAGACGGTGAGCGTGTCGTCGGGGACGATCGACGCGGAGGAGTACTGCTGGCAGATGACGGTGGACCTCGCGGTGCACGCCTGGGACCTGGCACGCTCCATCGGCGCCGATGAACGCATAGACCCTGACCTCGTGTCGTCCGTGCTGTCCTACGTCGAACGCAACATCGACGACTGGAGCGGCTCCTCGATGTTCGACTCGCCTGTTCCGGTTTCCTCGGACGCCGACGACCAAACTCGGCTGATCGGCCTGCTGGGGCGCAAGCCGTAGCCGGTCACCGGAGTCCGAAGCGCCCCGCTCCGCATCCCCCTCGCCTCCTGCGGGGCGGGGCGCTCTTCCCCCGTGACGGCCGCGGATCCCCCCGGACCGCCGCCGCACCGCTGTTCTACCCGCTGGTCGTTGTCCACTGTCGGGACGATCCGAACGGACAACGAGCTCCGGACAACGCCGCGGGGACGTCAGACGAGCTTCTGCTCCAGGCTGACGCACCGGATGCCCACGGCGTCGAGGTGCTCGCTGACCCGCACGAACCCGGCGCTCTCGTAGAACCTCAGGTTCTCGTCGCTCTCGGCGCCGGTGAACAGCCAGACGACGCGCACGCCCTCCGGCGCGTGCTCGCCGATCGCCCGCAGCAGCCGCCGCCCGACGCCACCGCCCTGCACGTCGGGCGCGACGGCCAGCCGGGCGACCTCCATCCGCTCGTCGTCGACGCGGCTGCGCACCGACCCGACGAGCCGCGTGCCGTCGAACGCCCCGAGCGCGGGCGTGCCGCAGGCGAGGTGCCGGCGGATCTCGTCGAGCGTCTCGACCAGCGGCGGCAGGTCCCAGGCCCCGTACCGGCGGGCCTCCTGGAGGTACGCGGCGCGCTGGACCGTCATGACCTCGCCGGCGTGCCCCTCCGTCAACGGTCCGATGTGGACGCTCACGGGCCGGTGACCCCCGGCGTCCAGCTCTCCGGGACACCGCTCTCGGTGAGCACGAGCTGGTGGTCGCCGAACCCCTCCGGCGCGTCCGGCTGCCAGGGCCACCTGCCGTCGGGCGTGGGCACGATGATCTGCAGGGCCGCGAAGTCCGACCCGTCGTAGAGCAGGTACGCGCTGCCGAAGAACTCGGGGTAGAAGCCCTTGTAGACCCGCTCGAACACGATCGGCACGCCGTCGAAGAAGTCGTCGTAGAGCTTGCCGGGCACGAACCGCTCCCCCTGGCTCGCCCGCCCGACGTAGGCGTTGATCAGGTTTTCGCCCATGCCCTGCGGCAGCCCGATCACGACGGCCTCCGCCACGCCGAACCGGCGCCACGCCCCCACCGAGAACACGTACCCCGCTCCCTCGGAGTCGGGGTTCACAACGATGTTCATGTGGCCGTGCCGGTCGGCCGCGGAGAGCAGCCGGGCCCTCAGCTCGATGTCTTCGTCGGAAAGCACGCCATCCACCCTACGGCACGCTTTTGGTGCCTTAGGCCTGCTTAGAGCTGTTCCAAGGCTCCCACCTTCAGGCACATTTGATCGGAAACGATAGGGCGCGACCCCGCGCGGCCCCTACTTTCCGTGGATGCCCAAGAGATCGTCCAGCGTGGTGGGCCGCGAGTTCGGCAACGGCGTCCGAGCAGCCGTCGAGCGCACCGGCCTGACCCAGCGCAGGCTCGCCGAGCTGCTCGGCTGGCAGGAGGCCAAGATCTCCGACCTGCTCGCCGGCAAGGGCGGCGCTGACGAGTTGGAAGTCGCCACGCTGCTCGCCTACTGCCGTACGCCACTTGATGAGCGCGAACGCCTGCTGGCGCTGTTCCGCGAGTCGGGCAACGTCTTCCTGCAGATCCCGGAGGACGGCCTGCCGGACCAGGCTCGAACTTTGATCAACCAGGAAAAGGAGGCCGACGAGATCATCGACTGGTCGATGGTCCTCGTACCCGGCTTGCTCCAGATCCGCGAGTACATCGAGGCCGTCACCGCCAAAGCACGGACGGTCCCGCCGGAGAAGATCCAGGCGACGGTCGCAGCCAGAGTTACCCGAGCAGAGATTCTCGAATACGACCGAACCTTCACCTTCTACATGCACGAACAGGCGGTGTGGCTCCCGGTCGGCGGCGAGGAGGTGTGGCGTGAGCAGCTCGCTCACCTGCTGCGGATGTCGGTGCGGAAGTACATCAGCATCCGGATCGTGCCGAGGTCGATTGGCATGCACGCGGGCGCGGCAGGCGACTTCCGCCTGATGAAGTTCCCGAAGTACCCGTCCGTCGTCTACATCGAGAGCGTCAAGTGCGGCTTGTTCTTCGACGACAAGGGAACCGTCGAGGTCTACGAGAACATCCTGAAGGATCTCGCGGCTGTCGCCCTGGATGAGGAACAATCGAGGGCGGTGATCAACAGCATCTTGGAGGGTCTCCAATGACCGCATGGCGCAAGAGCAGCTACACCGGCGACGGCAACAACTGCGTGGAGATCGGTCAGGGAGTCGGCATCCGGGACAGCAAGGCTCCGGCCACCCACCTGCCCGTCAGCGCCGCCGCCTGGCGTGCCTTCCTGGCGCTGGCCTCAGCCCCGGCACCCGTCGAGCAGTAGGCCGACGGTGATCCGCGCGTCGTAGCCGGGGTCGACGCGCTCGGCCCCGGCGCAGATGTCCCCGATCGCGCGGAGCAGCTGGTACGCGGGGACGTCCGACTTGATCTCCCCCGCCTCCCGCGCCGCCGCCAGGATGTCGTCCAGGACCGGCAGCAGGCGTTCGAGGAACAGTCCGTGCAGCGCGGCGAACCCCTCGGGGTCGTTGCGGCTCGCCGCGGCGAGGCCGCGCTTGGTCACGAGGAAGTCCACGAACAGGTCCACCCAGCTCCGCAGCGCCGCGAACGGCGAGTCCGCCGACGCGAGCAGCGCGGGTCCTGCCTCGGCGCACGCGTCGACCTGGTGCCGGTAGACGGCGACCACGAGGTCCGCGCGCGTCGGGAAGTGCCGGTAGATCGTCCCCATGCCCACGCCCGCCTCGGCGGCGATCTTGCGCACGGGCGCGTCCACGCCGTCGCTCACGAACACCGCCGCGGCGGCGTCGAGCAGCGCCTTCTCGTTGCGCCGGGCATCCGCCCTCTTCCCGGTCGACTCCGCCACCGGCACACCTCTCCCACGTTCGCGCTTGCCAAACGGAACAGCGCTCCGTATATTCGGAACTGCGCTCCGGTTCAGAGTCTACAGCGCGCTCACGCACTCGCAGAAGGACACCTGTCATGCCTTTGACCAGCACCGCCGTGCCCACGTTCGCCACGCCGATCATCAGTGTCAAGCCGGTCGTGCTGCCCGCGCCCGGCCGCGGTGACGACCTCCAGGTGCGGGTGTCCGCACCCACGTCCGGCACCGGTCTCCCCGTCGTCGTCTTCGCCCACGGCTTCAGCCAGTCGATGTCGTCCTACGACCCGTTGGTGGACTTCTGGGCGAGCAACGGCTTCGTGGTCGTCCAGCCGACGTTCCTCGACTCGGTGACGCTCGGCCTCACGCCCGCCGACCCCCGGTACCCGGAGATCTCGCGGTTCCGCGTGGAGGACGTCCAGCGCGTGATCGACGACCTCGACGTCGTTCTCGGGGCGGTGCCGGGACTTCCCGACCGCGTCGACCGCGACCGCCTCGCCGTCGCCGGGCACTCGTGGGGCGCGCAGACCGTCGGCATGCTCCTCGGCGCGCGCGTTCTCGGCGCCGACGGCGAGCCCGGACCCGATCTGACCGACTCCCGCGTGAAGGCCGGGGTGCTGTTCGCGTCGACCGGCTTCGGCGGCGAGGACCTGACGCCGTTCGCCAAGGAGAACTTCGGCTCGTTCATGTCCCCGGACTTCGAGCGGATGAGCACGCCGTTCCTCGCCGTCGCGGGCGACGCCGACCAGTCGGTGCTCAGCACCCGCGGTCCCGACTGGTTCACCGACGTCTACCACCACGCGCCCGGCGCGCGCGGCCTGCTGACGCTGTTCGGCGGCGAGCACTCGCTCGGCGGGATCCACGGCTACAACGCCACGGACACCACCGACGAGAGCCCGGAGCGGGTGGCGGTGATCCGCCGGGCGTCCTGGGCGTTCCTGCGCGACGCCCTCGGCCTCGACGACGTGGCGTTCAAGCAGGTCCAAGCCGAGCTCGCGGAGTCCGGGACCGGTCGCGTCGACGTCCGCTGAAACGCGAAAACGCCGGTCACGCGTGCTGCGTGACCGGCGTCCGTCCGCTTCGGGATTCAGCCGACCTCGGCCATGACCTCGTCGGACACGTCGAAGTTCGCGAAGACGTTCTGCACGTCGTCGCAGTCCTCCAGCGCGTCGATCAGCTTGAAGATCTTCTTCGCGCCCTCGGCCTCGAGCTGCACCGAGACCGACGGCAGGAAGCTCGACTCGGCCGACTCGTAGTCGATGCCCGCGTCCTGCAACGCCTTGCGCACCGGGATGAGGTCGCCCGCCTCGGACACGACCTCGAACGACTCACCGAGGTCGTTGACCTCCTCGGCACCGGCCTCCAGCACGGCCAGCATCACGTCGTCCTCGGACGTGCCCGCCTTCGGCACGATCACGACGCCCTTGCGGCTGAACATGTACGACACCGAACCGGGGTCGGCCATCGAGCCGCCGTTGCGCGTCATCGCCGTGCGGACCTCGGTCGCCGCGCGGTTGCGGTTGTCCGTGAGGCACTCGATGAGCACCGCGACACCGTTGGGGCCATAGCCCTCGTACATGATCGTCTGCCAGTCGGCGCCGCCGGCCTCTTCGCCGCCACCGCGCTTGCGGGCGCGCTCGATGTTGTCCAGCGGCACCGAGTTCTTCCGGGCCTTCTGGATCGCGTCGTACAGCGTCGGGTTGCCGTCCGGGTCACCACCACCGGTGCGGGCCGCCACCTCGATGTTCTTGATCAGCCGCGCGAAGAGCTTGCCGCGCTTGGCGTCGATGGCGGCCTTCTTGTGCTTGGTGGTCGCCCACTTGGAGTGGCCGCTCATTTCTCCTCCGAACCAGTCGAACCACGAACCATGTCCACGAACAGGCGGTGGACGCGCTCATCCCCCGTGAGCTCCGGGTGGAACGCCGTGGCCAGCACGTTGCCCTGCCTGACCGCGACGATCCTACCGGCGGCATCGCCCGCCTCAGCCGTGATGGGCACCGTAGCGAGAACCTCGACCTCCCCGCTCACCGCCTCCACCCAGGGTGCCCGGATGAACACCGCGTGCACGTTCTCCCCCGCCAGGTCGAGGTCGGTCTCGAACGAGTCGACCTGCCGCCCGAACGCGTTGCGCCGCACCGTGATGTCCAGCCCGCCGAGCTGGTGCTGGTCGTCGCGGCCGTCGAGCACGTCGTTGGCCAGCAGGATCATGCCCGCGCACGACCCGTACGCCGGGAAGCCCGCCTTGATCTTCGCCCGCAGCGGCTCCAGCAGCTCGAAGTTGTCGAGCAGCTTGCTGATGGTCGTCGACTCGCCGCCGGGGATGACGATCCCGTCCAGCTCGTCCAGCTCCTCGGCCCTGCGCACGGGCCGCGCCGTGACGTCGCACTGCGCGAGGGAGACGAGATGTTCCTGGACGTCGCCCTGCAGGGCGAGCACACCGATGACGGGCGGGGCAGCGGCAACCATGTTCACCAGCATATTCGAGGTTCTCCGGCCCGCCGACCACCCCGCCCGTGATGATCACGGCCCGGGGTGGCGCACCCGGAACGCGAGTCCTTCCGGGCTGCTCACCCTCTCCCGGCCGTTCTCGGCGAGGACCACGAGTTCCCACCGGGGCGTGGTGGTGCTCGCGGCGACGAAGTCCGCGTGGGCCGGCGGTGCTCCGGTCGTCGCGGCGTAGAAGCGCCGGGCCTCGTCCGGCCGCTCGCAGGCGAGCACCATCCGGTCCGGCGTCCCCGGCAGGCCGGGCGGGAAGGACCAGCCGCTGAACCCGTGCGGCCGCCACAGCGAGAAGGCGGCGCCGGCCGGGTCGAGCAGCGTCGCGAGCCTTCCCCGGTTCCCCGCGTCGAAGGGCGGCAGCAGGAGCCGGCCGCCGTGCGCCACCGCGGCTTCGGTGCGGCGGTCGACGTCGTCGACCCTCAGGTAGAAGGCGACGTGGGCGGGTGTTCCGGGCGGGTAGACCGGGTTCGCGAGGTCGCTCACCCCGCCGATCAGCCGGCCCCCGGCGGAGATCGTGGTGGCCTTCCGCCAGTCCTGCTCGTCGACCGCGAAGCTCCAGCCGAAGGTCTGCGCGAAGAAGGCGGCCGTGCCCTCCGGGTCGCGGGTCTTCAGGTCCATCCAGCAGAACTCGTTCAACGCCCCCAGGCGGTTCGTCAACGCCGCGCTCCTCTTCGTGTCGATGTCGGACATCGAACACGAGAACACCGCGGGCCGCCTCCCTCGTGAGGAGACGGCCCGCGGCGTGAACCCCGCCGACCAGATCAGTCGACGGACACCAGCCGCTCGGACCGCACCGGCTGACGCGACTTCACGAAGCGCCACCCGACGAACAGCACGAGCGCGAGCACGGGGATGGACCAGAACGCGATCTTCTCCGCGGTCCCGGCGAACGCCATCTGCCCGATCACCAGCGCGAGGAACGCGAGCGTCCCCCACGACGTGTACGGCGCGCCGGGCATCCGGTACGAGGGCCGTTCGATCTCGCCGGCCATCGCCTTCTTGCGCAGCCGCAGCTGGCAGATGATCAGCGTCGCCCACGTCGACACGACGCCCAGGGACGCCACGGCGATCGCGATGTCAAAAGCTTCCTTCGGCACGGTGTAGTTCAGGACGACGCCGAACAGGTAAGCCGCACCCGTGAAGAGAATGCCGCCATAAGGAACGTGACGGGAGTTCATCTTGCCCGTGAACGCGGGGGCCTCGCCCTTCTGCGCGAGCGAACGCAGAATGCGCCCGGTCGAGTAAAGGCCCGAGTTGCACGACGACAATGCGGCCGTCAGAACCACGGCGTTCATGATGTCACCGACCGCCGGGATGCCCAATGCGGAGAACACGGTGACGAACGGCGATTCAGTGCCCGTGAAGTGGTCCCAGGGCAGCAGCATCGTCAGCAGCAGGACGGAGCCGACGTAGAAGATCGCGATGCGGTACACAACGCCGTTGATGGCGCGCGGCATGATCTTCTCGGGGTCCTTGGTCTCGCCGGCCGCGATGCCCACGAGCTCGATCGCCGAGTAGGCGAAGACCACGGCCTGCAGCGTCATCAGCGCGACGCCGAAGCCCGCGGGGAACAGGCCGCCGTGGCCGAGCGTGTTGGAGACCGACGCGGTCGTGCCGCCGATGTCCGCCGCCGCGATGACCAGGCCGATGCCGGTCACGAGGAACACGACGATGGCCGTGACCTTGATGACGCTGAACCAGAACTCCAGCTCGCCGAACAGCTTGACCGACAGCATGTTGATGCCGACCAGCACGAACAGCGCGACCAGCGCGGTGATCCACTGCGGCAGGTCCGGGAACCACTTGTGCATGTAGATCGCGACGGCGGTGATCTCGGCGATGCCCGTCATCGCCCAGTTGACCCAGTACATCCAGCCGGACGTGAAGCCCGCCCAGGGGCCGATGAACTCGCGGGCGTACTCGACGAAGCTGCCGGAGACCGGGCGGTGGAGCACGAGCTCGCCCAGCGCGCGCATGACGAAGAACGCCGCGAGACCGCACAACGCGTAAGACAGGATCAGCGACGGCCCCGCCGTGGCGAGGCGTCCGCCCGCGCCCAGGAAGAGGCCGACGCCGATCGCGCCACCGATGGCGATCATCTGCACCTGGCGCTTGCTCAGCGCTTTGGTGTAGCCGTCCGCATCAGTTTCCACAGAACTCACGAGGAGGTTCCTTCCGAAAACGGAAAACGCTCGCGTCGGAACCTCCCGCGCCCCGACGCGCTGATGCGTCGGAACCCTAGTGAGTGGCAGTCATCACCAAGAAATCAGTTGGGGAAGGCTTAACGTAAGCGACGTCACACAGCGCCGCGTTCAAGTCCGCCCAAATGTCCTCGACGTGCTCGAGGCCCACGGAAATGCGCAGCAAATTGTCCGGAACGCCAGAAGCGCGCAGATCATCACCCGGAACCAGTCGGTGCGTCAGGGCCGAGGGGTGCTCGATCAGGGTGTCGACCGATCCCAGCGAGACGGCCGGCGTGATCAGCTCCAGCCGGCGCACCACCTCGACCGGGTCGCCGTGGACGCCGAACGCGATCATCGCGCCCGTCCCCCGCATCTGCAGCGATGCCGTCGGGTAGCGCACGAACTCGACGGCGTCGTGCTCGGCGAGGCGTGCCGCCAGCACCGCCGCCGACCGGGACGCCGCCTCGACGCGCAACGGCAGGGTCGCGAGGCCGCGGTGCAGCAGGTAGCCGCCGAGCGGGTGCAGCACCGCGCCGGTGATGATCCGGACCTGCCGCAGCGCCGCCGCCCGTTCCTCGGAGCAGGCCACGACGCCGCCGAGCACGTCGCCGTGCCCGCCGAGGTACTTGGTGCCGGAGTGCAGGACGTACGAGGCGCCGTGCAGTGCGGGGTTCTGCAGGACCGGCGTCGCGAAGGTGTTGTCGACCATGACCGGCACGCCGCCCGCCTGGCGCACGACGTGGTCGATGTCGACGAGGTCGAGGTTCGGGTTGGCCGGGGTCTCGACGACGACGAGCCCGGTGTCCGGCCGGATCGCGGAGGCCACCAGGCCCGCTTCGACGTACGTGGTCGTGACGCCCAGCAGACCCGACGACAGCAGGTGGTCGGTGCCGCCGTACAGCGGCCGCACGGCGACGACGTGCGGCTTGCCCGCCATCACGCAGGCGGCCTGGACCACGGCGGTGACCGCCGCCATGCCGCTGCCGAACGCCACGGAGGTCTCGGTGTGCTCGAGGGCCGCGAGCGCCTGTTCGAACCGGGCGACCGTCGGGTTGTGCAGCCGCGCGTAGACGGGCGAGCCGGCCCGCGCGGCCCCGGTGGCCCAGTCCCCCAGCGCTTCCCCGCCGAGTGCCTGGTCGGGCACGGGGTAGGTGGTGGACAGGTCGATGGGAGGTGCGTGCACGCCGAGCTCCGCGAGGTCGTCGCGGCCCCCGTGCACTGCGATGGTCTCGATGCGCGTCATGGCCCGAATGGTGAAGACTTCCTCGGACGAACGGACAACGAACCGCAGCCGATTCGGTGGAACGGAGAAGAGCCGTGCTGGATTCGATCGACGAGGCCATCGTGCGGGAGCTGCGGAAGGACGCGCGGCTGCAGAACAAGGACCTGGCCGAACGCGTCAACGTCGCGCAGTCCACCGCGGTGGTCCGGCACCGCGCGTTGCGGGAGCGCGGCGTCATCACCGGCTACCACGCGGAGATCGATCCGAAAGCCGTCGGGCAGCACGTGCAGGCGATGCTCGCGGTGAAGATCCGCCCGCACACCAAGGAGATCGTCGACCCGTTCATGGCGTACGTGCTCTCACTGCCGGAGACGCTCGCGCTCTCCCACGTCACGGGCCCGGAGGACTTCCTGGTGCACGTCGCCGTGGCGGACGTCGGCCACCTGCAACGGCTCGTGCTCGACAAGTTCACGAGCCGCCGGGAGGTCACGGAGGTCCACACGAACCTCCTCTTCTCCCACGTCCGCAAGCACTAGCCGACCCCGAGGAGCCTCAGCCCGGCCGTCGTGGCGGCCGCCAGCACGATGACGACCACGAACGGCAGCTTCCGCCACGCCGCGAGCCCGCCGACGACGACACCGAGCGCGAGAGCCCAGCCGCCGAACTGCTTGCCGTTCGTCAGCGCCGAGACCGCGACCAGCGCCAGCAGCAGCACGGTCGCGCTCGCGGAGATGATCTCGCGGACCCGGTCGGGCAGCGTGACGCGGTCGCGCAGCAGCGGGCCGGCGAAGCGGATCGCGAACGTCCCCGCGGCGAGGATCAGGACTGCGGTGACGGGCACGGCTCCTCCTTCTTGCTCCGGAACGCGACCAGCCCGGCGAGCGCGAGCAGCACCGGCACCCCCGCGGGCAGGAACGGCGTGGTCACGAGCGCGATGACGGCGCCCGTGAGCGCCGCGTTGCGGGTGGCGGCGTCCTTCAGGGCGGGCAGCGTGAGCGCGAGCATCGCCGCGGGGAAGGCCGCGTCCAGCCCGAACGTGCCCGGGTCGCCGATCGCCTGCCCCGCGAGCGCCCCGATGAGCACGCCCGCGTTCCAGGTGAAGAACAACGACACGCCACACGCCCAGTAGGCCGCCCGCGCTCTCGCGGGGTCCCTCTGCGCCATCGCGAACGCCGTGGACTCGTCGATCAGCAGGTGGCTGCCGACGATCCGCGCGAGCCAGCCGTTGCCCAGCACGTCGCCGACCGCCAGGCCGAACGGCAGGTGCCGCGCGTTGAGCACGAGCCCGGCCAGCACCGCCGCGGCAGGGCTGCCACCCGAGGCCACGATGCCCACGGCCATGAACTGCGAGCCACCCGCGAAGATCACGAGCGACATCAGCACCGGCATCCACCACGGCAGGCCGGAGCCCACCGAGATGGCGCCGAAACTGGCACCGGTCACCGCGGCACCGAGTGCCACCGCGGCGACGTCACGCAGGAGCACCGCATCAAGAGTTCGCCAGATCGAACGGACCACCCATTAAGATGAACACCTGGGTTAGGTGTTCGTCAAGACGAACGGATGGACTTCTGTGTCGAACGCACCACTCGACCTGATCGCGGCCAACCTCCGGCGTGAACGCGATCGCACCGGCATGTCGCTCTCCGAGGTGGCCAAGAAGGCGGGCATCGCGAAGTCGACGCTCTCCCAGCTCGAGTCCGGCGCCGGAAACCCCAGCGTCGAGACCCTGTGGGCGCTCGGCGTGGCCCTCGGCGTCCCGTTCAGCCGGCTCGTCGAACCCGCCGTCCCCCGCGTGCAGGTCATCCGCGCGGGCGAAGGCCCCGTCATCCACTCCGAGCGCGCGCACTACTCCGCGACTCTGCTGGCCGCGTGCCGTCCGGGCACCAAGCACGACCTCTACTGGCTGGCCCTCGAACCCGGTGGCGCCCGCGAGTCGCTCCCGCACGTCCCCGGCAGCGTCGAGCACATGATCGTGGCCTCGGGGCGGTGCCTCGCCGGGCTCGCGGACGACCCGATCGAGCTCGGGCCCGGTGACTACATCGTCTACCCCGGTGACCTGCCGCACATCTGCAAGGCGCTGGAGCCGGGGACGACCGCGGTGATGGTCATGGAGCACACGGTCTAGATGTGCAGTGCGGCCTCGACCGAAGCCATGACTCCACCCATCTCCCCGTCGTTGTGGAACGCGCGGTCGTAGACCACGTCGAGGGTCAGCCGTCCGCCCACCGTCCCCACGAACATCGCAGGTACCGGACCCCGCAACGTCGCGGCGAAGCGGCTACCGGTGACACGCGGGACATCGGGCAGCGCGGGATCCTCCACGACACCGATGTTCGACACCATGAACGTCATGGTCGGCGGGGGCGCCGGTGAGAGGCTCTGGGCCAGCAGGGTCCGCTGCGGTTCGGCCCGCTCCAGAGCCTCACGCAGACCTGCGGCGACGCGCGCACCGACCTCGGCCGGTTCGTCGTCGGCAGCGACCGGGACGGTGACCAGGCACGGAAGAGCACCGCACAGCTGGGCGTCCGGATCGATCGGCGGGGCGAGTCGTTCACGAAAGTCCACCGGGATGCACAAGGTGACCGGGAGCGGGCCGCCGGCTTCGGGTGCCCGGGCTCGTACCGCGCCGGAAACCGCTCCGCACATCAGGCTCGTCACCGAGATCCGGCTCGCGCGGGCGAACTCGGTGACCTCGGTCGTCGTCGCCTGGTCGAGTTCGAGGTGCTGCACGCCGAAGCCGGACGGCGGCACGCCGGGGCCCCCTGACAGGACCGCGGGCTCTTCCACCACTTCGGGCGTTTCCGGCCGGCCTGGCGCGTATTTTCCGGAGAAGAGTTCTTCCAGCCCGGCCTCGAACACCGGGCGGGGCGCCGAGGGCGGGAATTCGCCGCGCAGGAGAGTGGCGTAGATGCGGAGCAGAGCTCGCGAGAGGACCAGCACCAGCCTGGCGTCCGAAACGGCGTGGTCGACGGAGAGCGTCAATGCCGCGGTGTCAGCCGTCTGATGTAGCGACAATTGACTGACCATGCCGTCTTCGATCCGCCGGGAAATGTCTTGCTCGAAGCTGTCCGCACCGGCGGTCACCTTCGACATGCTGTCCTGCAAGGCGAACCCGAAACCGTCCTGACCCTCGATGATCCTGCAGCGCAACAGCGGGTACTCGTCACCGAGCCGCTGCCACGCGTCTTCGAGAAGCACCGGGTCGAAAGTTCCGGCGAAGGCCGTGCGGACCACGACTGGGCCGAACCCGGCGAGGATGAAAGCCGTCTCGCTGGCGGTCAGCGCCCGTTCGGTGGTAGGCATCGATTCCCGCCCTTGCTTGCATGGTCGTCGGTTACGGCCGTGAACCTCTCCCATCGCCGGAGCAGCTGTCAACACCGGGAATGAGGGAAGCCCGTTTTCCCGGCGAAATGACCGAGTGGGCATGCGGGCTGCACCCTCGATGCGGTCGAATCGTGTGTCGTCGATACAACGGCTTTCACTGCTGTGGCGACGCCAGAAGCAGCAGCCGGGCGAGGTGTGGTCCGCGCCTTCCGGCGCGCTGCCGAGCGGAGCGGCGCGATCACCCGCCATGACGAAGAGTGAGGCATCCGGAGGCAAGGACTACGCGGGGCCTGCACGCGCACGTCACGCCGTGGTGCGATTTCTCCCACTTAACCGTATAGCAGAAGGGGGGCCTTGCCACAAGGCCCCGTTCATCGTTCACACTCGACGCCTCATGCCACAACACAGGCGCACTGGGGAGCACGTGGGGTACGAAGAAGAACTGCAGTCCGAACGCGACTACGTGGCCGGGCTCTACGCACGGCTGGACAACGAGCGTGCGCGCGTGAAGGCGGCATATCAGTCCGCGCTGGGTGGCACCGGCGAGACCGCGATGGAGCGGGACAACGAGGTGCGTGCCCGGCACCGCGAGATGAAGCGCCTGAACGTGGCCGACTACGGGCTGTGCTTCGGCCGGCTCGACAGCGTCGGCGGGGACGTCTCCTACATCGGCAGGATCGGCCTGTTCGACGAGTTCGACGACTTCGAGCCGTTGCTGCTCGACTGGCGGGCACCGGCGGCGCGGCCGTTCTACACCGCGACCGGCGCGAACCCCGAGGGCATGCGCCGGCGCCGCCAGTTCCTCACCCGGCGCCGCGAGGTGGCCGCGTTCACCGACGAGGTGTTCGGCAGGCTCGGCGAGGACCAGAACGACGTCGCCCTGCTGGAGGCGCTGAACGCGCCGCGCGGCGAGGGCATGCGCGACATCGTCGCGACGATCCAGGCCGAGCAGGACGCGATCATCCGGCTCGACCACCCCGGCGTGCTGGTGATCGAAGGTGGTCCCGGCACCGGCAAGACGGTCGTGGCGCTGCACCGCGTCGCCTATCTGATGTACACCCAACGAGAGCGCATGGAACGGCACGGCGTTCTCGTCGTGGGCCCGAACCCGGCGTTCCTCAACCACATCAGCCGGGTGCTGCCGTCGCTCGGCGAGTCCGACGTGGTCTTCTCGACGGCCGGCAGCCTGTTGCCCGGCCTGCTCGCGACGGCGGAGGACACGCCGGAGGTGGCGCGGCTCAAGGGTTCCCGCAAGATGGTCGACGTGCTGAAGGCGGCGGTCTCGGCGCGGCAGCGGATCCCGGAGGAGCCGATCCCGATCGGCATGAAGGACGTCGTCGTCCCCATCGGACCGGACGTCGCCGAGTGGGCGCGGCAGGAGGCGCGCGACAGCGGCCTGCCGCACAACGAGGCCCGCGCGGTGTTCCGCGAGATCATCACGTACGTCCTCACCGAGCGCGCGATCGGCCGGATCGGCAAGAACTGGATGTCCCGCTCGGACAAGGAGGCCTGGGAGGACATGCGCTCGGGCCTGGTCAAGGACCTCGCCGACGACGACGGCTTCCTCGCGGCGCTGGACCTGCTGTGGCCGATCATGACGCCGTTCGAGCTCCTCTCGTCGCTGTACACCTCGCCGGAGGCGCTCGCGGCGGCGGGCGCCGACCCGTCGCTGCACCGCGTGGACGGCGAGGCGTGGACGGTCTCGGACGTGCCGTTGCTCGACGAGCTGCACGACCTGCTGGGCAAGGACGGCACCGAGCAGGAAGCCGACCGGGCCGCGGCGGCCGAACGCGCGGCCGAGGCCCGGTACGCGTCCGAGGTGCTGGAGAGCATGGTCAACCGCGTCGACCACATGGACGACGAGGACCACCTCTTCGCCTCGGACATGCTGGACGCCGAGGACCTGGCCGTGCGCTTCGAGCAGCACGACCAGCGCACGCTGGTGGAACGCGCCCTCGCGGACCGGAGCTGGACCTACCGGCACGTCGTGGTCGACGAGGCCCAGGAACTGTCCGAAATGGACTGGCGAGTGCTGATGCGCCGCTGCCCCGGCCGTTCCTTCACGGTGGTCGGCGACCTGGCGCAGCGCCGGGCCCCGGCCGGCGCCACGTCGTGGGGCGAGATGCTGGAGCCCTACGTGCCGGGCCGCTGGGAGTACCGCTCGCTGACGGTCAACTACCGCACGCCCGCGGAGATCATGGCCGTCGCCGCGCGGGTGCTGGCCGAGTTCGCCCCGGACGTCCAGGCGCCGGAATCGGTGCGCGCCAACGGGATCCAGCCGTGGGCGCGCCAGGTCACCGCCGACGAGCTGCCCGGCGCCATCGCGGAGTTCGTCGCGGCCGAGGCCGCTCTCGAGGGCACCAGCGTCGTGATCGGCCCGCCCGGCGTGCCCGGCACCGTTCCCGCGGCGGAGACCAAGGGCCTCGAGTACGACTCGGTGCTCGTCGTGGAGCCGGAACGGATCCTGGCGGAGGGACCGCGTGGCGCGGCGGAGCTGTACGTGGCGCTGACCCGCGCCACGCAACGGCTCGGCGTGCTGCACCACTCGCCGCTGCCGGCGGCTCTGTCCGGCCTGGCCGAGACGGTGCGCACATGACCCGTTGAGCGGGACCGGGCGGAGGCGCCCGGTCCTAGGATGGGCGGAAGTCCGGTGGGACTGCTCGCGTCGGCCAGACGATCACATCCACGTCGCGCCGAGGGGCTTCCCATGACGACTCCGCCCATCCCGCCCGCCACGCCGGAGGAGTCCGGGGAGCGCCCGGACGTGTGGGCGGCACCGGACCGCGCCACCCCGTTCGTCAGCTACCCGGCGGCCGCTCTCCCGCCTCATGGCACGCCGCCGAAGCAGTCGTCCCGTGTCGGCCTGGTCATCGCGTCCGTGCTCGGCTTCCTGCTCATCGCGACGGTGTCGACCGCCGTGTACCTGCTCCCGAACGGCGGCGGTTCCGCTTCGGGCAGCAACGTGAACTCCAGCCCGCCCGTGATCTCGACGTCGGTCCTGCCGTCCGCGACCGCGGGTGACTGCGTGAAGCTCACGGGCGCGTCGTTCAACGTGAAGTACGAACAGGTGCCGTGCGGCACGGGAACCCACAACTACACCGTGAGCAAGGTGCTGGGCTCGCAGAGCGAGAAGTGCGGCGAAGACCCCGGCTCCTACATGAAGTACCACGGTCACTCGGGCCGCAAGAGCGTCAACATCTGCCTGATCCCGGCCTTCGTCGACGGCCGGTGCTACCGGTTCACGACGTTCTCGCTCAGCGGCGAGTTCGAGACGCCCCCGTGCGGCGGGCTCGAGGTGGTGCGGGTGAAGGTGCTCACGAACACCGCCGACAAGACGGCGTGCGGACCGTCCCCCGCGCTCGCGTACCCGGACATCAAGACGACGTACTGCTTCTCCCGGACGGGCTGAGAACGCCTGAGGGCGCACCGCCGGAAGCGGTGCGCCCTCAGGCGGGAGCTGACCTACCAGCCGCGCTCGGCCAGGCGGTGCGGCTCCGGCACGTCCTCGACGTTGATGCCGACCATGGCCTCACCCAGGCCGCGCGAGACCTTGGCGATGACGTCGGGGTCGTCGTGGAAGGTGGTGGCCTTCACGATGGCCTCGGCGCGCTGGGCCGGGTTGCCGGACTTGAAGATGCCGGAACCGACGAACACGCCCTCGGCGCCGAGCTGCATCATCATCGCGGCGTCGGCCGGGGTCGCGATGCCGCCCGCGGTGAACAGCACCACGGGGAGCTTGCCGTTCTGCGCGACCTCCTTGACGAGCTCGTACGGCGCCTGGAGCTCCTTGGCGGCCACGTAGAGCTCGTCCTCGGGGAGGTTCTGCAGGCGGCGGATCTCCTGGCGGATCTTGCGCATGTGCGTGGTGGCGTTGGAGACGTCACCGGTGCCGGCCTCACCCTTGGAGCGGATCATGGCCGCGCCCTCGGTGATGCGGCGCAGGGCCTCGCCGAGGTTCGTCGCACCGCAGACGAAGGGGACCGTGAAGGCCCACTTGTCGATGTGGTTCGCGTAGTCGGCCGGGGTGAGCACCTCGGACTCGTCGATGTAGTCGACGCCGAGCGACGCGAGGACCTGGGCCTCGACGAAGTGGCCGATGCGGGCCTTGGCCATCACCGGGATCGAGACGGCGTCGATGATTCCGTCGATCAGGTCGGGGTCGCTCATCCGGGCGACGCCGCCCTGGGCGCGGATGTCGGCGGGCACGCGCTCGAGAGCCAT
Organism: Lentzea sp. CC55; assembly: GCF_021056325.1. Taxonomy (NCBI): domain Bacteria; kingdom Bacillati; phylum Actinomycetota; class Actinomycetes; order Pseudonocardiales; family Pseudonocardiaceae; genus Lentzea; species Lentzea sp. CC55. Next base: position 20,937 of record NZ_JAJCXE010000015.1, on the reverse strand, counting down.
GACGGCGACGGCGCCCGCGTCCTCCGCGATCTTCGCCTGGGTGGCGTCGACCACGTCCATGATCACGCCGCCCTTGAGCATCTCGGCCATGCCGCGCTTGACGCGGGCAGTGCCCGTGACCTGATCAGTGCTCACCGGGGCAACCTTTCGCGAGGGGAAGTTCTGGTGAACTCACGGTACGACCGTTGTGGCCCCCTCTCCCAAGCCACTGGGGCCACATTTCGGAATGCCACTTCACGATCAACGCAGGTCGTGACGCCGGTCACCCAGAAGTGGCGTGAACGCCGGTCGGCGACCGGATGGGTCTCCGGGCTTGTCCTGCGCCGTCAACAGGTGTGAGATCGGACACTACGACTTGACGGAGGTCGCCATGGGAAGCAAGCACTCCGACAACGGCTCATCGGCAGGCGCGGTCGCTGTGGACGACCCGGCCAAGGTCCGCAACGTCGTGCTCGTGGGACCGTCCGGCGCGGGCAAGACGACGCTCACCGAGGCCCTGCTCGCCACCACCGGCGTGCTGACCCGCGCGGGATCGGTCACCGAGGGCACCACGGTTTGCGACCACGATCCGGCGGCGGTGCGACAACAACGGTCGGTAGGCCTGGCCGTCGCCCCCGTCCAGCACGGGGACGTCAAGATCAACCTGATCGACACCCCCGGCTACGTCGACTTCGTGGGTGAGCTCAGGGCAGGACTGCGGGCCGCGGACGCGGCCCTTTTTGTTGTGAACGCCTTCGAGGGCGTCGACGCGGCCACCATCGCGTTGTGGGAGGAGTGCTCTCTCGTGGGCATGCCTCGCGCCGTCGTGATCACGCGCACGGACCACCACCGTGCGAACTTCGCCAACGCGGTGATCGAGTGCCAGGCCGCGTTCGGTGCCGGCGTCGTGCCGCTCTACGTGCAGGAGGGCGACTCGCTCGTCGGCCTGCTGACCTCCGGTGAGAACCACCCGGACGAACGCGCGGCGTTGATCGAGGGCATCATCGCCGAGAGCGAGGACGAGACCCTCATGGACCGCTACCTCGCGGGCGAGGACATCGACCAGGACACGCTGATCGCCGACCTGGAAACCGCCGTCGCACGAGGCTCGTTCCACCCCGTGATGCCCGTGTGCGCCGCAACCGGCATGGGTCTCACCGAGCTGTTGGACGGCATCGCGCGCGCGTTCCCCTCACCGCTGGAGCACGAGCTTCCGTCCGTGACGTCAGTCGACGGCATCCCCCAGCCCCGCATGGCCCCTGACCCGGACGGGCCGCTCGTCGCCGAGGTGGTCCGCACCGCCGTGGACTCCTACGTCGGCCGCGTGTCGCTGGTCCGCGTCTTCTCGGGCACCCTGCGCCCCGAACGCCCCGTGCACGTCTCCGGGCACGGCATGGCCGACCGCGGCCACGAGGACCACGACGCCGACGAACGCGTGGCCCACATCTACTCGCCGTTGGGCTCCACGCTGCGAGAAGTCCCGTACTGCGTCGCCGGCGACCTGTGCGCGCTGACGAAGCTGACCACCGCCGAAACCGGCGACACCGTCTCCGCCCCCGAGCAGCCGCTGCTCATGGCGCCGTGGGACATGCCGGAACCGTTGCTGCCCATCGCCGTCGTCCCGCGCACCCGCAGCGACGAGGACAACCTGGCCCGCAACCTCAACCGCCTGGTCGCGAGCGATCCCACCCTGCGCCTGGACCGCAACGCCGAAACGCACCAGATGGTGTTGTGGTGCATGGGCGAGGCCCACGCCGACGTCGTCCTGGCGCGCCTGCGCGCGGGCGGAGCCGAGATCGACACCGAACCGGTCCGCGTCCCGTTCCGCGAGACCTTCGCGGGCTCCGCCAAGGGCCACGGCCGCCACGTGAAGCAGTCCGGCGGCCACGGCCAGTACGCCGTCTGCGACATCGTCGTCGAACCCCTCCCCCGGGGCTCCGGCGTCGAGTTCGTCGACAAGATCGTCGGCGGCTCGGTGCCGAACCAGTTCATCCCGTCCGTCGAGAAGGGCGTCCGCGCCCAGTTGGAGCGGGGTCTCCACGACGGCACCCCGGTGGTCGACGTCCGCGTGACGCTCGTCGACGGCAAGGCGCACTCCGTCGACTCGTCCGACGCCGCCTTCCAGACCGCGGGGGCGCTGGCGTTGAAGGAGGCCGCCGCGGCCGGGCGGACCCAGTTGCTGGAGCCCGTGGACGAGATCGCGATCCGGTTGCCCGACGAACACCTGGGCACCGTGCTCGGGGACCTGTCCGGGCGGCGCGGGCGGGTGCTCGGGACCGAGGCGGACGAGGGTGGGCGGACGGTGATCCGCGCCGAGGTGCCTTCTTCGGAGCTGCTGCGGTACGCGATCGAGCTGCGGTCGCTGACTTCGGGGACCGGGACCTTCACGCGCCGGTTCTCGCGTTACGACCCGGTGCCGGAGTCGCTGGCGGCACGCGCCGGCAGGTAGCACCGCTCGCTCGCGTGCTCCCCCGCGAGTCCGGCGCGCGGTCGAGGCGGGCCGTCACCACGAGACCCGCCTCCGCCAACGCCCGCACCTCCCCGTCCGGGTCGAGGAACCGGAACGTCAGGTCGACCTCGTCACCCCACCACGCGGTCAGCGTCCGCGCCTGGCCCGCCGCGGTCTGCGCGTCCCGCACGTGGAACGCCACCAACGCCTGCCCGCCAGGCTTCAACACCCGCGCGAACTCCGCGTAAGCCGCAGCACGTGCAGCGGCATCGAGGTGGATGACCGCGTACAGGCAGACGAGCGCGGATACCGACTGCGACCGCACGGGCAGCGCGGTCATGTCACCGGCACAAGCCGGAACAGCGGCGTGCGCGCACATCTCCGGTGACAGGTCAACGCCGACCACAGCCACCCGATCGGCCAGGTAGGCGGCGACGTGCCCGGGCCCGCAGTCGACGTCGAGCACAGACCGCCCGCCACCACGCCGAGCAGCGCGCGGTCCAGCGGTTTGCCGGCGAGCTCGCCGCTCAGCTCGGACGCGTAGCGCGCGGCCACGCGGTCGTACGAGCGGCGAGTGCTCACCGGTCCGCTCTAGGTGTTCTGGGGGAACCCCAGGTTCACGCCGCCGTGCGAAGGATCGAGCCACCGCGACGTGACCACTTTGGAGCGCGTGAAGAAGTGCACGCCGTGCGGCCCATACGCGTGTGAGTCACCGAAAAGCGATTCCTTCCACCCGCCGAACGAGTAGTAGGCGACGGGCACGGGGATCGGCACGTTCACGCCGACCATGCCCACCTCGACCTCGTTCTGGAACCGGCGGGCCGCGCCGCCGTCGTTGGTGAAGATCGCGGTGCCGTTGCCGTACCGGTTCGCGTTCACCAGCTCGACGGCCTCCTCGTAGGTGTCCCGGCGGACGACCGACAGGACCGGTCCGAAGATCTCGTCGGTGTAGATCGTCATGTCGGTGCCGACGTGGTCGAAGAGGGTCGGGCCGAGCCAGAAGCCGCCCGCGTCGCCGTCGATCGGGTGGTCGCGGCCGTCGACGGCGAGCACGGCGCCCTCGACGACGCCGGCGTCCAGGTAGGACGCCACCTTGTCGCGGTGGGCGCCGGTGACCAGCGGTCCCATCTCGCACGCCGAGCCGGAGCCGACCTTCACGCCGGCGATCCGCGACCTGATCCGGTCGACCAGCGCGTCGCCGACGTCGCCGACGGCCACGACGACCGAGATCGCCATGCAGCGCTCACCCGCCGAGCCGAAGCCGGCGGACACCGCGGCGTCCGCGGCCAGGTCGAGGTCGGCGTCGGGCAGGACGACCATGTGGTTCTTGGCGCCGCCGAGCGCCTGCACCCGCTTGCCGTGCGCGGTGCCGGTCTCGTAGACGTACCGGGCGATCGGGGTGGAGCCGACGAACGAGATCGCCTTCACCACGGGGTGTGCCAGCAGCCGGTCCACCGCCACCTTGTCGCCGTGCACGACGTTGAGCACGCCGTCGGGCAGCCCGGCCTCCGCGAACAGCTCGGCGATGAAGCAGGCCGCCGACGGGTCCTTTTCGGACGGTTTGAGCACCACCGTGTTGCCGCAAGCGATTGCGGTGGGCACGAACCACAGCGGCACCATCGCCGGGAAGTTGAACGGCGAGATCACGCCGACGACCCCGACGGGCTGCTGGATCGAGTAGACGTCGACGCGGGTCGACGCGTTCTCGGAGAAGCCGCCCTTGAGCAGCTGCGGGATGCCGCACGCGTACTCGACGGACTCGAGTGCGCGCTGGACCTCGCCCGCCGCGTCGGACACGACCTTGCCGTGCTCGGCCGAGACGATCTCGGCCAGCTCGCCCTTGCGGTCGTCGAGGAGCTGGCGGAACTTGAACATGACGGTCGAGCGCTGCGCCAGGGACGCGGCGCGCCAGGACGCAAACGCTTCCGCGGCCACGGCCACCGCGGCGTCCACTTCGGACACGGACGCGAAGGCCACCTGCGAGGCGATCTCGCCGGACGTCGGGTCGTAGACGTCGCCCTGCCGCTCGGGGGTGCCGTCCCAGGGCTTGCCGCCGATCCAGTGCCTGATCATGCGCGCTCCACCGCCTGCGCCAGGATCGCCAGAGCCTCTTCGAGCTCGTCCTCGGTCAGGGTCATCGGCGGGGCCAGCCGGATCACGTTGCCGTAGAGGCCGCCCTTGCCGACGAGGAGGCCGAGCGCCTTCGCCTCGCTGAGCACGGTGGCGGCCGCGGCGGCGTTCGGTTCGCCCTCCGGGCCGACGAACTCGACGCCGACCATCAGGCCCTTGCCGCGCACGTCGCCGATCACCGGGTGCTTGTCGGCGAGCGAGCGCAGGCCGCTGATCAGGCGTGAGCCGAGCTTGGCGGCGTTGGCCTGCAGGTCGTGCTCGAGCAGGTAGTCCACGGTGGCGAGCGCGCCTGCCGTGGAGATCGGGTTGCCGCCGAAGGTGGAGATCGAGTTGGCGGTGATGGAGTCCATCAGGTCGCCGCGGGCGACGACGCCGCCGATCGCGAGCCCGTTGCCGAGGCCCTTGGCGAACGTCATCGCGTCCGGCACCACGTCGTGCGCCTGGATGCCCCAGAAGTGCTCGCCGGTGCGGCCCCAGCCGGTCTGCACCTCGTCGGAGACGAAGAGGATCCCGTACTCGTCGAGCACGTCCTTGAACGCGCGGAACAGGCCGTCGGGCGGGGACGTGAAGCCGCCGACGCCCTGGATCGGCTCGGCGATCATGCAGGCGACGTCGCCGGAGGTCGTGGTCTCGATGACCTCGCGCAGGTCGTCGACGCAGGCCTTGACGTAGTCGGCGTCGCACAGCGACCTGAACGGCGAGCGGTAGCGGTAGCCACCGTGCACCCAGCTGACCTTGATCGGCGACAGCGCGGACGCGGACCAGCCCCGGTTGCCCGTGATGGCGACCGTGGCGAACGCACGGCCGTGGTAGCTGTTGCGCAGCGCCAGGACCTGCTCGCTGCGGCGGGCCTGGGTGGCGAGCATGAGCGCGGTCTCGTTGGCCTCGGTGCCGGAGTTGGTGAAGAACACCTTGGCGTCCGGGATGCCGGAGAGCTCCGCGATCTTCTCGGCCAGCTCGACCTGGGAGCGGATCAGGTACAGCGTGGAGCTGTGCAGCACGCCCGTGTCGAGCTGCGAGCGGATCGCGTCGCTGATCTCCGCGACGTCGTAGCCGATGGCGTTGGTCAGGATGCCCGCGAAGAAGTCGAGGTAGGTCGTGCCCTCGCGGTCGGTCACGCGGCGCCCGCGGGCGCTCGCGATCTCGATGGGCTCGTCGTAGTAGAGGGCCAGCCACTCCGGCATCACCGCGCGGTGTCGTGCCAGCAGCTCCTTGTGGGCCATCACGTCCTCCAGGGGTCTACTCCTGACCTCGGAGTCTGCTGGCGCGCAGGGTTCGCCGCCATGCACAACCTGTACCCGGATCGGCTGGTTGGCATTACGTTGTGTCCATGTACCCGACGGTCGCCGAAGTCGTCGCCCTGCCGGTGATCCGGCAGGGAAGGCCCCGTCTGGTCGCGGGGTCGGCCGGGCTCGGCCGCCGGGTCCGCTGGGTGCACGTGGCGGAGATCGCGGACATCGCACCCCTGCTGCGCGGCGGTGAGCTCGTGCTGACGACCGGCGTGATGCTGCCCGAGTCCGGTCTCGCCCGCTACGTCGAGGAGCTGGCCGCCGTCGGGTGCGCCGGGCTCGTGGTCGAGCTGGGCAGGCGGTGGCGCGACGACGTGCCGGCCGCGCTCGTGACGGCGGCGGAGCACCACGGGTTGCCGCTGCTCACGCTGTCGGAGGAGACCAAGTACGTGGCCGTGACCGAGGCGGTAGTGGCGTTGATCGTGGACGCCCAGCTCGCCGAGCTGCGGGCCGCGGAACAGGTGCACGAGACGTTCACGGCGCTGACGGTCGCCGGCGCGGAACCCTCCGAGGTGCTGCGCGAGGTCGCCCGCACGTCCGGGCTGCCCGTCGTGCTGGAGACGCTCGGGCACGACGTGCTCGCCTACGACGCCGCCGGGCACGACCCCGTCCTGCTGCTCGACGACTGGGCAGCGCGCTCGCGAGCCGTCACGGTGTCCGAACGGACCGCCTACGACACCGCGTCCGGCTGGCTGATCACGATCGTCGGGGCGCGCGGAGCCGACTGGGGCCGGCTCGTGGTGGTGTCGCCGGAGCCGCCCCCGCACCGGCACGTCGTCGTCGCCGAACGCGCCGCGTCCGCGCTGGCCGTGCACCGGCTCGTGGCGCGGGACCGCGAGTCGCTGGAACGGCAGACGCACCGGACGCTGCTGGCCCAGCTGCTCGGCCAGTCGCCGCAGTCGCCGGACCTGGGCGCGCGGGCGGCGGCGCTGGGCGTTCCGCTGGAACGGCGGCAGCTGATCGGCGTGGCGGTGCGGCCGGTCTCGGTGCTGCAGGGGCAAACGCTTGCCACACAGGAGGTCCTGCGCGACCTCGCCGAGGCGACCGCGCTGGCCGGGCGGCGCGTGACGGTGGCGGCGCTCGTCGGCGTCGTGGACGACACGTCGGTGCGGGCACTGCTGTCGGTGCCGTCGACCGTGGGCGTGGAGGGGGTTCTGCGCAAGGTCGCGCGCGAGATCCACCGCACGGCGGCTTCGGAGGTCGTGATCGCCGTCGGCACCACCGTCACGTCGACCGCGGACGTGCGCCGGTCGCTCGGCGAGGCCGCCCACGTGGCCGGAGCGGCGTTGCGGGCGCCGGGATCGCAGCTCTACCACCGGCTCGACGACGTGCGGCTGCGCGGCCTGCTGCACCTGCTGCGCGACGACGAACGCGTGCGGGCCTTCGCGGACCGCGAGCTCGGGCCGTTGCTGGCGCGCGACACGGCGCAGGGCTCACGGCTCGTGGAACTGCTGCGGTGCCTGTGCGAGAACGGCGGCAACAAGTCGGCGGCCGCCGCGGCGGCCCACCTCTCGCGCACCGCCTACTACCAGCAGCTCGGGCGGATCGAACAGGTCCTCGGCGTCTCGCTGGAGGACCCGGAGTCCGTGCTGTCGCTGTACGTCGCGCTGCTGGTGCACGAAATGGGCCCGTGAGCGCGCACGGGCCCATTTTCGACGTGCGAACTCAGCCGTTGATGGTCGGGAGCATGCCCGAGAGAACGGTCGGGTTCTGCACGGCGCCGTTGACCGGCAGCGCGGACAGCGACGGCGACGGCAGGTTGCCGACGCTCGCGGTGCCCGGCAGGTCGCGCGGGTCGGGCAGGCCGGCGATCTCGCCGATCTGGGCCGCGATCGGGAAGCCGACGGAGCGCTCCTGCGCCGCGGCCGGAAGGCCGGGGAGAGCCGGCAGGTCGCCCACGACGGGCAGGCCCACGCGCGGCAGCTGGACGGCGGCACCCGACTGGAGCGGGGTCGCGTCCTGCGTGGCGTCGGTGATCAGCTTGTCCGCGCCCACCTCGGGAAGGCCGGTCCCCAGCTGCGGGGCTTCGGCGGCGCTGGCCGAACCCGCGAGGAGCGGGGCGGCGCTGGCGGCGAGCAGAGCGGCGGCGCGGAACAGTCCGGAACGAGACACAGTTTTCCTCAATCTGGTTTTGGGGACCGATCTTCGATTTCATCGGCGCGTTCAGTTCGCGGATTAACCCGCTCGATCGGGTGTTCAGGGCTTGAACCCCGTGCCACGGGAGTCGCCGCGGTCTTCGTGCGACCTCGTGAAGCATCGGTGACCTGCCGAAAGTGAGCGGGCCACCCATCCGCACGCTCCACCACCACAACAAAAAATGTCTTGTCGTCACGTCGGGACACACGGCCTTCGATCACCGTCGGTACACACCGGACGGCGTAGACCGTCCCTATCGGGTGAGATTGGTGCGCCGGGTCGGGCTGTACCCGGAGGAGGCCCGACCGGCACCGTCCCGTTCGGACTGACCGCCGCGGGCGCACCGGGATCTTTCCGTCCACTTCGGAAGCGCGGAGGTGTTCACGTTGCGCCGTGTGACCCGCGCACTTGACGTGCAACTGTTCTCGTTCGGCTCCCTGGTCCGCACGGCGCACTGCGCCGGTTGATCACGTGACGGCGGCGAACCCGGTAGAAGTGGCCTCATGTCCGCAGACGACGACGCCCGCCGCCTCCAGGCGGCCAACCCGACCGGCTGGTTCGAAGACCTCTACGCGGCCGCCGACGCCGGCACCGCCGCCGTCCCGTGGGACGTCCCCCACCCGCAGGCGCACCTCGCCGAGTGGGCGAACGGCCTCGACGGCACCGGCAGGAGCGCGCTGGTCGTGGGGTGCGGCTTCGGCCGCGACTCCGAGTTCCTCGCCTCGCTCGGGTTCGACGTGACCGCCTTCGACGTCTCCCCCACCGCCATCGCCGCCGTCCGGGCGCGCCACCCCGGGTCCGCGGTGTCCTACGTGGTGGCGGACCTGCTGAACCCGCCCGCCGGGTGGCACCGCGCGTTCGACCTGGTCGTGGAGAACATGACCGTGCAGGCGCTGCCACCGGCGCTGCACGCCGAGGCCGCCGGGAGGGTCGCGGGCCTGACCGGCGGGACGTTGCTGGTGCTGGCCGTGGCGCGGGACGAGGGGCCCGAGCCGGACGGGCCGCCGTGGCCGCTCACGCGGGCCGAGGTCGGGGCCTTCGCGGCGGACGGGCTCACCGAACGGTCGGTCGTCAGGGACAACGGCCGGTGGGTGGCCGAGTTCGTTCGGCAAGTGGCCATGAACTGACAATTCATGGGCGACTTCCGCCGCTTAGCGTGAATCATGCTCGTTCGTCGGCTGATCGCCCGTCTGCTCGACTGGCTCCTGGTGCTGGTCGTGGCGTGGCCGTTGGTCCACGAGCCCGTGCTGGTGGTGGCTTGCGCGGTGGTCTACGACGTCGTGCTGCTCCGCCTGAACACCTTCGGCAAGGCGCTGACGGGGTTGCGGGTCGTGGGTTCCGCGTCCGGCCTGAGCCTGCGGCGGGCGCTGACCCGCACGCTCGTCACCACCGCTCTGCCGGGTGCGGGCGCGGTGCTCGTGCTGGTCGGTCTGGGTTGGCGGGAGCCGGCGCTGATGGCGGGCGTCGGCTGGCAGCAGCCGTGGGTCGTCATCGGCGAGCACGTCACCGTGGGGCCGACCGGCTGGGTCGCGTCGTTGCTGCTGGCCGGAGGGTTCGCGTTGCTCGTGCTGTCCGCCGTGGAGGCGCTGGACCTGCGCGGGACGCGGACGTGGCACGACCGGAAGGCGGGCACGGCCGTGGTGCGGCTCAAAGTCGCTGCGAACTCCTGAACGGGACCGGAGAAGGATCCTCCTGCCCGCACCACACGTCTACCGGTGCGCCCAGGGCGGCTTCGAACGGAACCCGCACCCGTTGAGGAACCGCGGCAGCACGAGCACCACCGGACCGGACAGCCCCGTCCACGCGCCCCACGGCATCGGCTGAACGGGTGCGGGTCCGGCGGAGGGCACCACGCCGTCGGGCCCGGTCCAGCCGAGCAGGCGGCGGCCGCGCGGGCTCGGCGCGGCGCCCGTCGCACCCGCCGCGACCAGGCCCGGGCCATCGAGCAGCAGGCACGCCGGGGCAGCACCATGCCCGACAGCGGAACACAATGTGCGCCGATCATGACAAGCGTGGACACTCTGACACTGCCACACCTGCGGCGGCGGACCCAGGATTCCGGGGTGGAATCAGACCGGGTTGGCGTTGTTTCAGCAGCGTAACAGGGGGTTGAACGATGGCAGTCGAGTCCTCACCGCCCCAGGTCACACCTGACGGCCGCGTCGAACTGAGCGACGTGGGTCCCATCACGGACAGCAGGTTCTTCAACCCCGAACTCGCCCCCGTTCCCGTGCGGCAGCGGACGTGGACGACCTACAACTTCTTCGCGCTGTGGATGGGCATGGCGCACAACATCCCCAGTTACACGCTCGCGGCGAGCCTGATCGCGATCGGCATGGACTGGGTGCAGGCGTTCCTCACGATCACCCTGGGCAACCTGATCGTGCTGGTCCCCATGCTGCTCAACAGCCACGCGGGCACGAAGTACGGCATCCCGTTCCCCGTGTTCGCCCGCGCGTTTTACGGCATCCGCGGCGCGAACCTCGTCGCGTTGCTCAGGGCGTTCATCGCCTGCGCCTGGTTCGGCATCCAGACGTGGGTGGGCGGCAAGGCGCTGCACGTCATCATCGGGCGGCTGGCCGGCGAGAGCTGGGCGAACGCGTCGGTCGTCGTCGGGCAGCCGTGGACGTTGTGGTTGTGCTTCTTCGGTTTCTGGGTCGTGCAGATGCTCGTCATCTGGCGCGGCATGGAGGCGATCCGGCGGTTCGAGAACTGGACGGCGCCGCTCGTCAGCGTCGGGTTCCTGATCCTGCTCGGCTACGTGCTGGTGAAGGCGGGCGGCTTCGGACCGATCCTGCAGACCGGCAGCAAGCTCGGCTGGGGCCCCGACTTCTGGAAGGTCTTCTTCCCCTCGCTGATGGGCATGATCGCGTTCTGGTCGACGCTCAGCCTGAACATGCCGGACTTCACCCGGTTCGGCGGCAGCCAGCGCAAGCAGGTCACCGGTCAGATCCTCGGCCTGCCGACGACCATGTCGTTCATCGCCATCGTCGCGATCCTCACGACGTCCGGCGCGCAGGCGTTGTACGGCGAGGCGATCTGGGACCCGGCGGACCTCGCGTCCCGCTTCGACAGCACCGCCCTGGTGCTGGTCGCGCTGGTGTCGCTGGTGCTGGCCACGATCTCGGCGAACCTCGCGGCGAACGTCGTGAGCCCGTCCTACGACTTCTCCAACGCCTTCCCGCGCCGCATCACGTTCGCCGTCGGCGGCCTGATCACCGGCGTCATCGGCATCGTGATCCAGCCGTGGCGGCTGATCTCCGACCCCAGCATCTACATCTTCGCGTGGCTCGGGTTCTACGGCGGGCTCCTCGCGAGCGTGGCCGGCGTCTTCGTCGCCGGGTACTGGGTGATCAAGAAGACCGAGCTGCACCTCACCGACCTCTACCTGGACGGGCGGGGCGCGTACTGGTTCAACGGCGGCTGGAACTGGCGTGCCGTCGTGGCGACCCTCGTGGGCTCCGTGCTCGCGGTCGGCGGCGCCCACGGAGGTCCGTTCCCGGAGGGCGGCCTGATCCCGTTCCTCAAGCCGCTCTACGACTACAACTGGGTGGTCGGCTTCGCGGCCGGCTTCCTGGTGTTCCTGGCCCTGAAGGACAACACGGCAAAGGAGACGACCAGGTGAGCAACATCATCCGGGCGGCGCTCGTCCAGCAGAAGTGGACGGGCGACAAGGAGTCGATGATCGCGAACGCGGTCGAGCACATCCGCAACGCCGCGTCCCAGGGCGCGCAGGTGCTGTGCCTGCAGGAGCTCTTCTACGGCCCCTACTTCTGCCAGGTGCAGGACGCGGACTTCTACTCCTACACCGAATCGATCCCCGACGGCCCCACCACGGAGCTGATGAAGGAGGTCGCCGCGCAGAACAACATCGTGCTGATCGTGCCGATGTACGAGGTGGAGCAGCCGGGCGTCTACTACAACACCGCGGCGGTGATCGACGCCGACGGCACGTACCTCGGCAAGTACCGCAAGAACCACATCCCCCAGGTGAAGGGGTTCTGGGAGAAGTTCTACTTCAAGCCCGGCAACCTCGGGTACCCGGTGTTCGACACCGCGGTCGGCCGCATCGGCGTCTACATCTGCTACGAGCGCCACTTCCCCGAGGGCTGGCGGGCGCTGGGCCTCGCGGGCGCGAAGGTCGTGTTCAACCCGTCGGCGACGTCCCGGTCGCTGTCGGAGTACCTGTGGAGGCTGGAGCAGCCCGCCGCGGCCGTGGCGAACGAGTACTTCGTCGGCGCGATCAACCGGGTGGGCGTGGAGCCGTTGGGGGACAACGAGTTCTACGGCCAGACGTACTTCGTGTCGCCGCGCGGCCAGCTCGTGGGCGAAGCAGCGTCCGACACCGAGGAAGAGCTCGTGGTGCGCGACCTGGACCTCGACCTGCTGACCGAGGTCCGCGACACGTGGGCGTTCTACCGCGACCGCCGCCCCGACACCTACGAGGGCCTGGTGACGCCGTGAGCACACTCGTCAAGAACGGCCTGGTGATCAACGCGACCGGCTCGCACGCCGCCGACGTGCTCATCGACGGCGAGCACATCGCGGCGCTCGTGACGCCCGGCTTCGCCGTCCAGGCCGACGAGGTGCTCGACGCCGCCGGGAAGTACGTCATCCCCGGCGGCATCGACGCCCACACGCACATGGAGATGCCGTTCGGCGGCACCCAGTCCGCGGACACCTTCGAGACGGGCACGACGGCGGCGGCGTGGGGCGGCACCACCACGATCGTCGACTTCGCCGTGCAGCCCAAGGGCAGCAGCCTGCTGTCCACCCTGGACAGGTGGCACGCCAAGGCCGACGGCAACTGCGCGGTCGACTACGGCTTCCACATGATCATCTCCGACGTGACCGACGAGTCGCTCAAGGAGATGGAGTCGTGCATCGCGGCAGGCGTGAACAGCTTCAAGATGTTCATGGCCTACCCCGGCGTCTTCTACGCCACCGACGGCGAGATCCTGCGCGCCATGCAGAAGGCGCGCGAGACGGGCGCCACGATCATGATGCACGCGGAGAACGGCATCGCGATCGACCAGCTCGTCGCGCAGGCGCTCGCGAACGGCCTGGGCGACCCGGTGCAGCACGGGCTGACCCGGCCGCCGGAGCTCGAGGGCGAGGCCACCTCGCGGGCGATCCAGCTCGCGAAGGTGACCGGTTCCCCGCTCTACATCGTGCACCTGTCGGCGGCACAGGCGCTCGACGCCGTCACGGCCGCACGGGACACGGGCCAGAACGTGTTCGCCGAGACGTGCCCGCAGTACCTGTACCTGTCGCTGGAGGACCTGGCCAAGCCGGGCTTCGAGGGCGCCAAGTACGTGGCGTCGCCCCCGTTGCGCCCCAAGGAGCACCAGTCGTCGCTGTGGCGCGGGCTGCGCACCAACGACCTGTCCGTCGTGAGCACCGACCACTGCCCGTTCTGCTTCAAGGACCAGAAGCAGCTGGGGCTCGGCGACTTCTCCAAGATCCCCAACGGCATGCCCGGCGTCGAGCACCGCGTCGACCTGCTGCACCAGGGCGTCGTGAAGGGCGAGATCACCCGCGAACGCTGGGTCGAGATCGTGTCGACCACGCCCGCGCGCATGTTCGGCATGTACCCGCGCAAGGGCGTGATCGCACCGGGTGCCGACGCCGACGTCGTGGTCTACGACCCGGCGGCCACGCAGACGATCTCCGCCGAGACCCACCACATGGCCGTGGACTACTCGGCCTACGAGGGCTTCGAGATCACCGGCAAGGTCGACACCGTGTTCTCGCGCGGCCGCAAGGTGATCGCCGACGGCGCCTACCACGGTGCGACGGGCCACGGCCGGTTCGTGTCCCGCGACCTCAACCAGTACCTCGTGTAGAGAAAGGCGGAACCGCCGTGGACTTCGGCATCGTGCTGCAGACCGACCCGCCGGCGCGGGACGTCGTGGAAGGCCTCCGCGCGGCCGAGGACTGCGGCTTCCGCTACGGCTGGACGTTCGACTCCTGCGTGCTGTGGCAGGAGCCGTTCGTCATCTACTCGCAGGTGCTCGGCGCCACCAAGGACATCGTCATCGGCCCGATGGTCACCAACCCGTCCACCCGCGACTGGTCGGTGACGGCGTCGTTGTTCGCGACGCTGAACGACATGTTCGGCAACCGCACGGTCTGCGGCATCGGCCGGGGCGACTCGGCCCGCCGCGTGATCGGCCAGAAGCCCGCCTCCCTGGCGACGCTGGGCGACGCGATGCGCGTGATCAAGGAGCTCGCCGAGGGACGCGAGGTCGAGCACCACGGCACCGCGGTGCGGATCCCGTGGGTGCGCAACGGGAAGCTCGAGATGTGGATGGCCGCGTACGGTCCCAAGGCGCTCAAGATGGTCGGCGAGCAGGCCGACGGCTTCATCCTGCAGACCGCCGACCCGGACATCGCCCGGTGGACGATCGGCTCCGTCCGGGAGGCCGCACGGGCCGCCGGGCGGGACCCGTCGGCGATCACGATGTGCGTGGCGGCGCCCGCCTACGTCGGCACGGACGTCCCGCACCAGCGCGACCAGCTGCGGTGGTTCGGCGGCATGGTCGGCAACCACGTCGCGGACCTCGTCGCCCGCTACGGCGACTCGGGTGTCGTCCCCAAGGCCCTGACCGACTACATCAAGGACCGCGAGGGCTACGACTACTCCCACCACGGCAAGGCGGGCAACCGGTCCACCGACTTCGTGCCGGACGCGATCGTGGACCGCTTCTGCCTCGTGGGACCGGAGTCGGCGCACGTCGAGCGGTTACAGGAGCTGAAGGAGGTCGGCGTGGACAACTTCGCGCTGTACCTGATGCACGACGAGAAGGACAAAACGCGCGACGCCTACGGATCGGCGATCATTCCCGCCGTTTAGGTCCATACTGTCGTGCATGTCTGATGATCTGCCGTTACCGGACGTGTCCAACAACGCGGAGGGCACGTCCGGGCAGGTCAACCAGTTCGGTGTCGTCCACGGTGACGTGCACGTCGGCGGTGCCTCCCGGCCGGCCGCGCTGCCGCTGCGGGTGGGCCTGGTGCCGCAGCGCGCCGGGTCGTTCCAGCACCGCGGTGTGGACGTCCCGGACCGCGCCGTCCTGACCGGGATGGGCGGCGTCGGCAAGACCCAGCTCGCCGCCGACCACGCCGAACGGCTGTGGCACGCGGGCGAGGTCCGGGTGCTGGTGTGGGTCACCGCGGCCTCCCGCGACGCGATCGTCTCCAGCTACGCCGACGCGGCCGCGAAGATCACCGGGCGGGCTGGGAGCGCGCGGACGTTCCTGGAGTGGCTCGCCGAGACCACGGAACCCTGGCTGGTCGTGCTCGACGACGTGCAGGCGCCCGCGGACCTGCACGGCCTGTGGCCACCGGCGTCGGGGCGCATCGTCGTGACGACCAGGCGTCGGGACGCGTCGCTGCGCGGCGACCGGCAGGTCGTCGACGTGGACGTCTTCAGCGCCCGGGAATCGGTGGCGTACCTGACTTCCGCGGCCGGTGGCGCCGACGGGGCCGCCGAGCTGGCCGAGGATCTCGGGCACCTGCCGCTGGCACTGGCCCAGGCGGCCGCGTACGTCCTCGACCGCCAGCTCTCGTGCACGCAGTACCGGACTCGTCTGGCGGAGCGGCGCCTTGCCGCCGTGGCACCGGACGACCTGCCCGACGAGCACCGGGCGACGGTCGCGGCGACCTGGTCGTTGTCCGTGGAACGAGCCGACTCGCTGCAACCGCGGGGCGCGGCACGCCCGCTGCTCGCCATCGCGAGTGTGCTGGACGCCAACGGCATCCCGCTGGAGGTGTTCACCTCACCGGCGGTGCTGGGGTTCCTCGGCGTGGCCCCCTCCGACGCGCGGGACGGGCTGAGCTGCCTGCACCGGCTCAGCCTGGTCACCTTCGACGCCGAGGCCGGATCGGTGCGGGTGCACGCGCTGGTGCAGCGCGCCACCAGGGACGCGGCCGACCTGGGCGCCGTCGTGCGCGTCGCGGCCGACGGGCTGGCGCAGGCGTGGCCGAGGACCGAGCGCGGCACCGAGCAGGGGCGAACCCTGCGCGCCAACGCGGAAGCCCTCCTCGCGTCGGGTGGTGAGGCCCTGTGGGACGGCGCCTGCCCCCCGGTGCTGTTCCGCCGGCTGGAAAGCCTGGTCGACGTCGGTCTGCTCGCGGAGGCCGTGGAATCGCTGGAAGGCCTCCTGCCGACCGCCGTCGAACGCCTGGGCCCGCGCCACCGCGACGTCCTGACGATCCGCCGCCTGCTGATCCACTTCGGGAGCGAGACGACCGACCCGGCCGGGGCGATCACCGCCTACCGCCGGCTGCTGGCCGAACTGCTGGAGGCCGTCGGTCCCGACGACGTCCAGACGCTGCTCCTCAGGCGGGGCATCGCGTGCAGCCACGGCGTGGCCGGTGATCCGGCCCGTGCCGCCGCCGACCTGGGCCGGCTGCTCACCGACCAGCTCCGCGTCCTCGGTCGCGACCACGACGAAACCTTGACCACCAGGCACAACATCGCGTTCTGGCGCGCCCAGGCCGGCGACGTCGCGGGCGCGCTCGCCGAAGCGCGACGGCTCCTCGCGGACCGGGTCGGCCTGCTCGGCCACGACAACGTCCAGACGATGATCACCCGCCAGAACATCGCCGACATGATCGGCAAGGCGGGCGACCCGGCTTCGGCGGCGGCGGAGACCCGGCTGGTGCTGGCCGACCGGAGCCGCGTCCTCGGCCCCGACCACGCGCAGACCTCGATGAGCCGGAGCAGCCTCGTGCACTGGCTGTACGAAGCGGGGCAGGTGGCCGCGGCGGCGGCCGAGGCGAGGAAACTGCTCGAGGACCAGATCCGGGTGCTCGGCCCGGCGCACCCCGAGGTCGCGTCCACCCGCGCGTCGTTCCTGTACCTGGCCGAGAAGTCCCGCGAGGCCGCGGGGTTCTGGGACGCTCAGCGGACCGAGCGGGTCTCGCCGTCCCACTCCGAGCCCAGCGACCCCATCAGCTCGGCCAGCTGGACCGGGTACACGGTGTCCTCGGTGGCTTCGAGCTCCTCCGCGCTCCACCAGCGGAACGTGGAGATCGTGGTCTCCTCGACGTCGTCGAAACCCGACGTGTCGACCTCGAGCCCGTCGACGGAGGCGTAGAAGAACCACTCCTCGGCGTCGAAGGTCTCGCCGTCGAAGCTGAACACCGTGCGGCGGCGCCAGATCGGGCCGACCAGCTGCTCCGGCGCGAGCTTCACGCCGGTCTCCTCGAACGCCTCGCGGACGGCCGCGTCGCGCAGTTCCTCGCCGTCCTCGACACCGCCGCCGACGGTGAACCAGAACAGCTCCTGCGGCCGTGCGGGGTCGAAGCCCTGGAACAGCAGCACGCGGCCCTCCGCGTCGGTCAGCACGACGCGCGCGGACGGGCGGGGCTTGAGCATCACCGCGTCGGACTGGGCGGTGGGCTCCGCGATCTCGAAGTACGACGGCTGCGGCGCGGTGCCGGAGAGGCGGAGCCAGCGGACGACCCGGCGGCGGCGCTGCAGGAGCGTGTCGCGCACGGCGTCGTTGTGGACCCTGCGGGCGAGCACGACGCGTTCCTCGGCGTCGGCGAGCTCGAAGGCCGCGGCCGGGGCCAGGGACGAGCGGTCCAAGGCGGCGAGCAGGCCGGAGAGCTCGTTCTCGGCGAGCTCGCGATCGGCGCGGGAGGCGGACTCGGCCTTCGAGGCGGCAGCGGCCAGCGCGGGGTCGAGCAGGGCGCGGACGACGACCGCGCGACGGGCCAGTGCCGCGTCGAGGGCCGCCCAGGCCGCGTCGGTGCGGACGTGCAGGCGGTCGAGGCGGTTCGCGATGCCGAGGACCCAGGCGGCCAGGAGGAGCGCGACCGCGACGACGACCAGGAAGGCGGTCATGCCTCGCTCACCCGGCGAGGGTCGGCGGCGATGGCGGTCTCGTAGACGCGCAGCACCTGGCTCGCGACCACGGACCAGTCGAAGGCCTGCACCCGTTGCGATCCGAGGTCGACGTACTCGGCGCGCAACGCCGAGTCGCGCAGCACCGAGCGCAACGCGTCCGCCAGCGCGGCCGCGTCGCCGACCGGGAACAGCGCGCCCGCCTTGCCGTCGTCCAGCACGCGGCGGAACGCGTCGATGTCGCTCGCCACGACCGCCGTGCCGGCGGACATCGCCTCGGTGAGGATGATCCCGAAGGACTCGCCGCCGGTGTTCGGGGCGACGTAGACGTCGACGCTGCGCAGCATCCGCGCCTTGTCCTCGTCGCTCACCTGGCCGAGCAGGTCGACCCGGTCGGCGTGCGGCCCGTCGAACGAGGACTCGCCGCGGCCCACGACGAGCAGCCGCAGGTCCGGGAACTCGTCGGCGATCAGGCCGAACGCCTCCCACAGGATCGGCATGCCCTTGCGCGGCTCGTCGTAGCGGCCGACGAAGCCGATCGTGCCGCCGGGGCGCGGGTAGCCGTCCAAAGTGGACGCCGAGGCGAAGAAGTCGACGTCGACGCCGTTCGGGATCTCCACCGCGTCGCCGCCGAGGTGCTCGACCTGGACCCGCCGGGCCAGCGCGGACACCGCGATGCGGGCCGTGACCTTCTCGAGGAACGGCTGCAGCACCCCCTGGAACGCCGACAGCATCTTCGAGCGCGGCGTCGAGGTGTGGAAGGTGGCGACGATCGGGCCGTCCGCGACCACCAGCGCCAGGAACGACAGCGACGGCGCCGTCGGTTCGTGCAGGTGCAGGACGTCGAACTGGTGCTCGTCGATCCAGCGCCGCACCCGCGCGTACGAGACGGGACCGAAGCTCAGCCGCGCCACGGACCCGTTGTACGGGATGCCGACCGCGCGGCCCGCGGACGTGACGAAGTCCGGCAGCTGCTGGTCGTCGTCGGCGGGGGCTAGGACGTTGACGGTGTGCCCGAGGCCGATGAGGGCGCGCGCGAGGTCGACGACGTGCGCCTGCACTCCCCCGGGCACGTCGAAGGAGTACGGGCAGACGATCCCGACCTTCACCGGGCGAGCCTCCTGGCCAGCGCGGCACGGCGGCTCTCCGGCAGGTCGGCGAGCCACAGCTTCTGCAGCATGTGCCAGTCGGCGGGGTGCGCGGCGATGTCGGCCGCGAACACGTCCGCGACGGCCTGCGTGGCCGTCTGGACGTTGCTGACCTTGATCGGCGGGTGGATGCGGAAGTGCCAGCCGTCCTCGGTGAACCAGCACCCGACCGGCAGCAGCGCGGCCCCCGTCGTCGCGGCGAGGTGCGCCGGCCCCGCGGGCATGAGCGTCTGCTCGCCGAAGAACGTCACGGGCACCCCGGACGACGTCAGGTCCCTGTCGCTGAGCAGGCACACGACCCTGTTGTCCCGCAACCGCTCGGCCAGCACCGTCGCGGGTGGACAGTTGCCGCCGTGCAGCGGCAGCACCTCGAAGCCGAGGGTCTCGCGGAACTCCACGAACTTGCGGAACAACGACTCGGGCTTCAACCGCTCGGCCACCGTCGTGAACGTGCCGGAGTGGCCGACCAGCCACACCCCGGCCATGTCCCAGTTGCCGCTGTGCGGCAGAGCGGCCACGGCACCGGTGCCCGCCGCGAGCGCCGCGTCGAGGTTCTCCACGCCGGACACCTGCGAGTCGCACTTCTCGTACGCGGCCTTCAGGTCCATCGACGGCAACCGGAACGCCTCGCACCAGTACCGCGCGTACGACCGCACCGAGTCGCGCACCAGCTCGTCGAGCTCCTCGTCCCCCGCCTGCGGAACGACCCGCCGCAGGTTCGCGCGCAACTGGTCGATGCTCGCGCCACCACGCTTCACCGCGTAGTCGGCACCGGCCCGGAACACCCCGCGAGCCCACGACTCCGGCAACAGGCGGATCAGCCGCCACCCGGCGCTGTACCCGAGCGTCGCGAGGTTCACGCGGCCTCCCGCGCCGACTTCGCCACGGCGAAGATCCGCTGCAACACCGTCACCACGGTCATCGCCGCCAGCAACCACAACGAGACGTCCAGCAGGTACGGCACACCCAGCCCCTGCACCCCGGCCCCGACGAGCGCGACGATGAACCGCTCGGCCCGCTCGGCGAGCCCGCCGTCGGCGGACAGCCCGTTCGCGTCGGCACGCGCCTTCACGTACGAGATCACCTGCGACGCCACCAGGCAGATGAACCCGGCCGCCGCCGTCCACCGGTTGCCGGTGTCGAACGCGTACCAGGTCAGCGCCGCGAACAACGCCCCGTCCGCGATGCGGTCACAGGTGGCGTCGAGCACGGCCCCGAACCGCGTCGGCCCCTGCGCGCGAGCCATGGCCCCGTCGATCAGGTCGAGCAACACGAAGAACGCCACGAGCGCGCAGCCGACGAACAACTGCCCGCGGGGGATGAACCACAGAGCGCTGGCAACGGCACCGACCGTGCCGACCACGGTGACGGCGTTGGGCGTGAGGCCACGCGCCAGCAACCACGCCCCGATCGGATCGGTGACGCGCGAGACGGACGCGCGAGCGAAGATGTTCAGCATGGCAGGTCGCAGCCTAGCTGGACTGGTGAAACGCGCGGCTCGCGGGTGAGGCGGCGGCGCGGGTGAGGCGGGGGCGCGGGGAGGCGGGCTGCGGCGGTGGCGTGCTGCGGTGACGGATCGCGGTGGTGGCGGCAGGTGGCGTCTGGCGAGAGGCAGGCCGCGGCTGCAGTGAACAGCGGTGGTGTGCTGCGGTGGCGGCGGCAGGCTGCGACTGTGACGACCCTGGGATGCGCGGTGGCGGTCGGCGGTAGCTCGCGGTGGTCACGGGCGGCGCCTGGCAAGCGGCTGGCC
Source organism: Lentzea sp. CC55 (assembly GCF_021056325.1). NCBI lineage: Bacteria > Bacillati > Actinomycetota > Actinomycetes > Pseudonocardiales > Pseudonocardiaceae > Lentzea > Lentzea sp. CC55. Next base: position 200 of record NZ_JAJCXE010000015.1, on the reverse strand, counting down.
GTGGACGGCGGCTGCGGCGAACAACGGCGGGGCGCGCAGCACGACCCCATTTGCAACGCCCACCACCCCGGTTGTCGGAATGTCAACATTCCTACAACCGACGCTTGTCTGAATGTTGACATTCCGACAAGCGGCACGCTGACAGCCTGGCCAAGACGCCGGAACAGCAGGGAGGGGGACCAGCAGCACCGCACCAGCCG
>NZ_JAJCXE010000014.1:0-90743 GCF_021056325.1 Lentzea sp. CC55 | reverse complement strand
CGAGACCGCGCGCGCCGCGGCCGAGGAGGCGGCGAAGCGGCCCCAGTGCGTCAGGCCGGCGCAGGGGTCGTTCACGTCCGGGTTCGGTGCCCGCTGGGGCACGAGCCACAACGGCATCGACATCGCGAACGCCATCGGTACGCCGATCGTCTCCGTCATGGACGGCACGGTCGTCGAGGCGGGGCCCGCGTCCGGGTTCGGGCTGTGGGTCCGCGTTCAGCACGAGGACGGCACCATCACCGTCTACGGGCACATGAACACCATCGACGTCGCACAGGGTGCGAAGGTCAAGGCCGGGCAGCAGATCGCGACGATCGGCAACCGCGGTCAGTCGACCGGGCCGCACCTGCACTTCGAGGTGTGGGTCGAGGGTGGTCAGAAGATCAACCCCGTGGGCTGGCTCGCCGCGCGTGGCGTGAGCATCTGAGCTGATTCACCCGCACGGCCGCGAAAAGTGCGGATAGTCTCCGGCCACGTCGCCGGGCAGCAGGCTCGGCGACGTGGAACCCGGAGCCGAGCCTGTGATCTACCGCAGCCCCCTGCCGGCGGTGGCCGTTCCCGAGCGCACGGTCCCCGAGCACGTCCTGCACCGCGCTCGCCACAACGACGAGATCGCGCTCGTCGACGCCGTCACGGACGAGTCGCTCACGTACGCCGAGCAGGTCGAGGCGGTGGCGCGAGGCCTTGTGCGCACAGGGATCCGTCCCGGTGACACGGTCGCGATCACGAGCTCGAACCGGCCGCTGTTCGCCGTCGGGCTGCACGCGGTCATGGCGGCGGGTGCGACGGCCGCGCTGATCAACCCGATGCTCACGCCGCGGGAGATCGTGCGGCTGAGCAGGCCCGCGAACGTCAGCCGGACGCTCGACCTCGACGACCTCCCCTGGGGCGGCAACGATTCCCCGCCGCCGGGAAATCCGCGCGCGCGTGCCGTGGTCCTGTTCTCCAGCGGTACCACCGGAGTCACGAAAGCCGTCGGGCTGAGCCACCGCGCGATCGTCGCGAACCCGGAGCAGCACCGCCCCGGCTGGCGCATCGGCGAGACCGACGTCCTCGCCGCGAACCTGCCGTTCTTCCACGTCCACGGCTTCACGATCATCCTCGACTCCGGCCTCCTCGGCGGTGCCGCGCTCGTGACGATGCCCCGCGGCGACGCCGGAACCTACCTGCGGCGCCTGGCGGACCACCGCGTCACGCGCGCCTGCCTGATGCCCCCGCTCGCCGCCGCCATCGCGGACCACGCCGGGCCGGTGCCGCACCCGCGCCTCGAACACGTCGCCCCGCTCGACGACGCCGTCCGCCGGGAGGCCGAGCGCAAGCTCGGAGCGCGCGTGCGGCAGGGCTACGGGCTCACCGAAGCCGGTGGCACGCACCAGACCTCCGACGACGACGGGGAATCCGACCCCGCGAGCATCGGGGTGCTCTGCCCCGGAACGGAGGCGCGCGTCGTCGAGCCGGGCACCGCGCAGGCGTTCGCGGACGGCTGGCTGCGCACCGGAGACCTCGTGCGGGTGCGCGACGGGCGCTTCCACGTCGTCGGCCGCGTCAGGAAAATGATCAGGTACAAGGGCTACCAGGTGGCGCCGGCCGAGCTGGAAGCGGTGCTGCGCCGACATCCGCCGTGCGGGACGCCGCCGTCGTCGGTGCGCCCGATCGGGTCAACGGTGAGGTGCCGAAGATCCTCGTGGTGACGCAAGGCGACGTCACGGCGGAGGACCTCATGGCGTTCGTGGCCGCGGAGGTGGCGCCCTGCAAGAAGGTGCGCCAAGTTGTCTTCGTGCGAGAGATACCGAGATCGGTGTCGGGCAAGTTCCTCCGCAGACCGCTGAAGGAAGCGGATCGGTGAAGTGCCCGAGGTGCAAGGGGTTCGCCCGGTCGGCGGCTGCGGACCCGGCGTCGTGGTCGACATCTCACGGCGCGCACCGCGGTTCACCCCGGTGGAGCAGTCCGGTGATCATTCGGCCCGAACCGTGCACGGAGCGTTCGGGCACCTCGGTATCGGCGTGAACGCGCCGCGGCACAGTTGAGAATTGCTCCTCGTTCACCTGCACAAGGCCCTTACTCGCCGACCGGTCAACGGGGATCGTCGCGAGTGGTTCCCCACAGTCCTCAGGAGGCGTCGTGCCTGTCGGAACATCCCCTGCTGCCGTGAACCTGGCCTCGGCACTCGAACCCGCGCACCTGGAACTCGCCCGTTCTCCGCTGCACGTTGAACTTCCCGGCGACGTGCGCGAGCGGGTGGCGCGCTGCCGCGAGTTCGTGCTCGAGGTCAGCGGGTCCGGCCGCGCCGTCTACGGCGTCACAACGGGTTTCGGTCCGCTCGTCGAGTTCGAGGGCCGCGCGGACGGCGCCGGCCAGAGCGACAACACCATCCTGCACCACATCGTCGGGCACGGCGAGCTGCTGCCGCCGGCGGTCGCCAGAGCGGCGGTCCTCGCACGCCTGTTCTCGTTGGCGCAGGGGCGGTCCGGCGTGTCCGAGCTGGTCGTGGACTCGCTGACCGCCATGCTGGGCACCGAGTTCGCCCCCGCGGTGCCACGGCTGGGCTCCGTCGGCGCGAGCGGCGACCTCCAGCCGCTCGCCTACGTGGCGCATGCGTTGCGCGGCAACGGCAACGCCTTCTTCCGAGGTCAGCTGCTCCCGGCGGGAGAAGCGCTGGCCCGTGCCGGCCTGGAGGAGCTGACCCTCGACGGCCGGGACGCGCTGGCGCTGGTGAACGGCATCTCGGTGACCGCCGCGGCACTCGGGCTCGCCGTGGCACAGGCGGTTCGCGCGCGCCGCACGGCGGAGCTGCTGTCCGCCCTGATGACCGACGTCCTGGGCTGCGGCACGGAGTTCACGTCGGTGCAGTTGCTGGCCGCGTTCGGGCACCCCGACGTGGCGGACACCGGTGCGGCGATCAGGACGTGGCTCGAGGGCAGCACGCCGTCGGGCGAGCGCCCGCTGCAGGAGGCCTACAGCATCCGGTGCACGCCACAGCTGATCGGCGCGGCCGCCACGAGCGTGCGGCACGCGGACGAGGTGGTGCGCCGCGACCTCAACGGCGTGAGCGACAACCCGCTGTTCTTCCCGGAGACCGGCGAGGTGGTGCACGGCGGCAACTTCTTCGGCCAGCCCAGCGCCTTCGCGGCCGACCAGCTCAACGTCGCGCTGGTGCAGCTGGGCAACCTGGCCGAGCGCCAGCTCGACCTCCTGGTGGATCCCCGGCGCACCGGCGGGTTGCCACCGATGCTCAGCCCGCTGCCCGGTCAGCACCACGCGCTGCAGGGCGTGCAGATCTCCGCGACGGCGACGGTGGCCGCGATGCGCCGCGCCGCCACGCCCGCCTCGGTGCAGAGCCTGCCCACGAACCTGCACAACCAGGACGTCGTGCCCTTCGGCACCCAGGCCGCGTTCACCGCGCTCGACCAGACGCGGCTGCTGCGCCACCTGCACGCCGGTCTCGCGGTCGCGCTGCGCCAGGCGGTGCACGTCGGTGCGCGGCGTCCACAGGCACCGCGGCTCGCCGAGGTCTTCGACCGGATCGCGGACGAGGTGCCGCCGGTCGTGGAGGACCGGCCGCTCGACACGGCGCTCGGCAGGGTAGCCGATCTCCTCGACACCGTTGCGTCCGAAGTGGAGGGTGCGCGATGAGTGCTCCTGTTCGCCTGCCCGTGTGGGGCCACACCTGGGTCGACCTGCCCGTGCTGCGCCTGCCGATGCCGGGGGAGGAGCTGATCCCGTGCGCGGACGGCTGCTTCCAGCTGCCCATCGTGATCACCACGCCGGAGGACCCCGTCGACCGCGCGGTGCACCGGTGGTTCCTCGGCCACCACGGTGCCTTCCTGGTCTGGAGGTTTCTTTCGGATTCACTCGATCGGCTGACACGCGAGCCTGATCCGCAACTGGTCCGCCTCACTGCGCTTGGATATGACGCGTACTCGGCGATGTTCGCCTATTCGGGCAGTTGTTCCCGTGAGGTGTACGAGGACGTCATCAGGCCGATGATGGTGGCGTTCGACCCGGCGTTCAGCGGGCGGTGGGCGCGTGACCACGAACCACTGCCCGGCCTGCTGCGCCGGGCGCGCGCCGCACTGGGGCCCGTGGCGGCCGCACCGCTCACCTCCGCGAGCAAGGCGAACCTGTTGGCACACCAGGAGGTCATGCGCAAACTCGTGCCCGACGGCCATTCACTGCTGCGCGAGTCGGGCCGTGCGCGCGTGCCCACCACCGACGCCGAGCGCGCCCGGTTCGACGAGTTCTTCCTCGTGAGCCGGGAGAACGTCTGCGTGAGCCGCTATCGCGCGCACCGCGCCGCCGTCCTGTCCGCTATCGGTCACGACCTCGCAAACCACCCGCTCGAGCCCGAGTGCGGAGCCACACTCGGGAGCAAGCTCAGGACTTTCGCCTCCCGACTATGAGAGAAGGCCGCGCGTGAACGACTTCAAGGCCGTGGTCATGACACCGCAGATCTACCGGTACGTGCGCGAACAGGCAGGTCAGCCGAGCGCGGTGCAGGAGAAGCTGATCGCCCGCACCGCCGAGCTCGGCGACTCGGCGGAGATGCAGATCCCGCACGAGCAGGCGGTCCTGCTGTCCCTGCTGGTCAAGCTCACCGGCGCGCAGACCGTGGTCGAGGTCGGTACCTACACCGGGTACTCCACGCTGGCGTTCGCGCAGGCGCTCCCGCCGCACGGCAGGGTCATCACGTGCGACCTCTCGGCCGAGTGGACGACGATCGCGGAGGAGGCGTGGCAGGCGGCGGGCGTGCGCGACCGGATCGACCTCCGGCTCGGCGCGGCCGCCAGGACCCTGGCGGAGCTGCCGGAGGAGCCGGTCATCGACCTGGTGTTCATCGACGCGGACAAGGTCGGGTACGTGCACTACTGGGACCTGCTGGTGCCGCGCGTGCGGCAGGGCGGGCTGCTGCTCGCGGACAACACGCTCTACTACGGCGACGCCGCGGCGGAGCAGCCGGAGGGCAACGCGGCCGCGATCGACGCGTTCAACCGGTTCGTGCGCAGGGACCCGCGGGTGGAGTCGGTGCTGGTGCCCATCGCGGACGGCCTGACGATGGCCAGGAAGAGGTAGGCCGCCGCGCGGTTGTGGGCATACCGACCGGTCGGTAGGGTGGTCTCGAAGTCAGAGACACTCCTAGAAGCTTGGGCTGGTGACGTTCATGGCTCGTTGGGGAATCACGCTGCCGCTGATCGGCGTGCCGGTGCTGGAGCACCGCGCGCTGGTGTCCGAGCTCGCCGGGCTCGGCTACACGGACGTGTGGTCGGCCGAGACGACCGGCACCGACGCGTTCACGCCGCTCGCGCTGGCCGCGCAGTGGTCCTCCGAGCTGCGCTTCGGCCCGGCGATCGCACCGGTCTACACGCGCGGCCCCGCGACGCTGGCGATGACCGCCGCGACGCTCGCCGAGGTGACCGGCGGGCGGTTCGTGCTGGGCATCGGCTCGTCGTCGCCCGCGATCGTGCAGCGCTGGAACGCGATCCCGTTCGAGGAGCCGTTCAAGCGCACCCGCGACACCCTGCGCTTCCTCAAGGCCGCGCTGGCGGGGGAGAAGGTCAGCGCCGACTACGACACGTTCTCGGTGAAGGGCTTCAAGCTGGAGCGCCCGCCGGCCGGGAAGGTCCCGATCATGCTCGCCGCGCTGCGCCCGAACATGCTGCGCCTCGCCGGTCGCGAGGCCGACGGCGCGATCACCAACTGGCTCGCCGCCACCGACGTCGCGAAGGTGCGCGCGGAGCTGGGCGAGGCCGAGCTCGCCGCCCGGATCTTCGTCTGCCCGACCGAGGACGCCGACGCCGCGCGGGCGCTCGGGCGCATGCTCATCAGCACCTACCTGACCGTGCCCGCCTACGCGGCGTTCCACGACTGGCTGGGCCGCGGCGAGGCGCTGCGCCCGATGCACGAGGCGTGGGCGGCGGGCGACCGCAAGGCCGCGTCCAAGGCCATCCCGGACGAGGTGGTGGACGCGCTGGTCGTGCACGGCTCGGCCGACGAGTGCCGCTCCCGCGTCGCCGAGTACCAGGCGGCCGGCGTCGACACCCCGATCATCGCGCTGCTCCCGACCGGCGGCGACCAGGTCGAGCAGGTGCGCGCGCTGGCGCCGAAGGGGTAGCGGTGCCCAGCGCGACCGAGCAGAAGATCATCGACGCGGCCGTGCGCCTGTTCGCGTCGCAGGGCTACGACGCGACGTCGGTGCAGGAGATCGTCAACGCCGCCGGGATCACCAAGGGCGCGCTGTACCACTACTTCCGCTCGAAGGACGACCTGCTCTTCGAGATCTACCGGCTGCTGATCACGGCCCAGTCCGCCGACATGGACCGGATCATCGGCCTCGGCCTGCCCGCGGCCGAGACGGTGCGCGAGATCCTCGTGTCGCTCGTCGTCTCGACCGCCGGGCGGGTGGACGAGACCGCGGTGTTCGTCCGGGAGATGCCGCGGCTCGGCGAGGAGCGGATGGCCGACTTCCGCGCCGAACGCCGCCGCTACCACGAGACGTTCCTCGCGGTCGTGGAGAAGGGGCAGGCGGACGGCGAGTTCAGCTCCGCGGTCCCCGCGGACACGGTCGTGCGGATCGCGCTCGGCGTCGTGAACCAGTTGCCCGTGTGGTACCGGCCGGACGGGCCGAAGACACCCGGCCGGCTCGCCGGCGAGATCGCCGACTTCGTGCTGGCGGGCCTGCGGTAACGGCGGGTGGTGCATGATCGACCTCCCAGGTGAGGGGGTCCCATGTCGAACACACCCGCGGAGTACGGCGTCGCGCCACCGCTGCACGAGGTTCCCCGGTCACCCAGGTGGCCGTGGGTGCTGATGCTCGTCGTCGCCCTTCTCGCCGTGGGCGGGGTGGTGTACGGACCCCAGGTCGTGGACTCGGTGCGCGCCGCCGTGCGGCCGGCCGGGGCGGAGCCACCGCCGCCGGTCGAGCCGCCGCCGCCCGTTCCGGCGATGCGGTCCGTGGTGTTCGAGGTGACGGGGCTCGGCAAGGCCTTCAACGTCACCGCGACGGCGGGCACGTCCGTCAAGAACGAGGCGGGCGTGACGCTGCCGTGGAGGCATGTCGTCCAGGTGCCGGCCGACGCGCCGAAGACGGTGATGCTCGTCGTGGTCGCGGGCCCGGACGGTGCCGAGGTGCACGGCAGGTACACCGTCGACGGAGTGGTCGTCCGGACGGGCAGCGCGTCCGGGCCCTACGGCGTCCTGACGATCACCGACTCCTGAGCACCGCCAGCGCCTTGTCGGCGTGGGCGTTCATCGAGAACTCGCTCTTGACCACTTCGACGACCACGCGGTCCGCGCCGATGACGAACGTGTGCCGCTTGACCGGGATCGGCCCGAACCGGCGCTTGACGCCGAACTGCTCCGCGACCTCGCCGTCCACGTCGGCGAGCAGCGGGTAGTCGAAGCCGTTGAGCTCGGCGAACTTCTTCTGCGTCGCCACGTCGTCGCGCGAGATCCCGACGCGCTGGGCGCCCACCTCCGCGAACTCGGCGGCGAGGTCGCGGAAGTGGCAGCTCTGCGCCGTGCAGCCGGAGGTCATGGCGGCGGGGTAGAAGAACAGCACGACCGGGCCGTTCTCGAGCAGCGCGGACAGCTTGCGCTCGGTGCCGTCCTGGTCGGGCAGGGAGAAGTCGGGGGCGACGTCGCCGGGCTTCATGGATCTCCAATACGCTCGGGCCGTGACCAGCATGTCCGACGTGGCCAAGGCCGCAGGGGTGTCCGCTGCGACCGTATCGCGCGCCCTGCGGGGCGAACCGGGCGTGTCCGAGGCGACCAGGCAGCACGTGAGCGAGGTCGCGCGGCAGATGAAGTACGCCATCGCGCGGGACGCCTCGTCCTTGGCCGGTGGGCGCCGGTACGCGATCGCGGTGCTCACGTCCGAGGTCAGCCCGGTGCTCGCGGGCGCGGAGGGAGCGCTGCGGCAGGCCGGGTACGACGTGCTGCTCTACGTCCTCGGCGACGCCGCCGCCCGCGCGAAGTTCTTCGGCGAGCTGCCGCTCGGCCGCCGCGTGGACGGCGTGCTGCTGCTGTCGATGTCGCTGTCCGCCGCCGAACAGGCCGCGCTGGAGTCGCTGGAGGTCCCGCACGTCGCGGTCGACGACGCGGACCTGCGGCACGCGCTGCGGACCGCCGTCGCGCACCTCGTGGCCCTCGGGCACCACGACGTCGCCCTGGTCCTGTCCGACGGCGTCGACGAGACCTACGACGAGATCCTGGCCGCGGCCGGGCTCACCGTCCGTCCGGAGTGGACGGTGTGGTGCTCGCCGACCGTCGACGGCGGCGAGCAAGTGGTCGACGTGCTGCTCGACGGCGAACGCCTGCCCACGGCGGTCATCAGCTCGAACGGCGCCGCGGCGGTGGGGATCTTCCTGCGCGTGCAGCGCGACGGGCGCGCGGTGCCGGACGAGGTGTCGATCGTGTCGCTCGACGGGCAGGAGCTCACCCGCGTGGTCGGGCTGACCGCCGTCGAGGGGGCGGCGAAGGAGCAGGGGGAGCGGGCGGTCGCGGACCTGTTCACGCTGATCAGGGGTGGGGAGGTCGAGCCGGCCGAGCACCCGGTGCGGCTGGTGGTGCGCAACTCCAGCGGGCCGGTGGGCTGACGGGCTCCCGCCCGAGGCCGAGCCGTTCGCGCGGTGCGTGCCGGCGAGCCCGGCCGTTCGCGTTCCGCGACGCCCGCGCCGGTCCGGACCGTAGGGTGGCGCCATGCCCGCCGAAGAGCGCCTCACCGACGTGCCCGAGCTCCCCGCGACCCCCGGCTACGCCCACGCCGTGACGGTCTCCGGCACGCTCGCGTTCGTCTCCGGGCAGGTGTCCGTCGACGCCGCGGGCTGCGTGGTCGGGGTGGACGACCTGGCCGCCCAGACGCGGCAGGCGCTGAGCAATCTTCATCACGTCATCTCCAGGTTTGGAGCTGACTGGTCGGATGTCGTGAAGTTCACGTGGTACGTGCTCGACGCCTCGGAGGTTCAGACCATTCGGGACGTTCGTGACGAGATCCTGCGTCCCGCGCTGGGAGAAGTGCACAACCCGGCCAGCACGTTGGTTCAGGTCGCGGCGTTGTTCGGGCCCGATTTCCTCGTCGAGGTCGAGGCGGTCGTCGCTGTTCCCCGCGAAGCATCGGATGTTTGATGGGGTACACCGGGAGTGTGCCTCCCGACCGGCCTGCACCCATCGGGTGACCAGGGACCATTTGCTCTGGTAATGCTCGCCGAGCTGTGACATAGCTTGTACCCGTGGAGCAGTTGGCGCGGCTGGCGGACGCTTGGGGCGTCGCCACTCGGTACGAGAATGCGGACCAGCAAGAGGTCGTCGTCGACACCGAGGTCGTCGTCAAGGTCTTGGCGCAGTTCGGCGTGGACGCGTCCACTGAGGACTCCATAGCCCGCGAGCTGGCTCGCGTGGACCGGCGTCGTGCCGAGCGCAAGCTGCCGCCGACGATCGTCGTCCGCGAGTACGAGACGTACGACCTCCACGGCCCCGCGACGATCGAGCTGGAGGACGGCACGTCGCTCGCCGTCGAGCGGCACCTGCCGGACAGCCTGCCGCTCGGGTGGCACCGCGTCGTCACCGCCGAGCAGACCGTCACGCTCGCCGTCGCGCCCAGGACGTTGCCGGAGGTGCCGCACACCTGGGGCTGGATGCTGCAGCTCTACGCCGCGCGCTCGAAGGACTCGTGGGGGATGGGCGACTTCGCCGACCTCGCCACGATCGCCCGCCGCAGCAGCCTCGAGCTCGACGCCGGCGTCGTGCTGGTGAACCCCGTGCAGGCGCCGAGCCCGACCCACCCGGTCGAGCGCTCGCCCTACTCGCCCGCGACCCGGCGGTTCGCGAACCCGCTCTACCTGCGCGTGACCGAGACGGCCGAGTTCCTGCAGGCCTGTCCGCGCACCCGGCAGCTCGTCCGGGACCTGCGGCCGCCGAACCAGGACCTGATCGACTACGACGCGATCTGGGACGCCAAGAAGCAGGCCCTCGAGCTGCTGTTCCCCGGCGGCGACGTCGAGATGGACGCCGAGCTGGAGAAGTTCGCGACCTACTGCGCGCTCGCCGAGGTCCACGGCGCGGACTGGCGCGAGTGGCCGCAAGACCGCGAGGAACCGTCACGCGAACGGGTGGCGTTCTACGCCTGGGTCCAGCACCTGTGCACCCGGCAGCTGCAGGACGTGCGGCTGGCCGCGCACGAGGCGGGCATGGCCGTCGGCGTCATCCACGACCTCCCGGTGGGCGTAGCCCCCGGCGGCGCGGACACCTTCGCCGACCCCGACGCGTTCGCCATCGACGTGACGGTCGGCGCGCCGCCCGACGCGTTCAGCGCGGACGGCCAGGGCTGGGGGCTGCCGCCGTGGCGCCCGGACCGGCTCGCCGAGACCGGCTACCGGCCGTTCCGGCAGGTGCTGCGCAGCGTCCTGCAGCACGCGGACGGCATCCGCATCGACCACGTCGCCGGGCTCTGGCGGCTCTGGTGGATCCCGCCGGGCGAGCCGCCGTCGCGCGGCACGTACGTCTACTACGACGCCGACGCGATGCTCGGCGTGCTCGCGCTCGAGGCCTACCGGGCCGGCGCCGTCGTCGTCGGCGAGGACCTCGGCACGGTCGAGCCCGTCGTCACGAAGACGTTGCAGGAGAACGGCATGCTCACGAGCGCCGTCCTCTACTTCCAGCGCGACTACTACGCGGAGGGGCACCCCCTGATCCCGCCGTCGCAGTGGAACCCGAACCAGATGGCCAGCATCTCCACGCACGACCTCCCGACCGCGGCGACGTTCTTCGCGGGCGAGGACGGTCCGGACTTCGACGAGCTGATGCGCCAGGAAGGCGTGAAGGCCGCCGACAGGGTCGAGGGCGCCCACGAGTTGCTCGCGCAGGCACCCTGCGCGTTGGTCCTGACTTCACCTCAGGACGCTCTGCGGGAAACCCGGCAGCCGAACGTGCCGGGCACGATCGACGAGCACCCCAACTGGAGGATCCCGCTCCCGGTGTCCCTGGACGAGTTCTTCCCGCGCGTCCGGGAGATCACCAGGCCCCTCCGCAACCGCGAAAGATGACACTTTCGCGTAACGGCAGGTCACACACTTGCGGAGTACTGTAGGGCCGTCACCCGACGGCGGACGACGAACGTTTTGGAGGTGGCGTACCAGATGAGCTCAGCCGTGGGCACGCGGACATCGACCGGCGTGCTCGAACTGGCCGTCGAGCAGGTCCTCGCTTCGGTGAGACCGACCGCGCTCGGCGACCCGGTGGCCGGGGCACGGCGCGCGGAGGAGTCGCTGCGCGACGCACTGCGGGACGCCGGTCCCGTCGAGGACAACGTCGCCCTGCAGCACGCGCTGGCTTGTGCGGAAGCTGCTTGTGAACACCTGAAGTACGCGGAGATCCAGGAAGCCCGCACCCTCTTGACCGCCGCCCGCGGCCAACTGGTGCTGGCGCACGAAGGAGTGTGACTGCGCCCGGTAGTCGCCTGACGGTGACGATCACACGATCGAATAAAGCCGCTCCCACTCCTGTGAGAACCCTCCTGTGGCGGGCCGACAACGTCGGTGCCCGCTCGTAGGGTTCGGAGTGTGATCGTCCACCAGGCCTACCGGCGCGCACCGGACCCGGCACCGGCGCGGACCCCGTCCGCGCCCCGCGGTGCCGCGCGGTCCGCGACCGCTCTCGCGTGGGTGTCGATGTGCTGGTCTGTGGCCGCTCTTGCGTGGGTGTTGACGTGCCGGTCTGTGGCCGCTCTTGCGTGGGTGTTGACGTGCCGGTCTGTGGCCGCTCTTGCGCGGGCGTTGACGTGTCGGTCCGGGACCGCTCTCGCGCGGGCGTCGACCTGCCCGTCCACCTCCCCGAGCGGTGAGCGCGCGGGACGGGGCCGTCCCGCGCCCGGGAACCTCCCGGAGTTTCGTCACCCTCACGCGTACGAAGCGCCCCGGCTGGGTAGTCGTCTGGGCGTGGCCGACCGCTCGTTCCCGTCGTCGAAGTCCCGCCCCGCCCGCGGCCCGGCGAAAGCCGGCTTACCGCCGCACGTCCGGGTGCCCGGACGTGCGCACCGAGGGCCGGCGGGGGCAGCGCCCAGCCGCCGGGGAGGAACACCCGAACAGCACCACCAGGCCCGGTGAACCCCAACCGGAACACCGGACCAGCAGAGGACCCGGACCCCCGGAATCGGCGTGGTGCAAGCACCTCACCGCCCGGATAAGGTCTGACAGCAGCCGCAGCTTGTGACGAGGAGCATCGTGCGACCCTGGCCTGGAAGGCCCTACCCGCTTGGCGCCGGATACGACGGCGTGGGCACCAATTTCGCCCTGTTCTCCGAGGTCGCGGAGTACGTCGAGCTCTGCCTCTTCGACGAGGACGGCACCGAGACACGTGTGAGGCTCCCGGAGGTGGACGGCTTCGTCCACCACGGCTACCTGCTGGGCGTCGGCCCCGGGCAGCTGTACGGATACCGAGTGCACGGCCCGCACGACCCCTCAAGGGGCCTGCGGTGCAACCCCAACAAGCTCCTGATCGACCCGTACGCCAAGGCGATCTCCGGCGGCCTCACGTGGGACGAGGCGCTGTACGGGTACAAGTTCGGCTCGCCCGACGAGCGCAACGACGCCGACTCGGCGCCGCACGTGCCGAAGTCGGTCGTGGTGAACCCGTTTTTCGACTGGTCGAACGACAGGCAGCCGCGGACGCCGTACAACGAGAGCGTCATCTACGAGGCGCACGTCCGCGGCCTCACCATCGACCACCCGGAGATCCCGCCGCGCCTGCGGGGCACCTACGCGGGCCTCGCACACCCGGTGATGATCGACCACCTGACGAAGCTCGGGGTCACCGCGGTCGAGCTGATGCCGGTGCACCAGTTCGTCAGCGACCACACCCTGATCGAGCGGCGCCTCAGCAACTACTGGGGCTACAACACGATCGGGTTCTTCGCTCCGCACGACGCCTACGCGGCGATGCCGCTCAACCAGGTGCAGGAGTTCAAGGGCATGGTCCGCGCCCTGCACCAGGCGAACATCGAGGTCATCCTCGACGTCGTCTACAACCACACGGCCGAGGGCAACCACCTGGGCCCGACGTTGTCCATGCGCGGCATCGACAACGAGGCGTACTACCGCCTCGTCGAGGACGACCCGAAGTTCTACATGGACTACACGGGCACCGGGAACTCGCTGAACGTGCGCACGCCGCACACGCTGCAGCTGATCATGGACTCGCTGCGGTACTGGGTCACCGAGATGCACGTCGACGGCTTCCGGTTCGACCTCGCCGCCACGCTGGCCCGCGAGTTCTACGACGTGGACCGGCTGGCGACGTTCTTCGAGGTCGTGCAGCAGGACCCGGTGGTGTCGCAGGTCAAGCTGATCGCGGAGCCGTGGGACGTCGGTCCCGGTGGCTACCAGGTCGGCAACTTCCCTCCGCTGTGGACGGAGTGGAACGGCAAGTTCCGCGACACGGTCCGCGACTTCTGGCGCGGTGAGCCCGCAACCCTCGGCGAGTTCGCCTCGCGCATCACCGGCTCGTCCGACCTCTACCAGGACGACGGCCGCCGCCCCTACGCGTCGATCAACTTCGTCACGGCGCACGACGGCTTCACGATGAACGACCTGGTGTCGTACAACGAGAAGCACAACGAGGCCAACGGCGAGGACAACAACGACGGCGAGAGCCACAACCGGTCCTGGAACTGCGGCGTCGAGGGCCCGACGGACGACCCGGAGGTCCTCGCGCTGCGGCAGCGGCAGCGGCGCAACCTGATGGCGACGATGCTGCTCGCGCAGGGCGTGCCGATGATCGTGAACGGCGACGAGTTCGGCCGCACGCAGCACGGCAACAACAACGCGTACTGCCAGGACAACGAGGTCTCCTGGGTCGACTGGTCGCTGCTCGAGGCCAACTCCGAGCTGATGGAGTTCACCTCGGCGATCACGGCGTTCCGCAAGGCGCACCCGGTGTTCCGGCGCCGCCGCTTCTTCGCGGGCAGGCCCATCCGCAAGGGCGAGGAGCTGCGCGACATCGCGTGGTTCACGCCGTCGGGCGAGGAGATGACCGAGCAGAACTGGGAGGACGACTTCGGCAAGTGCATCGTCGTCTTCTTCAACGGCGAGGGCATCCCCGACCTCGACTCGCGCGGCATGCGGGTGGTCGACGACTCGTTCCTGATGGCGTTCAACGCGCACTACGAGGACATCGAGGTGACGCTGCCCGAGGCCGAGTACGGCCCCGAGTGGAGGGTCGTGGTCGACACGGCGACCGGGATGGTCGGCAACGGCGAGAAGCCGATCGCCGCGTCCGGCACGCTGAACCTCACGGCGCGCTCGCTCGTCGTGCTGCAGAGGGTGGGCTGATGGCCGCGCCGACTTCCACGTACCGCGTCCAGTTCACGCCGTCCTTCACGTTCGCCGACGCCGCCGGTGTCGCGGACTACCTGGCCCGCCTCGGCATCGGCGCGCTCTACGCCTCACCGATGCTCGACGCGCGGGAGGGGTCGACGCACGGCTACGACGTCGTCGACCCGACCAGGGCGAGGCCCGAGCTCGGCGGCGACGCCGGGCGCGCGGCGCTGCAGGACGAGCTGAAGTCGCACGGGCTCGGCCTGGTGGTCGACATCGTGCCGAACCACATGGTCGTGCCGAACCCGTGGTGGGACGACGTCCTCGAGCACGGGCAGGCCTCGCGCTACGCGCGGTACTTCGACATCGACTGGTCGTCGGGCAAGGTGCTGCTGCCGGTGCTCGCGGAGGACGCCGAGGACGAGGTCCACGAGCACTACCTCAAGGCGAACTGGCGGCGCGGCAACACCGAGCTCAACTACCGCCGCTTCTTCGACATCACCGAGCTGGCGGCCATCCGCGTCGAGGACCCGGAGGTGTTCGAGGCGACCCACCGCGAGGTGCTGTCGTGGGGCGTCACGGGGCTGCGCATCGACCACCCGGACGGCCTCGCCGACCCCGGCGGTTACTTCCGGCGGCTGCGCGAGCACTTCGACGGCTGGCTGGTCGTCGAGAAGATCCTCGGCCCGGACGAGGCGCTGCCGCAGAGCTGGCCCGTCGACGGCACCACGGGCTACGACGCGCTGCGCGAGGTCTGCGGGGTCTTCATCGCGCTGACCGACTCGTTCTCGGGCGACTTCCACGAGGTCGAGCACGCCTCGCGGCAGCAGGTCGCCGACTCGATCCTGGTGGCGGAGGTGCGCAGGATCGCGCGGCTCGTGCAGGGCGTCGAGTTCGAGGACGCCTGCCGGGCGGTCGCCGAGGTCATGGTCAACTTCCCGGTGTACCGGTCGTACCTGCCGGAGGGCCGGCGGTACTGGGAGACCGCGGTCAGGCTGAGCAGGTCGCCCGCCGTGCAGGCGCTCGACGAGCAGGTCCGCGCGGATCCGCACGGCGAGCTGGCGACGAGGATCCAGCAGACCTCCGGGATGGTCGTCGCGAAGGGCACCGAGGACACCGCGTTCTACCGGTACACCAACTTCGTGGCGCTCAACGAGGTCGGCGGTTCCCCCGACCGCTTCGGGATGTCGGTCGACGAGTTCCACCAGCGGGCGGCCCGGCGCGAGTCCGCCGAGCCGGCCGCGATGACCGCGCTGTCGACGCACGACACCAAGCGGTCGGAGGACGTGCGGGCCAGGCTCGCGGTGCTGGCCGAGATCCCGGACGAGTACCTGTCGTTCGAGACCGCGATGACCGGCAGGTTCGGCCTGTCCGAGCCGACGCTGAACCGCCTGGCGTGGCAGTCGGTCGTCGGCGCGTGGCCGCTCACCGAGGAGCGCCTGGGCCAGTACCTGGAGAAGGCGTCGCGGGAAGCGAAGATCAGGACGTCGTGGGTCGACCGGGACGCCGAGTTCGACGCCGAGGTGGCCGCGTGGCCCGCCAAGGCGCTGAAGTCGCCGGAGGTCGCCGCCTTCGCCGAGCGGATCAAGGTGCCCGGCTGGTCGAACTCGCTGGGGCAGAAGCTGGTCCAGCTCACGGCACCGGGTGTGCCGGACGTCTACCAGGGCACGGAGCTGTGGGACTTCTCGCTGGTCGACCCGGACAACCGCCGTCCGGTCGACTACGAGGTGCGCCGCCAGTTGCTCGACCGCATCGAGTCCGGCTGGCTGCCGGAGGTCGACGACTCGGGCGCGGCCAAGCTCCTCGTCGTGCAGAAGGCGTTGCACGTGCGCAAGCGCGGCCTGCGCGGCTACCGGCCGTTGCAGGCCGAGGGCGCGGCCGCCGAGCACGTGCTGGCGTTCGAGCGGTCCGGCGTGATCACGGTGGCGACCAGGCTGCCCGTCGGCCTGGAGCGCAAGGGCTGGCAGGGAACGGTTCTGCCGCTGCCGGCCGGCACGTGGACGGACGCGCTGACCGGGCGTCCGGCGACGGAGGACCTGGCGTCGTTGCTCGGCACCTATCCGGTGGCACTGCTGGTGCGGGGGGATCTGTGAGCTTCTCCGTCTGGGCGCCGACGCCCGAGTCGGTGCAGGTGAGGGTCGGCGGCGTCGACCACCCGATGAAGCGCGAAGGCGACTGGTGGCACTCGGAGGCCGAGTCGCCGGCGGGCACGGACTACGCGTTCGTCATCGAGGGCGAGGCGTACCCGGACCCCCGGTCGCTGTGGCAGCCGAACGGCGTGCACGAGGCCTCGCGCGTCTACGCGCACGACTTCGAGTGGACCGACGCGGCGTGGACGGGCAGGGCGTTGCCGGGCGGGGTGATCTACGAGCTCCACATCGGCACGTTCACGCCCGAGGGCACGTTCGACGCGGCCATCGGCAAGCTCGACCACCTGGTCGAGCTCGGCATCACGTTCGTCGAGGTCATGCCGGTCAACAGCTTCGACGGTGTGGAGGGCTGGGGCTACGACGGCGTCCTGTGGGGTGCCGTGCACGAGCCCTACGGCGGGCCGGACGGGTTCAAGCGGTTCGTCGACGCCTGCCACGCGCGGGGCCTCGCCGTGCTGCTCGACGTCGTCTACAACCACCTCGGGCCCTCCGGCGCGTACCTCGACAAGTTCGGGCCGTACTTCGCGGGCCGCAACGACTGGGGTCCCGGCCTCAACCTCGACGGGCCGGGTTCGGACGAGGTGCGCCGGTACGTCATCGACAACGCGGTGCAGTGGCTGCGCGACTTCCACGTCGACGGCCTGCGCCTGGACGCCGTGCACGCCCTGGCGGACTCGCGCGCGGTGCACGTCCTCGAGGAGATGGCCGTCGCGGTGGACGCGCTGTCCGCGTCGGTGGGCCGCCCGCTCACCCTGATCGCGGAGTCCGACCTCAACGACGCGAAGCTCGTGACCGCTCGTGAAGGTGGTGGGTACGGGCTGCACGCGCAGTGGTCGGACGACCTGCACCACTGCCTGCACGTGGCGCTGACGGGCGAGACCTTCGGCTACTACGAGGACTTCGCCGCGCCGGGAGCGGTGAAGACCACGCTGGAGAAGGTGTTCTTCCACGCCGGCACCTGGTCGTCGTTCCGGGGAAGGCACCACGGCAAACCCGTCGACACCGCGCTGATCCCCGGTCACCGGTTCCTCGCCTACACGCAGAACCACGACCAGATCGGCAACCGCGCCGCGGGCGACCGCCTGACCGCGACCGTGCCGACGTCGAAGTTGTTGTGCGCGGCGGCAATCGTGCTGTGCTCGCCGTACACGCCCATGATCTTCATGGGGGAGGAGTGGGCGGCGTCCACGCCCTGGCAGTTCTTCGCGTCCTTCCCGGACGAGGGGCTCGCGGAGGCGGTCAGGACGGGCCGCCGGCGTGAGTTCTCGCGGCACGGGTGGGGGGAGTCGGACGTCCCGGACCCGATGTCGCCGCAGACGGTCGAGAACTCGCGGCTGCGCTGGGACGAGCTGCGTGAAGGTGGTCACGCGGAGGTGTTCGAGACGTACCGCGCGCTGATCGCGTTGCGCCGCTCCCGCCCGGAGCTGGCAGACCCGCGGTTGGACAGGTTCGTGGTCGAGCAGGACGGGGAGTGCCTGGTGCTGCACCGCGGCACTACCCGCGTGGTGGTCAACCTCGGCACGACCCCCGTCCCGCTACCTCAGGGAGACGTGCTGCTGACCTCCTCGGCGAACCCGTCGTCGCTCTCACCGGAGTCGTTCGCGGTGGTCGCGTCGACGTGATCCCACAGCATCTGGTCGGCCACCTTGACGGTCCGGCCGAGGTGCGCGTGCACGAACGCCGCCACCAACCGGTCGGCGGCGACGTGCAGCTTGATGTTGTGGTGCTGGGAGATGTGCACCAGCAGCTGGAACGCCTGCTGGGGTGTGCAGGGCTTGCGTGCGGCGATCAGGCCAGTGGCCTGCCCGATGACTGTCCGGGACACCAGAGCTTTGCGCAGCCCCGCCACCTCGGCCTCGAGGGCGGTGATTCTCGCGGACGACACCGCCTTCTCCTTTCGCGTCGTCACGGTCACAGCGGCATGCCGGTGTGACGACGACTGCTCTGGAGCGCAGTGCGAAGGGCGGGCGCACCCAGGGCAAGCCGTCACATCGGCTTGCGGCTGGGTTCTCAACCGCGAGTGATCACCTTATCAACTGTTTCAGACCGTGCTCGCCGGGTAACCGATCGACGTAGCTGACCACCGACGAAGGAGCCTGATCCATGGGTGCCGACGAGAAGTTCAGCAACAAGGCCGAGGAGCTCAAGGGCCGCGCGAAGGAGGCAGTCGGCGACGCCACGGGCAACGAGCAGTGGCAGGCCGAGGGCCGTGCCGAGCGCGCCAAGGGCTCTCTCAAGCAGGCGGGCGAGAAGGTCAAGGATGCCTTCAAATCCGACAGGTAGGACCAAGAACGCCGGCGCCGCCCAGTTCGTCCCCGAGGGGGAGGACTGGGCGGCGCTGCGTGCTGCCTCGGCCGGGTGCCGCGGGTGCGAGCTCCACCGGGACGCCACGCAGACCGTGTTCGGCGAGGGGCCGGTGCCGGCGCGGCTGATGCTCGTGGGGGAGTGCCCCGGCGATCGGGAGGACACCGAGGGTCACGTGTTCGTCGGACCCGCCGGGCGGCTGCTCGACAAGGCGCTCGCGGACGCGGGTGTCGAGCGCGACAATGCCTACCTCACCAACGCGGTCAAGCACTTCCGCTTCACCGCGCGGGGCAAGCGCCGGATCCACGAGACACCTCGGCGGGGCGAGGTCGTGGCGTGCTTCCCGTGGCTGCGCGAGGAAATCAGGGTCGTGCGGCCGGAACTGGTCATCGCCCTGGGGGCGGTGGCGGCGAAGGCCCTGCTGGGACCGTCGTTCAAGCTCACCGAGCACCGCGGTGAGGTGCGGGAGCACGACGGCCTGCGCGTCGGGGTGACGGTGCACCCGTCCTCGGTGGTGCGAGCGGAGAACTTCACCGAGGCCTACGAGAAGTTCGTGGCCGATCTGGTGGCGTTGAAGAAGTCCTGAAACGGGACAACCCCCGGACGACTCCTGCGCGAGCAGGCCGGGCGGGACCAGCGCTCGAAGTCCGGGGGTCGGGTGGCTGCCTTGGTTTGCGCCAGGCGTCACCAAAGGCGGTCCTAGCGGACAGCCACCTCACGAGTCCTGTAGCTATACAACTTCGGACCACCTCCTCTCTTGTGTACTTCGAACCTATGTCGCGATCGGCGCGCTTCGCAACGGACTTTTCTCACGTCACCCACCGCGCCCGGTTCGCGTAGAATCCGCAGGCATGGTGCGGATCCCACTGACGTCGCTGGAACGGGAGCGCGGTAGGCGGCTCGGTCAGTTGCTCAGGGACGCCCGCGGCGAGGAGAGCATGGTCGAGATCGCGGCCCGCGCCGGGTTGTCCGCGGAGACCGTGCGCAAGATCGAGACGGGCCGCGCGCCCACCCCGTCGTTCTTCACCATCGCCGCCCTCGCGGGTGCGCTGGGCATCTCGCTCGACACGATCAACGAGCTGCTGGCACCGCAGAGCCGGTCGGCCTAGGCGCCGACGAGCCGGAGCCCCGGCCGCGACGCTCCCCGAACGGTGCCACGGCGATTCCCACTGTCGTGTGGATTCATCGGCGGAACCGGACCGCCTACTACCCCGCGTCCGCCCGGACAAACTTTTGACTTCGTTTGCAGCCCGTGTTCCCGTGAAGTCCGAAATAGGCTCTTCGCGGAACGGGTGGAATGATGAAACTCATTTCAGCGGTGGTCGCCGCATTCCTGGCGTTCGCACTCGCCGGCGTGCCCACGGCGGCCGCGGTGCAGGTGGAGCAGGTCACCAGGGCCGAGCTCCTGTCACGTGCCTCGACTTGGCTGACCGCGAACAACGGCGACCGTGTGCCGTACAGCATGGAGAAGTACTGGACTGACGGTTATCGGCAAGATTGCTCGGGTTTCGTCTCGATGGCCGCGGAACTGGGCAAGGAAGACCCCCGCGGCGGACCGAACACCGAACTCCTCGCCACCGACAGGTACACGACGCCGGTCGCGATCGCCGATCTGATGCCCGGTGACCTCTTCATCGACCCCGTGGACGAGCCCGGCGAGGACTTCCGGCACGTCGTGATCTTCGAACGGTGGACCAAGCCCGACAGGTCGGAGTACCTGGCGTTCGAGCAGCGCGGTGGTGTCGGCACCGACCACCGCCTGCTCACCTACGGCCTGGAGCCGAACAGCAAGTACCGGCCGGTGCGGCTGAAGAACGTCGTGGGCTGACCCCGTCCACCGAACCTCCCGGGAGCTGAAGTGCGCTCACTGCTCACCACTCTCGCGCTCGTCGGGGCGTCCCTGGTCGCCCCCGCCGCGCCCGCCTCCGCCGCCGACCCCGCGCTGGCGCCGACGCCGCCGATGGGGTTCAACAACTGGAACTCCACGGCCTGCGACATCAACGAGCAGATGATCCGCGACATCGCGGACATCTTCGTCGCCAAGAAGCTCAAGGACGTCGGCTACCGGTACGTCAACGTCGACGACTGCTGGGCCGACGCCACGCGCGACCCCGCCACCGGCCGCCTGCGCCACCACCCCGTGCGGTTCCCGAGCGGCATGAAGGCGCTCGCCGACCACATCCACGCGCGCGGCCTCAAGTTCGGCATCTACTCCAGCGCCGGAACGCTGACGTGCACGGGAACGATGCCGGGGTCGCTGGACCACGAGGAGATCGACGCGCAGACGTTCGCCGACTGGGGCGTCGACTACCTCAAGTACGACAACTGCCACCACGCCGGCCGCCCCGCCCTGGAGCGGTACACGAAGATGCGCGACGCCCTGAAGAAGACCGGCCGCCCGATCGTCCACTCGATCTGCGAGTGGGGCCAGAACAAGCCGTGGGAGTGGGGCAAGGGCGTCGGGCACCTGTGGCGCACCACCGGCGACATCGTCGACACCTGGGCGAGGACCGTCGAGATCGTCAAGGAGAACGCGCCGCTGCACGCCCACGCCGGACCCGGGCACTGGAACGACCCCGACATGCTGGAGGTCGGCAACGGCGGGCAGACCACGACCGAGTACCGCAGCCAGTTCGCGCTCTGGGCGGTCATGGCGGCGCCGCTGCTGATCGGCGCCGACCTGCGCAAGATCTCACAGGAACACCTGGACGTCCTGCTGAACAAGGAGATCGTCGACGTCAACCAGGACCGCCTGGGCGTCCAGGCCACCGCGGTGCGGCAGCAGAACGGGCACTGGGTCTTCGTCAAGGAGCTGTCCGGCGGGGACAGGGCGGTGGCGCTGTTCAACGAGTCCGAGGCGACCGCCACCATCTCCACGACGGCGCAGGAAGCGGGGTTGCCGCCGAGTGCCGGCTACACCGTGCGGGACCTGTGGGAGGGGAAGGACGCGCAGTCGAGCGGCGCGATCTCGGCCGCCGTGCCGCCGCACGGCACCGCGATCTTCCGCGTGAAGGCGGCCCAGCTGTGACGTCCGGGGACGTTGTTCCGTGTCCCACCTTGACGCGGCGCTGACCCCACGCGCCCGGGCTACGACTGGCACGGCTGAGGCGGCGAGGATGTTCGTGGTCGCCGAGAAGACGGCCCGCGAGTGGGCCCGGCGCTACCGCGACGAAGGCGCCGCGGGCATGAACGACCGCAGCGTCCCGACCACGTCACAGCCGCCCGGACCGCCGCACCCGTGGTGCGGCGGATCGTGATCCTGCGCCGGCTGGGGCCGGTGCAGATCGGTGGCCGGCCCGGCATCGCGGCCCCGACCGTGCACGCGGTGCCGGCGCGACGCCGGATCAACCGCTGGACATCACACTAGGCCTGGGCTCGGCGGCGCAGCGCCGACCTGATGAACGCCACCGCCGCGATGGCGGCGACGAACGCTGCCGTCGACAGGATCTGGCCGCGTGCCCGGTCGTCGCTCAGCATCAGCACGACCACCGCGACGATCCCGGCCAGCGCCAGCCAGGACAGGTACGGATAGCCCCACATCGGCACCGCCGGCTCGGCGATCGTGCGGCGCATCCGGATCTGCGACACGGCGACGAAGCCCCAGACGACCAGCAGTGCCGAACCGACGGCGTTGAGCAGGAGCAGGAACACCGTGTCCGGCCACAGGTAGTTCAGCAGCACGGAGAAGAAGCCGAACGCCGTCGACGCCAGCACGGCCTTGCGCGGGACGCTGTTCTGCAAGCCCCGCAGTGCTTTCGGCGCGTCGCCGCGTTCGGCCAGCGAGCTGAGCATGCGCGCGGCGCCGTACAGGGTGGCGTTGATCGCGCTCAGCAGCGCCACGAAGATGACGGCGTTCATGATCTGCCCGGCCGCCGGGATGCCGAGCTTGCCGAGCACCGCCACGTACGGGCTGGCGCCGACCTCGGAGTCGTTCCACGGCAACAGGGTGACGACGACGGCCATCGAGCCGAGGTAGAAGACGAGCAGCCGCGTCATCGAGGTGCGGACGGCTTTCCTGACGGCGTGCCGCGGGTCTTCGGCGTCGGCCGCGGCGATCGTGACGACCTCCAGGCCGCCAAACGCGAACACGACCGCCATGAACCCGGCGACGACGCCCGCCCAGCCGTGCGGCAGGAAGTCGGTGAGGTTGCCGGTGCCGGGGGAGTCGACGCCGGGGACGAGTCCCGCGATGGCCGCGACGCCGAGGACGAGGAAGACGACGATCGCGGCGACCTTGAGGCCCGCGAACCAGAACTCGAACTCGCCGAAGTTGCGGACGTTGCCCAGGTTCACGGCCGTGAGCACCGTCATGAAGAGCAGCACCCACGCCCACTGCGGCACCGCGGGGACCCAGCCCGCCGCGATCCCGGCGGCTCCGGTCGCCTCGACGGCGAGCACGACGCCGACCGCCGCCCAGTAGGTCCAGCCGACCGTGAAACCCGCCCACGGGCCGATCGCCTTTTCCGCGTGCACCGAGAAAGCGCCACCGCTCGGGTGTTCCGCGGCCATTTCCGCGAGCATGCGCATCACGAGCAGCGCGAGAACCCCCGCCAGTGCGAACGACAGGAGCACCGCCGGTCCGGCGAGCGCGATGCCGGCGCCCGTTCCGACGAACAGGCCCGCCCCGATCACCCCTCCCAGCGCGATCATGGTGACGTGCCGTTCCCGCAGGTGAGTCACTCTCTCCAGCCCCGTTCGAGTGTGCCGATGGCGGGCCGATAGTGAGTTCATGGCGGCGGGGAGTCAAATCGTGTGACCGGAGTTACACCGCACTGAGCGAAGTGAGGGTGAGATCGATGAACTCGCCTGAGGGAGTCCTGCCGTCCGGAGTTCTGCCGCGGCTCGACACGTTCGCCGCCGCCGTCGAGCGCTGTTCGAGCTGGGGCTGGCTCGTCCTGCGTTCGGAGAACCGGTTGCTGCTGACGACCGACCGGTCCGTGTCCGCCGTGGAGATGGCGGCCGGGATCGGCGGGGAGGTGCGGCACTACCTGTCCGTGCGGATGCTCGGCGGCCCGGTGGTGGTGCTGCCCGGCGCTCCGGGGCGGTGGCTCGTCCTCACCGAGTCGGCGGACGAGGCCTCCCAGGTCAACCTGATCCGGCTGCGGGCCCGCGGCGCCCTGACCCACCGGCTGGGCACCCTGGTGCCGCTGCCGCCGTCCCGCATCGGCGGGGGCGGGGTGCGCTGGCTCGGCGAAGTGCCGACCGGGAAACCGTTCCTGCCGCCGTTCTCGGCGGTCGTGGCGGCCGTGCGCGCGGTGACGGAGACCGCCGGGCCGCGGTGACGAGAACGCTGTCGTGATAGGCGCGTGATTGACCGTTGAATCGTCCTCAGCCGCAGGGCGATTACATTCGGAATCGATCTCGTGACTAGTTCAGCACTCGAACAGTGCACGGCTGACACGGTCAGGACACATCTCCGTCACTCCCTTCGCGTAGCGTCGACTACCCCGGTGGCGGTGCGAATTCACTCCACAGGACGCGCCTGACGCTCTACGGTTTGTGAGGTCGGACACCAACGAAAGGAGCGCGTGATGGACGGTTACGACATTCTCGCGGACGAGGACGGCCACGTCCGCGGGTACGACTAGAAGCCACTCGCCGGCCGCGCGGGGGAGGCGTCCGAAGAGATTCCCTCGCGGCCAGAGTGGGTCCGTTTGTTCTTCGCGACGAGGAATGCGTTGCCGGGAGGCGTTCCCGGTTCCCGTGCCCGGCGTCAGATCGGTGCCGCGGTGCTCGCGCGGACCACGAGGTTCGTCGGAAGATCCCGACGTTCCGCGGGGCCGCCGTCGAGCAGGGCGGCGAGGAGGTCCACCGCCACCTCGCCCGCGTCCTCGGTCGGCATGTGGACCGTCGTCAGCGCCGGTGAGCACATCGCCGCGCACAGGATGTCGCCGAAGCCGGTCACGCTGATCTGCTCCGGCACCCGGACGCCGCGCGCCGCCAGACAGCTCAGCGCACCCAGCGCCATGAGGTCGTTGTACGCGATGAACGCCGTCGCGCCGGTCTCGAGAGCCCGCCCGGCCGCCTCGTGGCCGCCGCCGAAGTCCGGGTCGAAGGAGCCGAGGACCTCGGCGCGACCGGCCAGGCCCTGCGGCCGTTCGACCACGCCGCCGCCGGACCGCCGAGGTAGGCGAAGTGCCTGTGGCCCAACGACTCCAGATGTGCCACGACCTGGTCCGTGCCGCAGGCGCCGTCCATCAGCACCGATGAGACGCCGGCCACGATCGGTTGATGAGCAGCAGCGGCGTGAGAGCGGCGAGCTCGACGATCATCTCGTCGGGCAGCAGCGACGCGCCCAGCACCACGCCGTCGACCTGCGCCGCCGTCGTCCGCACGAGCTAGGCCTCGGTCGCGGGGTCCTCCCCGCTGTCGCAGAAGAACATCGAGGCGCCCGCCTGCGTCCGCACCCCTCGCAGCACCGAGGGGAAGAACGGGGTGGTGAGGTCGGGCACCACGAAGCCGAGGTTGCCGGGTGGCGTCCTCGACCAGGCCCGGCGCGCTCAACGCGCGCGAGACCGTCGAGACGGAGACCTGAGCCTGGCGAGCGACATCCCTGATCGTGACGGCCACCCGCGGTTGATGGCAGCCGAGGTCGGCGAGACCCAGGCCCTCAGGTCACAGTTCCAGGCCGGTCAGCACCAGGACGCGGGGTTCGGTGAGGTCCTCCATCGCCGCGCGCAGGCCCTCGCGGCCGATGCCGGACTCCTTCACGCCGCCGTAGGGCATCTGGTCCGCGCGGTAGCTCGGCACGTCGCCGACGACCACGCCACCGACCTGGAGTCGTTGCGCGGCGCGGAAAGCCAGCCGCACGTCCGTGGTGAACACGCCCGCCTGCAGGCCGTACCGGGAGGCGTTGACGCGGTCGAACGCCTCCTCGACGGTGTCCACCCTGGTCAGGGTCACCACCGGCCCGAACACCTCCTCGGCGTTGACCTTCGAGTCCTCGGGCACGTCAGTCAGCACGGTCGGCGCGTAGGTGCGGCCGTCCCGCGTGCCGCCGGTCAGGACGGTCGCGCCGGCCTCGGAGACCCACGCCTCGACGCGGTCGGCGGCGGCGTCGTTGATCAGCGGGCCGACGTCTCCCGCCACGTCCAGCTTGCCCACGTGCCGCACCACGGCCTCCGAGACCGCGTCGTACACGTCGGTGTGCACGTAGACGCGCTGTACCGAGATGCACGACTGACCTGCCTGGTACATCGCGAAGGTGGCGATGCGCTGCGCCGCGAACTCGACGTCCCGCCAGTCCGGCGCGACGATCGCGGCCGCGTTGCCCCCGAGCTCCAGCGTCACGTGCTTGCGCGGCACGCGGTCCTTGATGCCCCAGCCGACCGGGCCGGAGCCGGTGAACGAGACCACCGGCAGGCGCGGGTCCTCGACCAGCGCGGCGGTGTCCTCGTTGGACAGGTGCAGGATCGAGAAGGCACCCCGCGGCAGGTCGGTCTCGTCCAGCAGGTCGCCGAGCAGGAACGCCACCTTCGGCGTGGCGGGCGCGGGCTTCAGCACGATCGGCGCGCCGACGGCCAGCGCGGGGGCGACCTTGTGCGCCACCAGGTTCAGCGGGAAGTTGAACGGCGCGATGCCCAGCACCGGCCCGCGCGGCACGCGGCGGACCAGCGCGAGGCGGCCCTCGGCGGCCGGGTCGGTGTCGAGGCGCTGCAGCTCGCCGGAGAACCGGCGGGCCTCCTCGGCGGCCCAGCGGAACGTGGAGATCGCGCGCGTCACCTCGACGCGCGCCCACTTCATCGGCTTGCCGGAGTCGTCGTTGATGGCCTGGGCGAACTCCTCGGCGTGCTCGGCCAGGCGCCGGGAGACGTGGTCCAGTGCGGACGCGCGGCGGTGCGCGGGCAGTGCGGCCAGTTCGGGAGCGACGGCCGCCGCCGCGGCGACGGCGTCCTCGACGTCCGCGGGGGTGTGGAAAGCGATCATGCGAGCAGGGCTCCTTCGAGAACGTCGAGTCCTTCGGCGAGCAGGTCGTCCGGGATGACCAGCGGGGGCAGCAAGCGGATCACGTTGCCGTAGGTGCCGCACGTCAGCACGACGACACCCCGTTCATGGCACGCCTTCGCGACGCGAGCGGCGACGTCGGGCGTGCGTTCGGTGAACTCGACGGCGATCATCGCGCCACGGCCGCGGACCTCCGCGATCGCGTCCGTCTTCCCGGCGACGGCCCTGAGCCGGCCGAGCGCGGTCTCCCCGATGCGGCGCGCGGCGGCGTTGAGGTCGCGCTCGCGCATCGTGCGGATCGCGCCGAGCGCCGCCGCGCACGCGACCGGGTTTCCGCCGTAGGTGCCGCCGAGTCCGCCGACGTGCACGGCGTCCATGACCTCGGCGCGACCCGTGACGGCGGCGAGCGGCAGGCCGCCCGCGATGCCCTTGGCGGTGGTGAGCAGGTCCGGCACCACGCCCTCGTGGTCGAGCGCGAACCACGAGCCGGTGCGGCAGAAGCCGGTCTGGATCTCGTCGGCGACGAACAGGACTCCGTGCTCACGGCACCATTGCGCGAGGGCCGGCAGGAAACCCGGCGCCGGCTCGATGAACCCGCCCTCGCCCTGGACCGGCTCGATCACGACGGCGGCGGTGTTGTCCGCGCCGACCTGCTTCTCGATCGCGGAGATCGCCCGCCGAGCCGCCTCGGGGCCGGTCAGGCCGTCGTGCAGCGGGTAGGAGGCCGGGACCCGGTACACCTCGGGCGCGAACGGCCCGAACCGGTGCTTGTACGGCATGTTCTTGGCGGTCAACGCCATCGTGAGGTTCGTGCGGCCGTGGTAGCCGTGGTCGAACACGACGACGGCCTGCCTGCCGGTGACGTGCCGAGCGATCTTGACCGCGTTCTCCACCGCCTCGGCGCCGGAGTTGACCAGCACCGACCGCTTCTCGTGCCCGCCCGGCGTGAGCTCGTTGAGCGCCTCGCACACCTCGAGGTAGCTCTCGTACGGCGTGACCATGAAGCAGGTGTGGCTGAACCTGTCGATCTGCGCGTGCACCGCCTCGGCGACGGCGGGCGCCGGGTTGCCGGCGTTCGTGACGGCGATGCCGGAGCCGAGGTCGATGAGCCGGTTGCCGTCGACGTCGACCAGCAGGCCGTCGCCGGCGGAGTCGACGTAGACGGGCAGGGTCGAGCCCACCCCGGCGGCGACGGCACCCCTGCGCCGTGCCTGGAGCTCCAGCGACTTCGGGCCGGGGATCGCGGTGCGCAGTCGGGTCATGTGCCCAGCATGGTCCCGGCAGGCCGGCCGCGCAGTGTCTGAAATGGCCATCCACACCCCAGAGGTTGTACAAACTGGCACATGCCCATCACGTTACGGGACCTGGCGCGGACGCTGGCGCTGCCGGTGCTGGCCGGTGACGTGTCGAGACCCGTCGGATGGGTGCACGGCACCGAGCTCGCCGACCCCACGCCGTTCCTGGAGGGCGGTGAGCTGCTGCTGACCACCGGACTCCCCGCCGTCGACGACGACTACGTGCGGCGGCTCGTCGGCGCCGGGGTGGTGGGACTGGGCTTCGGCACCGGGCTCGGGCACGACTCGGTGCCTCCCGCGCTGGTCGCCGCCGCCGGGGACGCCGGGCTCGGACTGGTCGAGGTGCCGCGCGAGGTGCCGTTCATCGCGATCAGCAAGGCGGTGTCGAAGGCGCTGGCCGCGGACGAGTACGCCGCGCTGACGAGGACGAGCGAAGCCCAGCGGGCGCTCACCCGTGCCGCGGTGAGGACGGGCGTGGCCGGGGTCGTGCGCCGGCTCGGCCGGTGGGTCGACGGCGGGGTCGTCCTGCTCGACGCGGCCGGACTGCCCGTGGACGAGCACAACCCGCGCCAGGTCCCCGGCCTGTCGGCCGGGCTCGCCCGGCTCCGGACGGCGGGTGGCCTCGCCAGCGCCGCGTTCGAGACCGGCGGCCGGCACGTGTTCCTGCAAGTCCTGGGGAGCAGGGCCGGGGGAGTGCTCGCGGTCGGCACGCGGGACCCGCTCGACGCCGCCGGCCTGAGCGTCGTCAACACCGCGGCCTCGCTGCTGACCCTGGCCCTCGCCCGCAACGACGCCGTCGACGCCGCGCACCGGGAGCTGAGGTCGGGCCAGCTGGTGTTGCTGCTCAACGGGATCCCCGTCGAGGGACTGCCCGAGCGCTTCCGGGTGTTCCTCGCGGACGAACCACCCGTCAGCGGCTTCTGGGCCGAGCACGACGGCCGGATCGTCGTCCTGGCACAGGACTTCGACGGCGTCGCGTCGTCCGAAGTGGACGTCCGGAGCGTCGCCAGGGGCTACCGGGAGGCCCGGCAGGCGTGGAAGGCGGGGGTGCGGACGTTCGAGGACCTCGCCGGTCGCCTCCCGGTGCCGGAGGGGTTCGCTCGGGCGCTGCTGCGGCCGCTCGACGCCGAGACCCGCGAGACGGTGCGGATCTGGCTGGCGCACCACGGTTCCTGGGACCCCGCGGCGGCGGAGCTGGGGATCCACCGCCACACGCTGCGCAACCGGATCCGCCGGGCCGAGCAGGCACTCGGCCGCTCGCTCGGCTCACCGGGCCTGCGCGCGGAGCTGTGGCTAGCCCTGCACCGCGAAGGTCAGTGAGGCGGTGTAGCCGGACGCGACGTCGCCCGACATCGTCGCCATCTGGTGGTCGGTGCCGTCGCGGAACACCGTGTCCTGCCGCAACGACGTCCGCGCCATGTTCCGCACGCTCCGCGTGTACCCGGTGGTGCCGTAGACCTCCTTGCACGTGGTCTCGGGCAACGCGAGCTGCGACGTCGTGATCTTGCCGCCGGCCCGGGTCGCCTCGGCGAGGCTCGGGTAGACCTCGAAGTGGACGTGCGGCCAGCGCCCGGAGTACGCGCCGGGGAAGACGCTGATGAAGCGGAGCTTCCCGGACGCGTCGGCCTCCTGGACCCCGCGCAGGAAGTTCTCGTCCTTCACGCGGTCGGAGTACATCGAGTAATCGCCGTTGATGTCGCAGTGCCACAGGTAGACGGCGGCGCCCTGGAACGGCTCGCCGCCGGGCTTCCGCACGGTCAGGTCGACGGTGAGCCGCACGCCCTCGGCCGTGCGGGTCGAGGAGCCGAAGCTCGACCTGATGTCCGAGCGCACGATGCCGCTCTGCGTCAGGGCGTTCGGGCCGTTGGACCCGTCGCCCGGGAACGGCCCGGAGGTCTCCTCGGGGATGGTCCGCAGAGGCGAGCCCGTCGCCGCGGACGACGTGGTGCCCGCCGAGGAGGTCGTGGCGGGGGAGTTCGCGGTGGTCGGCGGGGCGCAGGCCACGAGCGTGAGGCCTGCGCCGCCGAGCAGCGACAACGCCCGCCGGCGCTCGAGCAGCGTGGCGAGGTCGTACTGGAGACCGCGGTCGTGGTTGTCCGTCATGCGGACCAGGTTGCGGCCGGTTCCTGTGAGGCGCCTGTGGAGGAGCTGTCTTCTGCCTGGCGGCGTCGCAACCGCTCCCGCGCCGTGGTCCGCGACCGCGCTCCGCGCGATTCGGGGACATTTCTCACAGCGGCCGGCCGACTATCACCAAGTATTCACCCGGTCGTCGGCGGGGTCGCCCGACTTGGCGCGGCGGTATTCGCGTTCGACGACCGCGGCCCGGTCGACTTCGGCGTGCGGCACGTGCAGTGCCGCGCTGATCCAGGCACGCCAGTAGGGGCCGGGAATGCGTTTTCCGCGTTCCCACCTCGACACTTCTTCACGGGTGACGCTGTCGTTCTGTGAGATCTCGCACAACAGGTCGGCGAGTTCGCGCTGCGTGAGCCCCTGTTCCCGCCTTGCCTGGGGAATCAAGGCGGTGATCGGTGGCGTGTCCTGGTGCTCGCGGGCTCGCTGGACTGCCTTGAGCACGGTTCTGCTCCGTTTCGCTGAGATGACGGGGTGTGGCTTCCACCCTGCACCAAACTCGCGGGCTCCGGTCCGTGCATTGCGGTGATACCGGCGGTCGTTGAAAGTTCAGATAACTATGGAAACACTTGATCGGATGTTCGGAGGAAAAACAACTGGTCCAATGGGGCGCTGGCGCTCGCTTTTCGGCAGTCTCGCTACTGTGATCATCCCGGGCTCGTTGCCGCAGCAATGCCCGGAGCGGAAGGTGAGGAAAATGTTTTCGACGGTCGAAGTCGTGCAGGTGTTCCTCGCGCGGCTCGCGGCGCAGGACGCATCCGGCATCGCGCGGTTGTGCGCCCCCTCGGTCGAGTGGGAGTCCCCGGAACCGGCGGGGACGCGGTGGACGGCGGGCACCCGCACCCGCCGGGAGGTCGAGGCCTGGTTCCTGACCCTGTTCTCCACGTACTCCCTGGACCGGCTGTCGGCGCGCCAGGTGGTCGTGGACGGGGGAGACGCGGCGGTGATCGGCTCCGCGCGCTGGCGGCTGCGTTCCACCGGCGACCCGGTGGAGACGCGCTTCACCTCGGTGCTCTCCGTGCACCTCGGCGAGATCGAGCAGTACTGGCACCTGCCGGACACCCTGGCCGTGGCCATGTCGACCGGTGTGGCGCGGGTGGGGTGATGAGCGCGAAACGGGAACGAGCCACGCACACGCGGACGCGACTGCTGCAGGCCGCGGCGGAGGTGTTCGACCGCGAGGGCTTCGCCGGTTCCAGCCTCACCGCTGTGTGCGCACGGGCCGACGTGTCGAAAGGCGCGCTGTATTGCCACTTCCGCTCGAAGGAAGCCCTCGGCGTCGCGATCATCGAGGAGCAGTCCCTGCTCTGGCACCGGTTGCGCGACGAGGTGCTCGAGGTCGAGGCGTCGCCGGTGCAGGCGTTGATCACCATGTCGTTCGAGTTCGTCCGCAGGCTGGAGACCGACCTCACCGTGCGGGTGAGCGCGAAGCTGCTGCGGGAGGCGGTGTTCTTCGACGTCGTGGCGGCCGCGCAGGTGATCGGCTGGGTCACCGTGGTGCGGGACCTGCTCACGCTCGCCCGGGACCGCGGCGAGCTCCGGCCGGAGGTGAACCTGCGGCACGCCGCCGAGCAGATCGTCGCGGAGCTGCTCGGGCTGCAGTTCGTGGCGCAGGCGCTGAGCGGCGGCACCGACCTGCGCGTGCGGCTCGGCCGGGTGTGGCGGGCCACGTCCGGCTGCCTCGTGACCGACGCCGTCCGGGAGAAGCTGAGCTTCGGGTGACCGGCGTTCGTCCGTGCGGCTGAAGCCGGTCCGGTCGTGGTGATCTTCGAACCGGGCCGGGTAGCCGGAGGTCCGCGCGACGGGTTAGGTTGCAGCGCGACGAGCGGAGGCCCATGAGCGCAGCCTGGGACGGCGACCTGACAGGCGCGGTGATCGACGACCGGTTCGTGGTCGGCACACTCCTCGGATCCGGTGGGATGGCCGAGGTCTACCGCGCCTACGACAGATCGACGACGTCCTCGGTGGCCATCAAGATCTTCACCGGTCCCGGCCTGCCCGACGACGAGCTGCGCCTGCAGCGCGAGGCCTCGATGCTGGCCTCACTCGACTGCCCCGGCATCATCCCGGTGTACGCGTCCGGCAGCGTGTCGCGCCGCCCGTACTTCGTGATGCGCGAGATCACCGGCGGCACCCTGCGCCAGCGCATGCGCGAACCGCTGCCGCCCCGGTTCGTGGCTCGGATCGGCGGTCAGATCGCGTCGGTGCTCGACCACGTGCACGGCCTGGGCGTCGTGCACCGCGACATCAA
The DNA here is from genome assembly GCF_021056325.1 of Lentzea sp. CC55. Lineage (NCBI taxonomy): Bacteria > Bacillati > Actinomycetota > Actinomycetes > Pseudonocardiales > Pseudonocardiaceae > Lentzea > Lentzea sp. CC55. The sequence continues at coordinate 58,366 of NZ_JAJCXE010000014.1, read as the reverse complement.
GCCGTCCAACATCCTGATCGACGACGAGGAGAAGCAGGCCTACCTCGCGGACTTCGGCCTCGCGCTGGTGGCCGAGGTGACGCGGGTGACGACGTCCGGCATCCTCGTCGGCACCGCCGGCTACCTGTCGCCGGAGCAGGTGCGCGGGGGCGACGTGGGTCCGGCCGCGGACATCTACTCGCTCGGCCTGGTGCTGCTGGAGTGCCTGACCGGGCGGACCGAGTACCCCGGTGGCGACGCCGAGGCGGCCCTGGCCCGGCTGGCCCGCGCGCCGCGGATCCCCGTCGACCTGCCGCTGGCCTGGGTGTCGCTGCTGTCCGCGATGACGGACTCCGACCCGCAGCGCCGCCCGACGGCCGCCCAGTGCGAGCGGTCGCTGAGCGCCGCGCACGAGGCGAGCCGCGGACTGCCCGCGTTGCTGCCGGACGCGGAGGTCGCGCCCGACCCGGAGGTGCCGAAGCCGCGCAGGGGCAAGCGCCTCGCGATCACCGCGGCGGCCGCGGTCGCGGTGACGGCGGTGGCCGTGGCGGTCGCGAACCTCGGTGGCGGCGGCTCGGAGGCCCCGGCGGCGGACCGTCCGGTCGCGCCGGACACCCAGACCCGCGTGGTGACGGTGACGCCGTCGACGGTGACCGTCGTGAACTCCCCGGACGGGTCCTCGCCGGACGGGTCCTCCCCGGACGGGTCCTCCACCGCTCCCGGTGCGCCGCAGCCCGGCGCCGAGCTGACCACGACGGTGGTGCCGCCCGGCGCGGCCCCTCCGGAGGACACCGCCACCGGGACGCCGCAGAACACGACGACCAGGACCAGCAGGGAGAAGGAGCGGAGCACGGGCAAGCCGTCGGAGCTGCCGCGCCCGTCGACCGGTCCTCGCACCTAGGAGCGGCTCGCCCTCGAACGGCTCAGGCGTTCGGTTCCTCGACGGCGGCGAAGGGCAGGTCGGACAGCTCGGCCCGCAGCGTGTCCAGGTCGGCGTACACCGCGGAGGCGCCGCGGCCGACCAGCTCGCTCTCGCCGAACCCGCCGGTCAGCAGCCCGATGGACGGCAGCCCCACCCGTGCGGCGGCCTCGCAGTCCCACACCGAGTCGCCGACGACGACGGCGCGCTCGCCCTTCACCTCGCGCAGCGCCACCTGGATCAGGTCGGGCGCCGGCTTGCTGTCCTCGACGTCGTCGGACGTGGTCCAGGCGACGTCGCCGGGGTCGATCAGCTTCAGGTAGTGCTCGACGTGCTTGCGCTTGCCCGAGCTGGCGAGCACGACGGAGAGGCCCAGGTCGGCGGCCGCGCGGACCAGGCGGTGGGCGCCCTCGACCGGCTGGATCTCGTCGATCATCTCGTCGAAGTGCCGTTCCCACGCCTCGCGCAGGGTGTCGCCGTGGTCGCGTTCGACGTTGTCGCCCGCCACAGCCGCCACCAGCTTGTCGCCGCCCATGCCGATCGCGCGGTGCACCCGCCACGCGGGCACGGTGATGTCGACGCCGCGGAACGCCCGCAGCCACGCCACCGTGTGGTGGTAGTTGGTGTCGACCAGCGTGCCGTCCACGTCGAGGACCAGGGTGTTGCTCATGGGCCAGGTGTGCCCGGGGACCTACCTGGGCAAACCCACCAGCTCGCGGGTGTGGTGCAACGACGCCAGCTCCCGGCGCAGCACGCCGTCGAGCCACTGCGCGTCCGACATCCACGACTGGTTGGTGTTCAGGCAGACGTGCACGGACGACCGGTAGACCGACAGCGCGACGCCCACGGCGTGACCGGGCGCGACGGGCGCCACCGGGTACATCTCGCACAGGTCCGCGCCGTCCAGGGCGAGCGGGACGGACGGCAGCGGCACCGACGTGACCAGCGTGTCGAACAGCAGGGGAGCGCAGCGGCCCATCACCGGCGCGGCCAGGCGGTGCACCAGGGCCGGCACCCTGTCGGCGAGCAGCGGCAGCGCGCCCGCGCCCCGGCCGGACCCGGCGGCCTTGGCCGACTCCATCTGAGCGCGGATGTCGCGCAGCCGTTCCACCGGGTCGGCGGTGCCGACGGGCAGGGACACGAGGAAGCCGGAGATCTGGTTGCCCGACGCGCCGTCGCCGGAACGTGAGCGCTGGTTGACCGGGATCAGCGCGCGCACGACCGAGTCCGGTCCGGCGCTGTCGTGCGCGGAAAGCCAGTGGCGCAACGCACCTGTGACGAGAGCGAGCAGCACGTCGTTCACCGTGCCGCCGTGCGCGCGCCGGATCCGGTGCACGTCCGAGAGGTCCAGACGCGACATCACGACGCGGCGTGGGCGGGTGGACGCGGTGAGCACCGGCGAGTTCAGCGTCGGCGGGCGGGTGTTCATCAGCACCGAGGACGCGATGTCGATCGTGTCCCTGATCCCGCGCAGCGACGGCAGCGACGGGATGAGCGACTTCGCGGCCGGCTCCGGAGCGTCCGGAATGGACAACCGGGAGGCGTCGAAGAGCCGCAACCCCAGGCCCACGGCCTTCATGCCGTCGCACAGCGAGTGGTGCAGCTTCGCGACGACGGCGAACCGGCCCGCCGCCAGTCCGGTGACGACGTGCAGCTCCCACGGCGGGCGCGCGAGGTCGAGCGGCTGCGCCATGAGGTGGGAGACCAAGGTGGCGAACCGTTCCCTGCCGCGCACGTGGTGCGTGAAGACGTGGTCCTCGGGCGCGAAACCGGGGTCCTCCACCCAGCGCGCGCCGCCCAGCAACGAGGCGCGGGCGCGGTGGCGCAGGCGGGGAACCTCCTGCGCGCGTTCGCACAGCACGGCGGCGATGCGGGCCGGGTGCACCGGAGTGGACGGTGCGAAGGTCGCGACCGCGCCGAGGTGCAACGGGTTGGCGTCACCCTCCATGGCGAGGAAGGCGATGTCGAGGGGGGAGAGGTGGTCTGCCATAGCTGTGCAAGGAAAACAGGTCCGCGTGACACGCGCATTGCGATGAGATGGCGGCGACTCCCTACCGTCCCAAGTACACCCGAACGGTGGTACCGCTGTGACTCGTGTGGGTGCGAACCAGGTCACACAACAGGTTGACCATCACGATCCCGAAGCCGGACAGGCCGGTGAACGAGGGCGGGAAGCCCGTTCCGGAGTCGCTCACCTCGCAGACGACGGTGTCGTCCTCGCGCCACATCCGCAGCACCCCGCGGCCCGACGCGTGCAGGATGCTGTTCGTCGCCAGCTCGTTCACGGCGAGCACCAGGTCCTCGACCCGGTCGCGGCGCAGCGTGTGCGCGAACGCGGCGACGAGCTTGCGCACGTGGGCCAGCGTGCCGACGGTGAAGGGGTGCTCCTCGGCGCCCAGCGGTGGGGGCGGCAGCGGCACGTTGTAGAGGTCGGCGAGACCGGCCGGATCGGTGTACCACTCGCTCGCGACGCGCCGTTCGCCGTCGATCACCACCGGGTGCGTGCGCTTGGCGTCGTCCAGCACGTGGCCGGGCAACGCCCCCGCGTCGTACGGGCACAGGATGACGCCCCGCCGGCCCTCGAACGCCGTGTTGACCAACGCCTCGTGCTGCACGCACGCCGGGTACTCGAGCTCGGTGCGGCCGGGCCAGATCGGCTCGCCGACCATCCGGAAGCGCTGTTGCGTGCTCGCGCTGAACGCCATCAGCACACCGGGGATGATCCGGCCGGGGTTGCGCCCGGCCTCGGTCATGTCGATGAAGTGGACCTGGTCCGCCGTGCCGCCCAGCCGTGCGCGCAGGGGCGCGATGCTCACCTCCGGCACCGCCACGAGCACGGGCTCACCGGCCTCGACTCCGTCCGCCACGAATCTGGCCGTACCGGTGAGGAAGTCGTCCTCATCCCGGTAGAACAGGGCTTCGTGCGCGAACGGGGCAACGGGGTTCATCGGATTCCCGGCGGGCTCGGTGGCTGCGTCAGCCCTCCATTCTGCTACCCGTAACAGTGTTTCGGCGGGGGCCGGCCGGTGGTTGTCGGCGGGCGTCCAGGTGTCACGCGGTGCCGTGGCGGGTATCTCACGCTTCCGGCCGAGCCCGTCGGAGTGCCGTCCGGGGGGAGCTCGTCGTGCGGACGGGGAAAAGCCCAGGCAGACTGCCCTGGAGTCGGGGCCTTGCGAGGAGGTGACGCCGTGATCGCGCACCACACGCTGACCGGGCCGGAGGACGCGCCGGTGCTGGTGCTCGGCAACGCGCTCGGCACGACGACCGAGCTGTGGAACGACTTCTCGCTGCCGTTCCGCCTGCTGCGGTTCGACCACCGCGGCCACGGCGGCAGCGCGCCCGTGCCCGGTCCGTGCGAGATCGAGGACTTGGCCCGAGACGTCATGGAACTGTTGGACCACTTGGGATTGCGCCAGGTCTACTACTGCGGTGTGTCCCTCGGGGGAATGGTCGGCATGTGGCTCGCCGCGCACACCGACCGCATCTCCCGGCTCGCGCTGGTGTCCACGGCCGCGTGGCTGCCGGACAAGAAGCGGCTGGACGACCGGATCGCACTGCTGCGCTCGCGGGGGATGGAGCCCGCCGCGGACGCGATCGTCGGGCGCTGGTTCACGCCGGGGTGCGCGCCGGACGTCGTCGCCCGCTTCCGCGCCGGCCTGCTGGAGGTCGACCTGCCGTCGTACCTCGCGTGCGCCGAGGCCGTGCGGCGCATGGACCTGCGGGCGGACCTCGCGAAGATCGACGTGCCGACGGTGGTGATCGCGGCGGCGCAGGACCACGCGACACCGACGGAACTCGTGCGGCACACCGCGGAGGAGCTGCCCGACTCGGAGCTCTACGTGGTCGGCGACGCGGCGCACCTGGCGGTCGTCGAGGCACCGCGGACGATCTCGGTGATCCTCGACGACCACTTCGGCAACGACCAGGCCTGGTGCCGCGCCACGAGCCGGGCGCTCCCGCTCCCGGACCGGGGCTGATGTGGTGTCCCGGGACGTTGTTGCGGACGTGATGGCCTGTCGTGGAGACAGGGGACGGCCTCCGGGTGTGGAGTGGAACCGCTGAGGAACCGCTTCACGGTCTGGAGGCCAACGTGTCCCACCCTGACGCGACGTCGACCCCGCGCACCCGGTTGCGGCTGGCAGGGCCTGTGCCGAAATCCACGCCGGCGAAACCGCCGTCACCGCCATCGCGGTACTGCGCCGCGCTACCGCTTGGTTCTCCGATCGGGGAGTGACCGTCGAACGAGCCCTCTCCGACAACGGGGCCTGCTACAAGTCCTACGCCTGGCGAGACGCCTGCGCCGAGCCCGACATCCGTCATGAGCGCACGCGCCCTTACCGGCTCCAGGCCAACGGCGAAATCGAACGCTTCCACCGGACCCTGGCCGGCGGCTGGGCCTGCGCCCGCCACCACACCTCAGAAGACCAGCGCCGAACCGCCCTGTCCGGCTGGCTGCACTTCTGCGATCACCACCGAGCCCACTCCGCTCTCGGAGGCCGGCCACCCATCACCCGGCTGACCAACCTCCCCGGACGTCACACCTAGACCTTTTCGAGCGGCCGGTGCGGCCGCGCCGGGAGCTCGACCCGGATCTCGTCGCCCGGCCGCACGACGCCGCCGGCGAGCACGACCGACATGATCCCGGCGCGGCGCACCAGCTCGCCGTCCGGGCCCTTGAACACGACCTCCTTCAGCAGGCCGGAGGAGAACCGGTCGATCTGCACGCACGGGTTGCGCAGGCCGGTCACCTCCACGACGGCCTCGGGGCCCAGGTGCAGGCGGGTTCCGGTGGGCAGGCCCAGCAGGTCGACGCCGCGCGTGGTGACGTTCTCGCCGATCTGGCCCGGCTCGACGGCGAAGCCCTTGCCGCGCAGCTCGTCGAGCAGTTCCTCGTGGATCAGGTGCACCTGGCGCAGGTTCGGCTGGGTCGGGTCCTGGGCCACCCTCGACCGGTGCTTGACCGTGACGCCCTGGTGGACGTCGCCCTCGACACCGAGACCGGCGAGCAAAGTGATGCTCTCGCGCACGGGCTTGGTGAACGTGTACTCCTCGCTGCGGCTGACCGCCGTCACAACCCCCATGACGACGATTGTGCACGATCGGCTGAGACGCGGAACGTGCTCCGTTCGGCCCAGCGCGCGAAGGGACGCGAACCGGTCAGGACATCCCGGTACAAGGCGTCCGGCGGTGCCCTGCCTGCGGCGATGGGGTGAGTTGTGGAAACGCTCTCACGAACTTCCGGCAAGAGTCTTGACTGGGGCTGAGGTCAGGCTGTTGACTCCGTCACACCTCGTCGGAACCGGTTACGGAACCGGTTCCAGGAGGCGGCGGAAGGAAGTTCGGCATGCGTGTCACGATCGCAGAGGTCGCCCAACGCGCCCAGGTGTCCAAAGCGACCGTGTCACGTGTGCTGAACGGCAAGCCGGACGTGGACGCCTCGACCGCCCAGCGCGTGCGCAAGGTCATCGACGAGATCGGGTACGTGCCCAGCGCCCGCGCCGTCGGCCTGGCGAGGGGACGCACCCGGACCGTCGCGATGCTCGCGCCGTCGCTCACCTGGCCGTGGATGGGCGAGGTGCTGCAGGGCATCGTCGACACGCTGGAGGCCGACGGGTACGGCCTGCTGCTCTACACGCTGAACCGCGGCCCCGACTCGCTCAACCAGTTCGCGAACCACGTGTCCGCCAACGCCTTCGACGGTCTGCTGGTCGTCGAGCCGCCGGACGCCCTGCACTACATCTCCACGCTCTACCGGGCGGGCCTGCCGGTCGTCATGATCGACGACCGCGGCTCGCACCCGGAGTTCCCCTCGGTGACGACGACGAACCGGCAGGGAGGCGCGGACGTCGCACGGCACCTCGTCGCGGCGGGCCGCCGCAGGTTCGCCGTCGTCACCGGGCCTCCGCACTTCGGGTGCACCCGGGCGCGGCTGGACGGGTTCCGGCTCGCTCTGGCCGAAGCGGGCCTGACGCTGCACCCGGATCTCGTGGTCGACGGCGACTTCACCACGGAAGGTGGTGAAGTCGCCGTCGACAAGCTCGTCGCGAGCGGGATCCCGTTCGACGCCGTGTTCGCGCAGAACGACCTCTCGGCGGTCGGGGTGCTGCGGGCGCTGCGGGAGTCCGGCCGCAGCGTCCCCGACGACGTGTCCGTGGTCGGCTTCGACGACGTCCCGGTCGCGGGACACACCGAACCCCGGCTGACGACGATCCGCCAGCCGCTGCAGGAGATGGGTGCCGCCGCCGCGCGGATGCTGCTCTCCACGCTCGAGGGACAGCCCCTGCCCGACCACCCGCTGGTGCTGCCGACCTCGTTGATCGTGCGCGAATCCGCGCCCTGACCCACCCGCCCCACCACAACTGAAGAACCCGCCGGGCCGGACCACGGCCCGGCTGGTTCGCCGTACGCATGAGAGAGCGCTCTCATGCTCCGTCGTATCGGGAGATTCCCCCATGCGCAGAACAATCATCGTCGCGTTGGCACTGGCGCTCGCGGCGACAGGTTGCTCCTCCGGCGGTGCCTCCAAGGCCTCCGGCGTGTTGACCGTGGGCATGCCCAACGGGCCCCTGACCGAGAACCACAACCCGTTCCTGCCCACGTCGGCGGCGGGGTCGCTCGGCTACCGCTACCAGATCTACGAGCCGCTGGCGTTCGTGAACAACACGCGCCCGGCCCAGGACCCGGTGCCGTGGCTCGCGACCAAGTGGGACTGGTCGGACAACTACAGGAAGGTCACCTTCACGATCCGGGAGAACGTGAAGTGGTCCGACGGCAAGCCGCTCACGGCCGCCGACGTCGCCTTCTCGTACGAGATCCTCAAGAAGTGGCCGGCGCTCAACAACCGCGACTCGCTCAAGGTGGAGACCGCGACGGCGACGCCCGACGGCAAGGTCGAGGTCACCTTCCCCTCGCCGCAGTTCGTGAACCGCAACAAGGTCATCAGCGCGATGGTGGTGCCGCAGCACATCTGGAGCACCGTGCCGGACCCCACGACCTACACGAACCCGAACCCGGTCGGCACCGGCCCGTTCCAGCTCAAGTCCTTCACGTCGCAGACCGTCACGATCGCGCGGCGCGCCGAGTACTGGCAGGAGCTGCCCAAGGTCCCGGAGATCCAGTACACCTCGTACAACGACAACACGGCGCAGACCACCGCGCTGGCGTCGGGCGCGAGCCAGTGGTCGTACGTCTTCATCCCGGACTACCAGAAGCTGTACGTGGACAAGGACCCGGCGCACCACAAGCTCTGGTTCCCGGCCGGCCTCGGCATCCACGGCCTGTGGCTGAACACGACGATCGCGCCGTTCGACAACCCCGCGCTGCGTGCGGCCATGAGCGACGTGATCGACCGCGAGGCGATCTTCGTCCGCGGTGAGGCCCGCCTGTTCCCGAAGCTCGAGTCGAAGACCGGCATGCCGCTGCCCGCCGGTGAGTCGTTCCTCGCGCCGGAGTACAGGGACGCGAAGTTCAAGATCGACGTCGACGGCGCCAAGCAGAAGCTGGCGGCGGCCGGGTTCAAGCTGGAGGGCGACGTGCTCAAGGCGCCCGACGGCAAACCGGTCACGATCGAGCTCACCAACCCGTCCGGCTGGTCGGACTACCTGACGGTGCTCGACATCATCAAGAGCGACCTGAAGAAGATCGGCATCGAGGCGACCGTGCGCACGCAGACCGCGGACGCGTGGACCACCGACTTCGCGAACGGCGCGTTCCAGGGCTCGCTGCGCTGGACCAACACCGGCGCGACGCCGTACGAGATGTACCAGAACATCATGGACGCGGCGGAGATCAAGCCGATCGGGCAGACCGCGGCGGTGAACTTCGGCCGCTACAACAACCCGGAGGCCACCGCGGCGCTGGCGGAGTACGCGAACGCCGCAGACGACGCCTCGCGGGCCAAGAGCCTCGCGGTGCTGCAGAAGATCATGGTCGAGCAGGTGCCGATGATCCCGACGTCCGCGGGGCCGATCGGTGCGGAGTACAGCACGAAGAGCTGGGTGGGCTGGCCGACCGAGGAGGACCCGTACGGTCCGCCGCAGGCCACGCTGCCCAACGCCCTGCAGATCGTCATGAAGCTCAAGCCCGCGGGGTCGTAGAAGATGAATGAAGTCGCGCTTGAAGCGAAGGGTCTGGTCAAGACCTACAAGCGCGTGCGTGCGGTGCAGGACGTCTCGATCGTCCTGCGCCGCGGGCGCGTGACCGCCCTCGTCGGCGAGTCCGGATCCGGCAAGTCGACGGTGGCGAAGCTGCTCGCGCGGCTCGTGGAACCCACCTCCGGCGAGATCCTGCTCGACGGCGAGAAGGTGCGGCGGGTGCGGGCGTACCGGCGCAAGGTCCAGATGGTGTTCCAGGACCCCTTCGCCTCGCTCAACCCGGTCCACACGGTCCGCTACCACCTGGCCCGGCCGCTGAAGATCCACCAGCGGCCGGAGACGGTGGAGGAGCTGCTGCGGCGGGTGAACCTGCCCGCCGACTTCGCCTCGCGGTACCCGCACGAGCTCTCGGGCGGCCAGCGGCAGCGCGTCGCGATCGCCCGCGCGCTCGCCGCGCACCCCGAGGTGCTGCTCGCCGACGAGCCGGTGTCCATGCTGGACGTCTCCATCCGGCTCGGTGTGCTGAACCTGTTGCTGGACCTCAAGGAACGGCTCAAGCTCGCGGTCCTCTACATCACGCACGACATCGCGTCCGCGCGCTACTTCGCGGACGAGACGTTCGTGATGTACGGCGGGCAGATCGTCGAGGGCGGCGACAGCGAGACCGTGACGCAGAGGCCGGCCCACCCCTACACGCAGCTGCTGATCGAGTCCGCGCCCGACCCGGAGCGGTCGGTGGTCGCGCTGGACGCGCCACCGGAGGAGACCACCCAGGTCTCGACCGGCTGCCGGTTCGCGCCGCGCTGCCCGAAGGCGCAGTCGCGGTGCTGGACCGAGGCGCCCCCGCGCACGGAGGTCGACCCCTCCGGGCACTGGGCGGCCTGCTGGCTCTACGTGGAGGCGGCGGCATGACGTTCCTGGTGCGCCGTGCGCTGTTCTACCTCGTCACGTTGTGGGCGGCGATCACGATGAACTTCCTGCTGCCGCGCCTGCTGCCCGGCGACCCGGTGCAGGCGATGATCACCAAGCTCGGCGGCCGCCTGAACAGCGACGCGATGGCCTCGCTGTACGTGCTGTTCGGGCTCGACGAGCAGAAGTCGATCTGGGAGCAGTACCTCGACTACTGGGGCGCGCTGTTCCAGGGCGACCTCGGGCTGTCGTTCACGTTCTTCCCGACGCCGGTCGCCGACGTGCTCTCGCAGTCGCTGCCGTGGACGCTCGGCCTGGTCGGCGTCACGACGGTCATCGCGTTCCTGCTGGGCACCCTGATGGGCGTCTACGCGGGGTGGAAGCGCGGGTCGTGGATGGACAACCTCATCCCGTTGACGACGTTCCTGTCGTCGATCCCGTACTTCTGGCTCGGGCTGATCGCGATCTCGCTGTTCTCGGTGACGTGGCCGCTGCTACCGGCGTCCGGCGGCTACGCGGCCGGTCTCGTGCCGGAGTTCTCCGGCGAGTTCATCGGCAGCGTCCTGGAGCACGCGGTGCTGCCGGGTGTCACGATCGTCGTGAGCTCGGTGGCCGGCTGGATCCTCGGCATGCGCAACATGATGGTGACCGTGACGGCCGAGGACTACGTGCTGGTGGCGCGGGCCAAGGGGCTCACGCAGAAGCGGATCATGTTCGCCTACGCGGCCCGCAACGCCGTGCTGCCGTCGATCTCGGGTTTCGCGCTGTCGCTGGGGTTTATCGTCGGCGGCGCCCTGCTGGTCGAGATGGTGTTCTCCTACCCGGGCCTCGGCTACGTGCTGTTCCAGGGCATCGGAGCGAAGGACTACCCGTTGATGCAGGGCGTGTTCCTGGTGATCACACTGACCGTGCTGGTGGCGAACCTGCTCGCGGACATCGGCTACCTGCTGCTGGACCCGCGCACCCGGCGGGAGGGCTGAGACCGCGATGAACTCCAAGACCAAGCTGGGCCTGGGCATCCTGGCCTTCTTCACGCTGATCGCCGTGGTGGGCGAGTGGATCGCGCCGTACGACCCGTCCGCGATGGGCGACGACCTGCTGTCGCCGCCTTCCGCCGCGCACTGGTTCGGCACGACCATGACCGGGCAGGACATCTTCTCCCAGGTGCTCGTCGGCACCAGGGGCGTGATGGTCGTCGGGCTGGTCTGCGGTGTGCTCGCGACCTTCCTGTCGATCCTGGTCGGCGTGACCGCAGGGTTCCTCGGCGGCGCTGCCGACGAGGCCCTGTCCATGCTGTCCAACGTCTTCCTGGTCATCCCGGCGCTGCCGCTGATCATCATCGTGGCGTCGATGCTGCCGTCGGCGGACACCGTGCTGATCGCGGCGGTGATCGCGCTGACCGCGTGGGCGTGGGGCGCGCGGGTGCTGCGCGCGCAGACGATGTCGTTGCGGCGCAGGGACTTCGTGGAAGCCGCGCGGGCGTCCGGCGAGTCGACCTGGCGCATCATCGTGTTCGAGGTGCTGCCGAACCTGATGGCGGTGATCGCGTCCGGCTTCGTCGGGACGGTGATCTTCGCGGTCATGCTGCAGATCACGCTGTCGTTCGTCGGCGTCATCTCGTTGTCGACCTGGAACTGGGGAACGATCCTGTTCTGGGCGCAGAGCAACCAGGCGCTCGGCCTGGGCGCGTGGTGGTGGTTCGTCCCCGCCGGCCTGTGCATCGCGTTGCTGGGCACGGCGCTGGCACTGATCAACTTCGGGATCGACGAGTACGCGAATCCCCGGCTGCGGAAGGTGCGCGCATGAGCCCGGTGCTGGAGATCCGCGATCTCTCGGTGGACTACGGCAAGCTGCGCGCCGTGCACAACGTCTCGCTCTCGCTGAACAAGGGCGAGGTCCTCGGCCTCGCGGGGGAGAGCGGCAGCGGCAAGTCCACCCTGGCCTACGCCGCGACCCGGCTGCTGCAGCCGCCGGGCCACGTGCCGTCGGGCGAGGTGTTGTTCAAGGGCAGGGACCTGCTGTCGCTGAGCGAGAAGGAGCTGCAGGTCCTGCGCTGGAGCGAGATCTCCATCGTGTTCCAGGGCGCGATGAACGCCCTGAACCCGGTGATCTCGGTCGGCACGCAGATCGACGACGTGCTGCGCACCCACCGGCCGCGGATGAAGCGGCCGGAGCGCACCGCCCGCGCCCGTGAGCTGCTGTCGCTGGTGGGCATCCCGACCGACCGGCTCGGCGCGTACCCGCACCAGCTCTCCGGCGGCATGCGGCAGCGCGTGATGATCGCGATGGCGCTCGCGCTGGAGCCCGAGATCGTCATCATGGACGAGCCCACCACCGCGCTCGACGTGGTGGTGCAGCGGCAGATCCTCGGCCAGATGATGAGGCTGCGCGAGACGCTCGGCTTCTCGATCGTCTTCATCACCCACGACATCTCGCTGCTGGTCGAGTTCTCCGACCGCATCGCGATCATGTACGGGGGCCGCGTGGTCGAGGAGGCGCCCGCCTCGGAGATCTACCGGGCCGCCAAGCACCCGTACAGCCAGGGCCTGCTGTCGTCGTTCCCGGCGCTGCGCGGGCCTCGCCGCGAGCTGAAGGGCATCCCGGGCTCGCCGCCGGACCTGCGCTCGATGCCGGCGGGCTGCCCGTTCCACCCGCGCTGCCCGTCCGCGATGGACGTCTGCGGCGAGCGGATGCCGTCCCTCGAGTCCGTCGAGGAACGCCGCCGCGTGGCCTGCTGGCTGGAGGACGTGCGTGTCTGACGTGACCGCGGGCCTGCCGGCGGACTTCTTCTGGGGCGTCGCGACTTCGGCGTACCAGATCGAGGGCGCGCACGACGAGGACGGCAGGACACCGTCCATCTGGGACACCTTTTGCCGCCGTCCCGGTGCCGTCGCCAACGGCGAGAACGGTGACGTGGCCTGCGACCACTACCACCGCATGCCCGCCGACGTGGCGATGATCGCGGGTCTCGGCGTCGACAAGTACCGCTTCTCCGTGTCGTGGCCGCGCATCCAGCCCGGCGGCCGCGGCCCGGTGAACCCGAAGGGCGTGGACTTCTACTCCCGGCTCGTCGACGAGCTGCTGGCCAGGGGCGTCGACCCGTGGCTCACGCTCTACCACTGGGACCTGCCGCAGGAGCTGGAGGACGAGGGCGGCTGGCCGCACCGCGACACCGCGTACCGGTTCGCCGAGTTCGCGGGCCTGGTGCACGACGCCCTGGGCGATCGCGTGCCGACGTGGACGACGCTGAACGAGCCGTGGTGCTCGGCGGTGCTCGGCTACGACACCGGCCGCCACGCGCCGGGCCGCACCGACTTCGGCGACGCCGTGCGGGCCACGCACCACCTGCTCCTGGCGCACGGCCTCGCGGCGCGGGAGCTCCGCGCCCGCGGTGTGGAGTCCCTGGGCATCACGCTGAACATGGGCACGCACTCGGCGGCGTCGGACGACCCGCGGGACGTGGACGCGGCCCGCCGCGCCGACGGCCTCGGCACGCGCGTCTACCTGGATCCGCTGGTGTACGGGCGCTATCCGCAGGACGTGCTCGCCGACATCGCCGCGCGCGGTGCCGAGCTCCCGGTCCGCCCCGGCGACCTGGAGGTCATCTCGACGCCGCTGGACGTGTTCGGCGTCAACTACTACACCTCGCACGTGCACAGGGCGACCGCCGACCCGGCCGTGTCCGAGGTGGTGCCGCGGGGCCGTCCGGTCACCGCGATGGGCTGGGAGATCGTGCCGGAGGGCTTCACGTCGTTGCTGGTCCGGCTGCACGAGGACTACGGCGTGCCGATGGTGATCACCGAGAACGGCGCGGCCTTCGACGACCTCGACGTCGTGGACGGCCGGGTCGCCGACGCCGACCGCGTCGAGTACCTGCGGTCGCATATCGCGGCCGTGGCCGAGGCCGTGCGGGCCGGTGCGGACGTGCGCGGCTACCTGGCGTGGTCGCTGATGGACAACTTCGAGTGGGGCTACGGCTACGCCAAGCGGTTCGGCATCGTCCGCGTCGACTACGAGACCCAGCGGCGCATGCCGAAGCAGAGCGCGCTGTGGTTCCGCGACCTGGTCACCCGGCAGCGCGGGTAGGTCCCGATCCCCGGTCCGGTCGTCGTGGCACTTCCGCGTGCCCGCGACGACCGGACCGGTCTGCCGGCACGACGGACGTGACCGCCTCCGCGTCGAAGCGGAACCGGCCGAGTGGAACCCCGGCGTCCGCGGGCTGACCGAGAGCACGCTGAGCGCGTGAAACGCCCGAATCGTCCTTCGCCGGGGGCCGTGCGGCACTCCAGCGGCGTAGATCACGCCCAAATGCACTAGCTAAGGTATGCCTTAGTTAAGTTAGGGTCGCTTTACGCTGCAGTGGAGTGCCAGGAGAGGATCGCGATGGAACCGGTGTTAGACCTGGCCGGAATCGGCTTCGGGCCGTCCAACCTCGCTCTCGCGATCGCCGTGGAGGAACACGGGCTGCCCGTCCGGGCGCGGTTCTTCGAGCGGCAGCCCCGCTTCGGGTGGCACCGGGGGATGCTGCTCGAGGACGCCACGATGCAGGTGTCCTTCCTCAAGGACCTCGTGACGCTGCGCAACCCCACCAGCGGCTTCAGCTTCCTCTGCTACCTGCGCGACCGCGGGCGGCTGATCGACTTCATCAACCACAAGAACCTCTTCCCGCTGCGCAAGGAGTTCCACGACTACTTCGAGTGGGCCGCGGAACGGGTCGGGCACCACGTGTCCTACGGCACGGAGGTCTCCGAGGTCCGCGCGCACGACGACGGCTTCGAGCTCACCGCGGGCGACCAGCGGGTCAGGACGCGCAACCTCGTGCTCGCGACCGGGCTCGAGGCCAACCTGCCGGACGGCATCGAGACCGGCGAGCGGATCTGGCACAACAAGGACCTGCTGACCCGCGCCGGCACGCTCACCGACCCGCGCCAGGTCGTCGTGGTCGGCGCCGGGCAGAGCGCCGCCGAGGCCGTGGCGTTCTTCCACGACCGGTTCCCCGGTGCCGAGGTGCACGGCGTCTTCGCGCGCTACGGCTACAGCCCCGCCGACGACAGCTCGTTCGCGAACCGGATCTTCGACCCCGCCGCCGTGGACGACTTCTACGCCGCGCCGGAGGAGGTCAAGCGCAAGCTGATGGGCTACCACGCCAACACCAACTACGGCGTGGTCGACGGTGACCTGATCGAGGAGCTCTACCGCCGGGTGTACCGCGAGAAGGTCCTCGGGCGGCAGAGGTTGTTGCTGCACAACACTTCCAGGCTCATCGACGTGACGCCCGACGGCAGGTGCGCCGTCGAGTCGCTGACCGGCGGCGGACGGCTGCCGATCGACGCCGACGTGATCGTCTACGCGACCGGCTACCGCCCGGCCAACCCGTTGCGGCTGCTCGGCGGCCTCGCCGACGAGTGCGAACGCGACGAGCACGGCCGGTTGAAGGTGACGCGCGACTACCGCCTCGTCACCGGAGAAGGCATCCGCGGCGGCATCTACCTGCAGGGTGGCACCGAGCACACGCACGGCATCACGTCGTCGTTGTTGTCGAACACGGCCGTGCGTGTCGGCGAGATCCTCGACTCGGTCCTGCGGCGCGTGCAGCAGCAGGTCGCCGAGTCGGCGCCGAAGCTCCAGGCAGTCAAGTAGCTCCATGAGGAAGGACCCGTCATGACCAACCCGTTCGAGGACCCGCAGGGCCGTTTCTTCGTGCTGGTCAACGAAGAAGAGCAGCACTCGCTGTGGCCGACCTTCGCGGAGGTGCCCGCCGGGTGGACCAAGGTGTTCGGCGAGGACAGCCGCGAGGCGTGCCTGGCCTACGTCGAGGAGAACTGGACGGACCTGCGCCCCGCGTCGATCCGCTAGTCCGCACGCCCGATCGCGCGGCGGGGACCTCGGCCCTGCCGCGCGCCAGGTCCTTCACGGCAAGGTGTCCTGCCTGACGCGGTGGTAGTGGGCCAGCGCCACGGTGCCCGCCACCGCGGCGACCGCGCTGACCACCAGGCCGGCCTGCGCCGCGGCGCTCATGCCCGTGCCCTCGCCGAGCAGCTCGATCCCGATCCACGCCGCGACGATCGGGTTCACGACGGTCTGCCCGGCCACGACGAGGTCCGGCGGCCCGGCCGCGTACCCGAGCTGGATGAACCAGGCCCCGGACAGGAACGCCACCACCAGCCCGCCGAGTGAGACCCACTCGACCACCGGCAGCGCGGTCGTGACGTCCCGGACCAGCACGGCCACGAGCCCGTACGCGATTCCGGCACCCACGGCCAGCGCCAGCGCGCGCACCGCGCCCGCGGTGAAGGTCGCCGCGACGACGCACACCAGCACGCCCGCGACCACGAGCTGCCCGGCCTGCAGCGCCACCTTCGGCGAGACCTGGGTCGGCACCGCCGCGCCCGCCGTGATGGTCACGAACACCGCGATCCCCGCCGTCGCCACCAGCGCCGCGACCGCCGGCACGCCGGTGGGGCGCCGGGTGCGGGCCACCGCGATGATCGGGATGGCCAGCGCGTTCAGCGGCGCGACCACCGAGACCGGGGCCAGTGCCAGCGCGACGACCTGCAGCACCGCGCACGCGAACAGCACGAGGAACCCGTGGACCCAGCGGCGTGACCGCACGAGCCGCAGCGCCGAGGTGAGCTTCAGGTCGGTCGTCTCGCGGACCCCGGCGTGCTGCCACATCGCGCCGAGCGCACCGCACCCGGCCGCGAGCACAGCGCACAGGATCGCGACCCCGACCACCTGGCCGATCGTACGCCGCCGGTGCTATGGTTCATTACATGAGTAACGAACCAGGGAAGTAGTCGTGTTCGACGACCGGAGCCCGATCTACCGGCAGATCGCAGACCGGATCAAGGCCGACGTGCTCAGCGGGGCGTTGAAGGCGGACGAGCAGGTCATGTCGACCAACCAGTACGCCGCCTACTACCGGATCAACCCGGCGACCGCCGCGAAGGCGTTTCAACAGCTCGTGGACGAGCAGGTGCTCTACAAGAAGAGGGGGATCGGGATGTTCGTGAGCACGCAGGCTCGCGACATGCTGCGGGCACAGGGGAGGGAGACCTTCTTCGGCGAGGTGGTGGACCCGATGGTCGCGGAGGCGCGCGCCATCGGCATCCCGCTCTCCGAGGTCATCCGCCGGATCGAACAGCACGAGAAGAACGGGGGCGTGTGATGCGAGTCGACGTGCAGGGCTTAACGGTTCGCTACGGGGACGTGACGGCCGTGGACGACATGAGCTTTTCGTTGCAGGGCAACAAGATTTATGGATTGCTCGGCCGCAACGGCTCCGGCAAGACCAGCCTGATGTCGGCGCTGGCGGGCTACCGCAGGCCCGTGGGCTCCGTTCGGCTCGACGGCGCGCCGGTCTTCGAGAACGCCGCCGCCATGCGCCAGGTCTGCCTCGTGCGGCACAGCGCGGACGCCGCGGACAGGAGCGACAAGGTCTCGCACGTCCTGGAGTACGGCGCCGCGTGGCGGGACACCTGGGACAACGGGTACGCGCTGGAGCTGGCGGAGCTCTTCGGGATCCCGCTCGGGACCAAGGTCGGCGAGCTGTCGCTGGGCCGGCGGTCCGCGCTCGGTGTCGTGATCGGGCTCGCCAGCCGCTCGCCGCTGACGATGCTCGACGAGTCGCACCTCGGCATGGACACGCCGACGAGGTACGCGTTCTACGACACGCTGCTGCACGACTTCATGAAGCACCCGCGCACGATCATCATCTCCACGCACCTCATCGAGGAGCTGTCCTCGCTGCTGGAGGAGGTGCTGATCATCGACGCCGGTCGCCTGGTGCTGCAGGAGGAGGCGGACGTGCTGCGCTCGCGCGGCACCGAGGTCACCGGCAACACCCCGGACGTCGACGAGTTCACCGCCGGGCTGACCGTGCTCGGCAGCAGGTCGCTGGGGCGCACCAAGGCCGCGATGGTCTACGGCGCGCTCGACGACGACCAGCTGGTCCGCGCGCGCCGGCTGGGCCTGGAGCTCGGCCCGATCGCGTTGCAGGACCTGTTCGTCCACCTCACCGAACCTGTCGGAGGCAAGCGGTGAAGGTCTTCCGCCACCTGACCACGTCGCTCGTCGCGTTCTGCGCGCTGGTCGCGGGCGGCGCGTTCGCGTTCGCCGTGGCGCTCACGTTCGCCGTCTCGCTCTTCCGCGATGTCGAGATCAGCGCGTGGAACGTCGCCGCGTCCCAGATAGGTCCCTGGTTCCTGCTGTTCATCGGTGTCCACGCGATCCACAACATGTTGCCGATCGCCGTCGCGCACGGCCGCACACGTCGTGAGTTCCTCGTTGCGGCGTCGGTGTTCTCGGTCGTGCTGGCGGTTCTGATGACGGCGGTCGAGTGGCTCGGCTTCCTCGCCGAGGGCGGGATCTACTCGCTGATGGACTGGCGTGCGGACGAGCACGCCGCCCAGCCGGCGTACTTCCTGATGTACCTGGTGTGGTTCGCGGTCGGCATGCTCTGCGCGGCGGCGTTCGACAGGTACGGCCCGGGCGGGGTCTTCGTGCTGCCGGTGGCGTTCGCGCTCGTCGTCGTGACGCGCGTGCAGATGCCGGGATCGGGCAACCTGCCGTTCGTGGAGGACATCCCCGTGCTGCTCGGCCCGGGGTGGACCGCGGCGCTGGCGGCGTCGTCCGTGATCGCGCTGGCCGGGACGTGGGCGATCGCGCGGGACATGCCGATCCGGACCCGGTCGGTGTGACTCAGCCGCTGTCCCGCACCACCAGCGAGGGTTCGAAGACCACCGACGTGACGGGGGAGCGCGGCTCGGTGATCTGCCGCAGCAGCTGACGGGCCATCTCCGCGGCCATGTCGCTGATCGGCTGCCGGACGGTCGTGAGCTCGGGTTCGGACGTCAGCGCGGCGGTGCTGTCGTCGAACCCGACGACCGCCACGTCGTCCGGCACCTCGCGGCCACCGCGGTGCAGCACGGGGATGGCGCCGTTCGCCATGAGGTCCGAGGCGATGAAGACGCCGTCGACGTCCGGGCAGCAGCGCAGCAGCTGCTCCATCGCGGCGGCGCCGGACTGCCGGGTGAAGTCCCCGTGCACGACCACGGCGTCCGGCACCTCGGCGAGGAACCCGGTGAGCCGGTCCTGGCCCGCCGGGGTGTCCTGCGGTCCGGTGATCGTCGCGATCTTGCCGCACCGCAACGACTTCAGCCTTCGCGCGGCCAGGGTGGCACCGGCCGTCTGGTTCACGTCCACGTACGTGATCGGCATCGGGTCGAGCGGGCGGCCGGCCAGCACGACCGGCAACCCTTCCGCGATCAGCTGCCGCGGCACCGGGTCGGACGGGTAGGTGTGCACGAGGATCACGCCGTCGAGCCGCCCGCACCGCAGGTCGCTCAGCGCCTGCTCACGCGTGCCCGGCCCGGTCATCATCAGCACCAGGTGCACGCCCAGCGGCCGCACGACCCTGGTGACACCGCTGACGACGCTCGCGAGGTGCGGGTCGCCGAGCATCCGGCGCTCGTCGGGCAGCAGGAGCCCGATCGCGTCGGCCCGGCGCGTGACCAGCGAGCGCGCCGCGATGTTCGGCAGGTAGCCGGTGCTGGAGATGGCTTTCTCGACCGCGTGCCGCAGCGTCTCGTCGACCGTCGAGGCGCCGTTGACGACCCTCGACGCCGTCGCGCGCGACACCCCGGCGACGCGGGCGACCTCCTCCAGCGTCACGCGCTTCACCCGGCCGCCAGTTCCGCCGTGCGGTGGCGTTCCATCAGGGCGACCACCTCGGCGGTGGGCGGGTGGGTGACGGCCTGCCTGGCCGACCGGATGACCTCGAGCGACTCGGTGAGGTGGGCGCGCACGAACTGCTCCCGCGCGACCGGGTCGGTCGACGCGAGCCGGATCTCGGCGTCGGTCGGCATCCCGGGCATGTCGTGCCCGGCGTGGTGGTTCACGTACGGCGCGTCGAGCAGCTCGCGCAGCGCGGTGAGCTCGGTGATCCGATTCTCCCTGAGCTCCGCCCTGCCGGTGGGGCCGAGCAGCTCGAGCGCCTGCTCGTCGGTGGCGATGGCCAGCTCGACGAACGCTCGTTCCGTTGCGCCGTAACCGTTCTGGGTGCTCGACGGAGCTGGTGGTGGAGGAGCCGCGAGGGGTGGAGCCTGCTGGCAGGCCGTGAGAAGGCCTGCCAGCAGGAGCACTGTCATCCGTGGTTGCCGTTGTGGTCGCACTTGATCACCACGTTGATGCAGTTGCGGACGCGGCGTTCCATCTCGGCGCGCGGCCACACGTTGAAGAAGTCGCCGTGCATCGTCTGCCCCGTGCCCGAGGACAACCGCAGACCGGCGGTGGTGCCGTTGACCGGGTACCGCAGCACCATGCGGAGCTTCGGCACCGGCACCGGGTGGCTCGACGGGCAGCCGCCCGCGACCGGGTAGGACATGTGGGACTTGTGGTCGGACGAGTCGAGGTTGCGGCCGTCCCAGCACTGCGGGAAGTCCAGGTAGGTCTCGAGCATCGTGCCGGCCGGGCACTGCACGAAGTTCTTCGACGGGTTGACGTGCCCGGCGTGCAGGCAGGACCAGCGCGCGATGCTGTCGGCGTCGCCCGTGGCCTTCGCGTTGCCCGCCACGATCTTGAGCCCGTACGGCGTGGGCTGGATCGCCGCCGGGTTGTTCACGCCCTCACCGAGGTAGTAGAAGGTGACGCCGGTGGGGGCGATCGCGGTGTTGTCGCGGTACAGCGTCGGCACCCAGTACGACGAGATGTCGGAGACCGGGTTGCAGTTGCCCGTCGCGCCTTCGAGGGTCTGCTGGTTCGAGCGGGCGTTGGTCGAGCGGTTGCCGAAGAAGTCGTGCGAGTGGGACGCGCCCGGCAGGTTCGGCAGCACGATCGGGTCGTCCGGCAGGCGGTGGCTGATCGGGCATTCCGCGAGGAACTCGGCGACGCGCACCGGTTCCCCCTGCGCCGCAACGGGAACGCTGAGGGCCGTGGCGATCAGTCCGATGACGGCGGCTATGTGGAACAGAGGCTTCCTCATTGAAGCTTTCCTCTCCGCAGCAGGATTGGGAGAGCGCTCTCACGCCCTTCGAGCATGGCGCAGCCCGCGATCGGGCGTCAATCCGCAAGAAACGTTCAGAAGTCCCGGTTTTCTTGACACGGTGTGGGCGGTGCCCCGACTCTCGGCTCTGATCCCCTGTCGCAAGAGAGCGCTCTCTCGCCTTCACCTCCCGTTCTCCGGCACCAGGAGCACCCATGTCAGGAAGGCTTCAACGCGGAAGACTCCCCCTGTTCGCCGCGGCGGTGGTCGCGGCGGCGCTGGTCGTGCCCGTCCAGGCGTCCGCCGCCGGTCCGCTGATCTCCCAGAACCGCCCGGTCACCGCGTCGAGCAGCGAGAACGCCGCCTTCGCCGCGACCGCCGCGGTCGACGGCGACGCGGGCACCCGGTGGTCGAGCACGTTCAGCGACCCCCAGTGGATCCAGATCGACCTGGGCTCGTCCGCCCGTGTCGACCAGGTGGTCCTCGCCTGGGAGACGGCGAGCGCGCGGGCCTACACCCTCAGCATCTCGCCCGACGGCACGAACTGGCGGGAACTTCGTCGAACGACGACCGGTCCCGGCGGCACCGAGACGCTCGCGGTCACCGGCACCGGCCGGTACGTGCGCCTCGACCTCACCCAGCGCGCCACTGGGTGGGGATACTCGCTTTGGGAGTTCCAGGTGTTCGGCACCCGTGACGGCGGCAGCGCGGAAACCCTGCTCTCGTACGGCAAAACCGGTGCCGCGTCGACGTTCCAGGACGACCCGAACTGCGGTCAGTGCACGCCCGCCAAGGCGTTCGACCGCGATCCCGCCACGCGCTGGGCGACGAGCCCGACGAACGGCTGGGTCGACCCCGGCTGGATCTCCGTCGACCTCGGCGCTCCCGCGCAGATCTCGAAGGTCGTGCTGCAGTGGGACCCGGCGTTCGCGACGGCGTACCGGCTGGAGGTCTCCGACGACAACGTGAACTGGCGGCAGATCTACTCGACCACCACCGGCCGCGGGTTCAAGGAGACGCTGACGGTCAGCGGCACCGGCCGGTACGTGCGGATGTACGGCACGGCCAGGTCGAACGGCTACGGCTACTCGTTGTGGGAGTTCCAGGTCCACGGCACGGGCGGCGCGCCGGTCACGCCACCTCCGCTGCCGCCGAACCCGTCGTTCCCGGGCCGGCTGGTGTGGTCGGACGAGTTCAACGCCCCCGCGGGCACCGGGCCGGACGCCTCGAAGTGGCAGCCGGAGGTCGGGCCCGGCGTGAACAACGAGCTGCAGTACTACACGAACAACAACAACGCCCGGCACGACGGCAACGGCAACCTGGTGCTGCAGGCCCGCCGTGAGGTCACGCCCGGCAGCGCGTGCCCGGTGGACCCGGTGAGCGGCAGCACGACCTGCCAGTACACGTCGGCGCGGCTCAACACCTACGGCAAGTTCACCTTCACCTACGGCCGGGTCGAGGCGCGCATCAAGGTGTCGTCGACGCAGGGGCTCTGGCCCGCGTTCTGGATGCTCGGCGCGGACTTCTTCGACCAGCGCAGGCCGTGGCCCTACACCGGCGAGATCGACATCATGGAACACGTCGGCAAGGAGCCGAACCGGGTCTACTCGACGCTGCACGCCCCGCAGTACTTCGGCGCGGGCGGCTACGGCTCACCGCTCGACCTCGGCCAGCCCGCGTCGTCGGCGTTCCGGACCTTCGCGGTCGAGTGGGACTCCAGCCACATGACGTTCTCCGTGGACGGCACCAGGTTCTTCACCGTCGACCGGGAAGTGCTGGAGACGACGCGCGGACCGTGGGTCTACGACCACCCGTTCTTCATCATCATCAACAACGCGGTGGGTGGGGACTGGCCCGGCCCGCCGGGGGCCGGGACGCAGCTGCCGCAGGACATGGTGCTCGACTACGTCAGGGTGTACCAGTGAGCGAGATCCGCGCCGGTGCCGAGACGTCGAACGCCTCGCTGACGGCCTCCACCTCGATCGGCGTTGTCTCGCCGGCCGCCAGCGCGATCGCGGGCACGAAGTACGCGTCGTTCGGCGTGCCGCCGAGGAAGACCCGGCCGGAGCCCGTCCCCCGGTAGACCCGGTACTGCCGGATCGCGCCGGGGGAGCGGGTCCAGGTGAGCCGTGCCGACACCGCGGTGGCGTCGACACGGCTCACCTGCTCGACCCGGACGTGCGACGGGGCGGCGGGCGGTGTCATGACCGGGCTCGTGACCCCGATCCGGCCGATGAGGGCGGTGACCGCGGCACCGGGCAGCACCCGCAGCGAGATCTCCGTCAGCGTCGAGCCGGAGTGCTCGCCGAGCGGGAACGCGCTGCGCCGCCACGCGCCGCCGGCCCCGCCGAGGTCGAGGACGCGCTCGGTCGTCCCGAACCGCAGGACCGCCTGCAGCCGGGACGGGCCGGTGCCGGTGCGGTGGACGACCTCGAACCAGGTGGAGCCGGTGATCCCGAGCGCCGTCGCGAACAGGCGGACGTCGCCGGCGGACTGCTGGGGGCCCGTGATCTTCAGCGCGGTGCCGCCGTCGAACGGGTCGTCCCAGTCGAGCGACGGCGTGACCGGCGTGGTGGCGCCGGTGACGCTCCACCGCCACGTCGGCAGGACGTCCTGCAGCGACAGGTTGTTCCACGCCTGCGTCGAGCGGACCGTCCCGTTCACGGCGAACTTCCTGCCGTGGCCGGTGTTGAAGTTCGTGACGAACGGCAGCGACGTGATCGGCGTCAGCTCGGTGACGTGGTGCGCGATGCCCTTCCAGGTCGCCGTCGTCGTGGTGTTCGACGGATCGCCGTTCGGGCCGACCCAGAACCTGTTGTCGCGGGCGTAGAAGTCCGCGGGGCCCGACGCGGACTTGAAGGTCCACTCGGGACGGTACAGGCCGAGCGACGTCACGTGCGGCTTCCCCTCGGGGAAGACCGAGGCCCAGCCGACGCTCGTGTTGTAGCCGTTCGCCTCCACGTCCACACCGGCCGCCAGGTCGTACGGGCTGCGGCCCATCTGCCGCGCCAGCGCCGCCGAGTTCGCGAGGCCCTGCGCGCTCCACCAGAAGTTGAGGAACATCTCGTCGGACTGCTCGAAGAACGTCCGATTGCGCGAGGTCAGGGCGTTCTGCCAGCTGACGCCGCCGGTGTCGGTCATGGCGTCGTACCAGATGACCCGCAGGCCGGACTTCTTCAGGTAGACGATGAAGTCGCGCATGTCAGCGGCCAGCCGGGCGTCGCCGCCGGCGGTCTCCTGGTTGAGGAACCAGCCGTCAAAGCCGTGGTGGCGCGCGACCTGGATCATCTTGTCCGCCACGGGGAACCTGTCGCCCTCGCGCCGCACGAAGTCGCGGACCCACTGGAGCTGACCGCCGTACGCGGTCGGCGGGAAGAACACGTTGCCGATCACCCGCACACCGTTGCGGTGCGCCGCGTCGGTGACGGTCGGGTTCGGCGCGAGGATCAGGCCCTCGGAGGCGGACCCGCCCCAGAACACCAGCTCGTCGATGTACTGCCAGTAGTTCGTGGCGTAGTAGTTCATGTCGAGCGAACCCTGCGCGGGGTTGCCGCTCGTCGGCGCGTACGCCACGAGCGCCTGCACCCTGGCTTCGCCAGGACGCGCGTGCGCGTTGGCCGGTCTGGCCGGGACGACGCGCTTCGCGAGCGGCACCGTGCTGCGGTTGTACCTCGCGTCCCGGTCCGTCGACGGGTCCCAGTCCAGGATCGTCGAGGGGTGCCAATAGGACGCGTACGGCTGCGCGGTCTGCGCCGCGGACGCCGGAGTCTCCGACAGCAGACCGGTGAGTGCCGCCGTGGAGCTCAGGACGAGGAACTGTCTGCGGGTGGGCATAGGTCACCCTCGTGCTCCGTCCGAGCCGCCGCATACCGCTTCTACGGTGACCGGACAGGACGACAACGTCCCGGTCCGCTGCGCTGGGTGACGGAGGTCGCTTTCGCGAACACCCGTCGAACACCGTCGAAATGTCCCGGTAACCATCCGAGTGGCCGAATCCGTTCCGGGCTACCGGGCGGTAGCGTGAGCCCCGCCGTCGCTTTTGGTTACCCTGCAACCATTAGAGGTGTCTTCGTCGTGCGCGTCAAAACTGTGCTTGCGGCGCTGGTCCTGGCGCTGATCCCAGCCACCGCCCCCGCCGTCGCCACCGCGGCGGCCAACCCCCACGAACGCGGCCCCGCACCCACGGCCGCCTCCGTCGAAGCCTCCCGGGGCACGTTCGCCGTGACGTCCGCGGCCGTCGCCCGCCAGTCGAACTTCGGCGGCGGCACCGTCTACACCCCGACCAGCGACCTCACGTTCGGCGCGGTCGCCGTGTCCCCCGGCTTCACCGCCACCCAGTCGTCGATCGCGCACTTCGGCCCGCGCCTCGCGTCCTACGGCTTCGTGGTGATCACCATCAACACCCTGTCGGGCTTCGACGACCCGGACAGCCGGGGCCGTCAGCTGCTCGCGGCGCTGGACCACGTCGTCCGCACCAACCCCCGCGTCGACGCCTCGCGGCTCGCCGTGATGGGCCACTCGATGGGCGGCGGGGGAGCGCTGCGCGCCTCCGCGACGCGCCCGGCGTTGCAGGCCTCGATCCCGATGGCCGGCTGGCACACGACCAAGAACTGGTCGACGGTCCAGGTCCCGACCCTGGTGCTCGGCGGTCAGAACGACCCGACGGCGCCCAACTCGCAGCACTCGACGCCGTTCTACAACTCGATCACGGCCGCGCCGGACAAGGCGTTCCTCGAACTGCGCGGCGGTGACCACTCGGCACCGCGCAGCGACAACGTGACGGTGCGCAAGTACACGCTGTCGTGGCTCAAGCGGTTCGTCGACGACGACCTGCGGTACGACCAGTTCCTGTGCCCGGCCCCCGCGCCGAACACGCTCATCAGCGCCTACCGGGACACCTGCCCCCACGCGTGAGGAAAGGGGCTGTGCCGGACAGCGCGACGGCCCGGCACAGCCCCTCCCCACCGGCTCACTCGTAGGCGATCGCGTCCAGCACGTTGAGGCGCGCGGCCCGGATGGCCGGCAGGATCGCGGCGACCACGCCGACGAACGCCGCCACCACCAGGTACTGGACCATCGTCATCCACGGGATCCCGATCTCCGAGATGCCCTGGTCCTTCAGCGCCTGCACGGTGCCGGCGCCGAGCGCGAGACCGACCGCGAGGCCGAGCACCGCACCGAACACCGAGATCACCACCGACTCGACGGTGATCATCCGCATCACCTGCGCCCGCCGCATGCCGATGGCGCGCAGCAGGCCCAGCTCGCGGGTCCGCTCGATCACCGACAGCGCCAGCGTGTTGATGACGCCGAGGACGGCGATCAGGATCGCCAGCGCCAGCAGGATCTGGATCATCAGCAGGACCGTGTCGAACTGCGAGGTCGTCTGCTTCACGAACCCGCTGCGGTCCTGGACGGTGATCTCCGGGTTGTCCGCGAACAACGGCTCGACCCGCTTCTGCACGTCCGCCACGCTCGTCCCCGGCTGCACCCTGGCGAAGGCCTGGCTGATCTGGTCGGACCGGAACTCCCCGGCCGCCGACTCCGGCAGCACCAGCGCGCCCTGCAGCACCTGCGACTTGGCCCAGATGAACGCCACCGTGTACGTGCGGGGCTCGCCCTTGGCCAGTTGCAGCGTGACGGTGCTGCCGACCACCCAGTTCTTCTCGGTCGCGAGGTCCTCCGGCAGGCCGATCTGGTCGTCCCGCAGCGGTGCGATGTCACCGGACTTCGGCTTGAGGGCGAACATCTCCTCCAGCGCGGTCACGTCGGTCACGGCGACCGCGAAGCGCTGGTCCTCACCCTGCAGCACGCCGTCCTGCGACCAGCCGAACGCCGACCTCACGCCGTCGGTCTTCTCGACCTTCGCCAGCACGTCGCGCCGGAACGTCGCCGGCTGGCCCTCCACCTGGCCCTCGCCGGAGATGATCAGGTCGGTCTGCAGCTGCCCGGAGGCCAGCTTCTCGATCGACTTGGTCGCCGACGTCAGCACCACGCTCACACCGGTGATCAGCGAGATGCCGACCATCAGCGCGGCCGCGGTGATCGCGGTGCGCCGCGGGTTGCGCGCGGAGTTGCGGCGACCCAGCAGCCCCGGCATCGACCACGACAGCAGCCGGCCGATCAGCGACACCATCGGCTTCGACAGGATCGGCGTCAGCAGTGCGACACCGACGAACGCCACCAGGATGCCGCCGAAGATCAACGGCAGCGAGGCCTGGGTGAAGCCGAACGCGAGCGACGTGCCACCCGCGGCGGCCACCAGCGCACCGGTGATCGTGATCTTGGTGAGCGGCCGGTCCGGCGTCGCCGCCTCGCGCATCGCCGCCACCGGCGCGATCCGCGACGCCCGCAGCGCGGGCATGACCGAGGCGACCACGGTGACGATCATGCCCACCGCGAACGACGAGATGACCGCCGACATCGGCACGCCGATCCCCGCGAGCTGCAGGCTGGTGCCGCCCACCGAGCTGAAGATCTTCGCCAGCAACGCGCCGATGCCGACGCCCGCCGCGAGACCCACGACCGAGGCGATCAGGCCGATCACCAACGCCTCCAGCACCACGGACCCGATGACCTGGCCGCGCGAGGCGCCCATCGACCGCAGCAGCGCCAGCTCCCGCGTGCGCTGCGCGACGATGATGGAGAACGTGTTCAGGATGATGAAGATGCCGACGAACAACGCGATGCCGGCGAACCCGAGCAGCACGTAGTTGAAGAACTTCAGGCCCTCGTTGATCTGGTCGGCCTGCTCCTTCGCGAGCACCGCACCGGTCTTGACGTCGTAGCCGGAGCCGAGCTCGGCGGCGACGGCGTCCCGCAGCGCGTCGTCGGACGTGCCCTGCGCCGCCGTGACGGTGATGCCGGAGAACACGTCCTTCTTGCCCAGCAACAGCTGCTGCGCGACGGGCTCGGTGAACGCCACCGACAGCTCGCCGCCGAGCGAGTCGCGTCCGCCCGCGTACTCGTAGACGCCCGTGATCTTGAACGTCTTCTTGGGCTCCAGCGTCAGCAGCGCGATGTCGTCGCCGACCCGGAAACCGCCCGTGGTCGCGAGGAACCCGCCGACGGCGACCTCGTTCTCGGCCTGCGGCGCCCTGCCGTCGCGGATCTTCTCCTGGCCCGTACCGGTCCAGTTGAAACCGAACCGCGGCGAGCCCGACGTCGTGATGACCTTGCCGTCCTTGCCGATCGGCCGCGCGGACCCCTGCACGTCACCGACGGCCGACGCCACGCCCGGCACCGACTTCACGTCCGCGATCGCCTGCGGCGTCAGCGGTTCGGGCTGCTTGCCCTTTTCCTGCTTCGGCGACACCGACACGTCCACGCCTGCGAAGGCCGACGAGAACAGGTCGGTGAACGACCTCTGCAGCGTGTCCGTCAGGACGAACGAACCGGACACGAACATCACGCCCAGCACGACGGCGAGCGCGGACAGCACAAGTCTGAGCTTGCGCGACAGCAAGCTCTTGATGGTCGCCTTAAACATGCGGCACCACGACGCCGTCGAGGTGCTTCATGGTGTCGAGGACCTCTTCCGCGGACGGCGACAGCAGTTCGCGGACGATGTTGCCGTCCTTGAGGAAGATGACGCGGTCGGCGTACGAAGCGGCGTTCGGGTCGTGCGTGACCATCACGATCGTCTGCCCGAACTCACGGGCGGACCGCTGCAGGAACGCGAGCACCTCGGCGCCGGACTGCGAGTCCAGGTTGCCGGTCGGCTCGTCGGCGAACACGACCTCGGGCCGTGACACCAACGCGCG
This sequence comes from Lentzea sp. CC55, assembly GCF_021056325.1. NCBI lineage: Bacteria > Bacillati > Actinomycetota > Actinomycetes > Pseudonocardiales > Pseudonocardiaceae > Lentzea > Lentzea sp. CC55. The sequence continues at coordinate 29,722 of NZ_JAJCXE010000014.1, read as the reverse complement.
CGCACACGCCACGCGCTGCTGCTGACCGCCCGACAGCTGCGTCGGCCGGTGGGTCAGCCTGTCCCTCAGACCCACCGTGTCGACGACGACGTCGAACCAGTCCCTGTCGACCTTCCTGCCGCCGATCGCGAGCGGCAGCGTGATGTTCTCCTCCGCCGTCAGCGTCGGCAGCAGGTTGAACTGCTGGAAGATGAAACCGACCTTGTCGCGCCGCAGCTCCGTCAGCCCGCGGTCCTTCAAGCCGGTCACCTTCGTGCCACCGACCCACACCTCGCCCCGCGTCACGTCGTCCAGGCCTGCCAGGCAGTGCATCAGCGTGGACTTGCCCGACCCCGACGGGCCCATGATCGCGGTGAACCTGGACTTCTCCAGGTCGACGCTCACCCCCGCGAGCGCGGTCACGGCGGCATCGCCGGACCCGTAGGACTTCCAAACGTCGACGGCTCTGGCCGCGACTCCATCGGACGCGCTCACCCTTTGTTCCCCTCTGTGGCTCTCTTGTGCGCACCATCATCGGCGACGCCGTCGCACGCGGGATCGGGTTCTCCCCTGAGAAGAACCCTGAACCAGTGTGCCCCCACCCCCGGCGGAACACGCTGAGAGAACTCTCAGCTCCGGTGCGTACGCGTCGCGTGGCCGCGAGAGGAACGTTATTTCACCGGCGGTGCACTGTCTTCCGCCTTCGGATGACTAAGCCGTCAACTTCCGTCGCAAGGGGACGGTCGGTTCCATCCGCCATGAAACCAGTTCGACGCGGAGACCTTCCCTCAAGGCGTTGGCGGCGAGCCAGTGGTCCACGTCGCCGTGGTAGGCGTTCGCCGGCCGGGGCCAGCGGTCCAGCCAGTCGAGGAACGCCGCGGTGCACGCGATCGGCCCGCCGGGCGGACGCACCCCCAGCACGAGCACGGGGTCCTCCCCGGTGGTGAAGGAGGCGGCGGTGTCGTGCGCACCACCGAAGAGGACCCGATCCGCGCCCAGTTCACGTGCTTTGTCCGCCACCCCGAAGAACGCCGAACCACGTCCGAACGACCGCACCACCAGCTGGTGCGCACCGTGGTCCGCTTCGAGGAACTCGTCGGCGAACGTGCCGTCATCGGCGAGCACCAGCACGTTCGTGCCTCCGGGGAGCGCCCCGACCTGCTCTGGATGCGTGATGCCGATGACCGTGATGCCCACGACTCCCATGCTGCCGAACCCGTGTTAACCCTTGGCACCGAGCGCGTTAAACAAGTTTCGGGAGCACCTCGGCGCCGAAGAGCCGGATCGTCTCGACGACCGACTCGTGCGGCATGCCACCGATGTCCACCATCACCAGGTGCGTGTCGATGGACAGCAGCTCCGCCAGCGCGTTGAGCCGCCCTGCCACCTCGTCCGGCGTCCCGCACACCGCCGCACCGTCCATCAGCGCGTCGACATCGATGTCGCCGTCCCCGCGCCACGGGTCCGCGAACCGCGCGTACTCGGCGAGGTGCGGCCGCCACCGCTCCCGCGCGTCCTCGTCCGCCACGAACACGTGGCTGGGCACGCCCACCCGCCCACCGGGGAAGCGCTCGCGGTAGCGCTGCACCACCTCGCGGTAGATCGACGGGTCCCGCAACGTCGACGGCAGCATCAGCGGCATCCCGAGCTCCGCGCCCAGGTCCGCCGACACCGCCGACCCCGACCCGATCCACACCGCCGGCCGCGGCGTCTGCACCGGCCGCGGCGTCGTCGTCACCTCGCTGAGCTGCCCCCGGAACTTGCCGTCCCAGCTCACCTCCGGCTCCTCGAGGAGCTTGAGCAGCAACCGCAGGTGCTCCTCGAACCGCGCCCGCAGCTCACCGGGCTGCACACCGAACGCCGCGTCGGTCTGCTGGTCCACCCCGCGCGCCACGATCAGCTCCGCCCGCCCCCGCGACAGCACGTCGAGCGTCGCCAGCGCCTCCGCCACCAGCACCGGGTCGCGGTGGGCGAGCAGCGTCACCCCGGTCGAGAGCTTCAGCGTGGACGTCCGCGCCGCCACGGACGCCAGCAGCAATTCCGGCGCCGACACGATGTAGCGCGTGAAGTGGTGCTCGCCGATCGCGACGCCCGCGAACCCCGCCTCCTCGGCCACCACGGCCTGCTCGACCATCGCGCGCAGCCGGTCGGCCTGCGACACCTCCTCGCCCGTGCAGGGGTTGGGCAGGTGGTCACCCAGGATCAGCAGGTAGACGTCCATGCCCGTCATTTTCCATCCGTCCGGTGCAAGATGGTTGACATGGTCACCAAAAATGAAGCCGAGAGCCGCTACGAGGTCCACGTCGACGGCAAGCTCGCCGGCTTCCTGGAGTACCGCGACGTCTCCGGCGTCCTGGCGCTCGTGCACACCGAGGTCGACGACGCCTACGCCGGTCAGGGCCTCGGGGGACAGCTCGCGAAGTTCGCCCTGGACGACGTCCTGGCCCGTGGTGGCAAGATCTCCCCGCTGTGCCCGTTCGTGGCGAAGTACATCGACAAGCACCCCGAATACAGGGTTACTATCCGGTAAGAATTAGTTGCTGTCGCTAACGACGAGGTGGGCGAGCGTGTGGAGTGAGCCGGGCGCGTTCGAGGTGGCACCAGGTGTGCACCGCATTCCGCTGCCGCTGCCGAACGACGGGCTGCGCGCGGTCAACGTCTACGCGATCGAGGACGGCGACGGGCTCGTCATGATCGACTCGGGCTGGGCGCTCGACGAGGCGAGGGACCAGCTCGAAGCGGCGCTCGGCACGCTCGGCAAGGGCTTCGAGGACATCCGGCGGTTCCTCGTCACGCACGTCCACCGCGACCACTTCACGATGGCGGTGTCGCTGCGCCGCCTGTTCGGCAGCAGGATCGGGCTGGGCCTGGGCGAGCAGCCGTCGTTGCGGCACATGCTGCACGGCCAGGACGACCAGCACGTGTCGGACCTGCGCAAATGGGGTGCGGCGGAGCTGGCGGAGACGTGGGTCGAGATCATGCACCGGGTTGACCGCGGTGAGGCGCTGCGCGACTACGAGGAGCCCGACGAGTGGCTCGTCCGCGGCACCGTCGGCCTCGAGCACCGCGAGCTGGAAATTGTTCCGACGCCCGGTCACACGCGTGGCCACGTCGTGTTCGTCGACCACACCGCGAAGGTGTTGTTCTCCGGCGACCACGTGCTGCCGCACATCACGCCGTCGATCGGCTTCGAGCCGTTGCGGCCGGAGCTGCCGCTCGGCGACTACATGACCTCGCTGCGCCTGACCCGCGAGCTGCCGGACCTGCGGCTGCTGCCCGCGCACGGCCCGGTGACCGACAGCTCGCACGCGCGCGTCGACGAGCTGCTGCGGTTCCACGAGCAGCGCCTGGAGGAGATCGGCAAGGCCGTCGCGGGCAGCGCGTTCGAGACCGCCCGCAAGATCGGCTGGACCCGCCGCCAGCGCCGGTTCGACGACCTCGACATGTTCAACCAGGTGCTGGCCGTCGGCGAGACGGCCGCTCACCTCGACGTTCTCGTCGAACGTGGCGAATTGACCCGAACTGAGAACGCCGGCGTGCTCGAATACACGGCGTGACACCGCTTCAGCTGGCCGCCTGGACCTGGAAGATCCCCCGCAGGGGCAGGGGCTTCTGGTTCTCGCTGGCGATCGACGTCCTGTGGCCCGTCGTCGTGCTGTTCGTGCGGCTGCGGGTGCGGGGCAGGCACCACGTCCCCGGCAACGGCGGCGTGGTGCTCGCGTTCAACCACCTGTCGAACGCGGACGCCGTCGCGGCCGTCGTGTTCGCGCTCCTGTCGAACCGGGTGCCGCGGGTGCTCGCCAAGGCCTCCCTGTGGCGCCTGCCGCTCGTCGGCCGGGTCATGCGGTCCGGCGGGCACATCCCCGTCGAACGAGGCACCGTGAAGGCCGCGGAGGCGCTCAAGCCCGCCGTGGAGGCGCTGCGCGAGGGCAGGTGCGTGATGGCGTTCCCGGAGGGCACCTTCACGAACGACCCGGACGGCTGGCCGATGAAGGGCAAGTCGGGGGTCGCGCGGATGGCCCTCGAGGCCCGCGTGCCGGTCGTGCCGGTCGCCGAGTGGGGCACGCAGGACCTGCTGCCCCGGGGCTCGGTCCTGCCTCGGTTGTTGCCCCGCAAGAGGATCGAGGTCGTCGCGGGCGCCCCCGTGGACCTGTCCGACCTCTACGACCGCGAGTTGACGGCGGAGGTGCTGGACGAGGCCACGTCGCGGGTCATGGACGCCATCACGACGATGCTGTCGGGCATACGTTCCGCTCGATCGGGTAGCCGAGGTGCATGACCACGCGAGAAGAGTTCGAGTTGCGCAAGGGACGCCGTCCCGGTGGCACGGGAATCTGGGCGCCGGTCTTCCCCGAACCCCGCGAACCCCAGGAATGGGTCGTGCAGGCCGATGACGAACCGGTGATCGTCCGGAGCGTCGACTGACGTCCAGTTCACCTGAACAGTGTCTAGGGGGCATAGACGCGTCTAGTTACCGTAGACGCCATGACCCTGGACGAAGCGCTGCTGGCAGCGGCACGGAAGGCGGGCACCGCCTCGGCCGCTGCCCAGCAGCAGGCCGACGTCGCGAAGGCCGTCTACCACCACACCGTGCTGCGGCTGCACCGAGCGGGTGGCTCCCTGCGCGAGATCGCCGAAGCGCTGGGCATGAGCCACCAGCGCGTGCACCAGATCGTGGAGCAGTCCAGGCGAACCGAACGCTGCTGGTTCTGCGGGCGCGTCGCCGCGGACGTGGACAAGATGATGGCGGGACCTGCCGCCGTGATCTGCGACGTCTGCGTCGCCGAGGCCCGGGTGGGGGAGCTCGGCGACTGCTCCTTCTGCAGCGGGACCGCACCTGTCTTCTCCGGCGCGGAGGCGCGGATCTGCCGGTCGTGCCTGGACTTCAGCGCCGCCGTGATCAGCGGGGCAGCTTCACCACGGTGACGAAGAAGTCGTCGATCTGGCGGACGACCTCGATGAACCGGTCGAAGTCCACCGGCTTGGTGACGTAGGCGTTCGCGTACAGGCTGTAGCTGCGCAGGATGTCCTCCTCGGCCTCCGAGGTGGTCAGCACCACGACGGGGATGGAGCGCAGCTCGGCGTCCGCCTTGACCTCGCTCAGCACCTCGCGGCCGTCCTTGCGGGGCAGGTTCAGGTCCAGCAGGATCAGGCCCGGCCGCGGCGCGTTGGCGTACTGGCCCTCGCGGCGCAGGAACTCGAGCGCCTCCACACCGTCCTTCACCACGTGCAGCTTGTTGCGGATCTTGTGGTGCTCGAACGCTTCCTGGGTCATGAGGGCGTCGCCCGGGTCGTCCTCGACGAGCAGGACGTCGATCACGTTCAGCGGTGACTCAGACATGTACTTCCTCGGGTTGGGCGACGAGCTCGGGTACCACGGGCAGCGTGAACTCAAAGGTGGTTCCGGAGTCCACGTCGGTCTTCAGCCAGATGGTCCCGCCGTGGTATTCGACGATCTTCCGGCACATCGCCAGTCCGATGCCCGTGCCCGGGTAGGCGTCCTTCGGGTGCAGGCGCTGGAAGATGACGAAGATCCGGTCAGCGTACTCCGGCTCGATGCCGATGCCGTTGTCCCTGACCGTGAACTTCCACATCTCGTCGTCGCGTTCGACGCCGAGGGTGATCACCGGCGCCTCGGTGCCCTTGAACTTCAGTGCGTTGCTGATGAGGTTCTGGAAGACCGCGCTGAGCAGGGACGCCTCACCGCGCACGGAGGGCAGGTCCGCGATCTCCACTCGGGCACCGGTCTCCTCGACGCGGTCGGAGTAGCTGTCCAGGACCTGCTGCACGAGGACGTTCAGGTCGACCAGGGTCTGCTCGCGGGTCATCCGGCCGACGCGGGAGAACGCCAGCAGGTCGTTGATCAGCACCTGCATGCGCTTGGCGCCGTCCACCGCGAAGCCGATGTACTGGTCGGCCCGCTCGTCGAGCTGGCCGCCGTAGCGCCGCTGCAGCAGCTGGCAGAACGACGCCACCTTGCGCAACGGCTCCTGCAGGTCGTGCGAGGCGACGTAGGCGAACTGCTCCAGCTCCGAATTGGACCGCTGCAGCTCGGTCTTCGCCGTTTCGAGCGTCGCGAGCTCCTGCACGATCCGGCGCCGCATGGCGTTGACGTCCTCGCCGAGCTGCACGGTCTCGCGCGGGCCGTTCACGTCGATCTCGTGCTCGAAGTCGCCGGACGCCACCTGCCGGGTGTGGTCGGCGAGCTCCGCCAGGGGCGCGATCAGCAGCCGGTACAGCAGCAGCGAGAGACCGCCGATCACCGCCACGAGCAGCACGCCCATGCCGATGACCAGCCACAACACCACACTCGCCGCGTGCTGCAGCTCGTCGCGCGTCTGCCGGCTCAGCTCCAGGATGTCGCCCCGCAGCGCGGTCAGCTCGGTGCGGATCTGGTCGAACAGGACCTTGCCGCGCTCGATGTCGCCACCGGGACCGGGGGTGAGGCCGGGCCGGGCGGCGGTGATCGTGAGCGTCGCGTACTCCGCGCGCCACTGCCGGGCCAGGTCCTCGATGAGGGCCACCCGGCCCCCGGGGTCGCCGATCAGGGCGCGCACGTCCCGCGCGGCCTCCTCCTCGGCCTTCTGGCCCTCGAGGTAGGGCGTCAGGAAGTCGTCCTGCGTGGTGAGGACGAAGCCCCGCACGCCGGTCTCCTGGTCGAGCAGTGCGCGGTTCAGGTCGTTCGCGCGCCGGGCGGCGGGCTCGATCTGGTCGACCTGCCGCGACCTCGCGCCACCGAGCGAGTCGAGCGCGATGACGGTGGACGAGATCACCACCGCGGTCATGACCAGCAGGACCGCCACGATCCCGGCCATCAGCCGGCTCGCCGGCGCCGATTGCGGCAGCTTCACTTTCCGTCCTTCAGCAGCAGGATGGCCACGTCGTCGTCGAGCGGCCCGCCGTTGAGCTCCGTCACCTCCGCGATCACGGGGTCCACCCAGGCGGGACCGTTGCGCAGATGTCTGGCGAGGATCTCGCAGAGGCGCTCGACGCCGAGCCGGTCGACGTCGTCGGGCACGCGGCCCTCGATCAGGCCGTCGGTGTAGCAGGCGAGCGACCAGCCGGCCGGCAGCGGCACGTCCACGCCGGTCCACGCGTAGTCGGGCAGCACGCCCAGCGGGACGCCGACCTTCGCCCGGGGCAGTTCGACGATCTCCTCGCCGGTGACCAGCAGCGGTTCGGGGTGCCCGGCGAGGAAGTAGCGCGCCGAACGCCGGTCCGGCGCCACCGAGACCATGCATGCCGTGGTGAAGATGCCGTCGCCGTGCCGTTCGGCGACGAGCACCTGGTCGAGCGTCTTGAGCACCTTCTCGGCCGGCTCGCCGGCGAGCACCAGCGCGCGCCACGCGATCCGCAGGCAGACGCCCAGCGCGGCCTCGTCCGGGCCGTGGCCGCAGACGTCGCCGATGATGGCGTGCACGGTGCCGTCCGGCATGCCGACCGCGTCGTAGAAGTCGCCGCCGAGCAGCATCCGCTGGCCACCGGGCTGGTAGCGCACTTCGAGGCCCACGTCCGAGTTCTGCAGCAGCGCCGGAGGGAGCAGGCCGCGTTCGAGGCGCGACCGCTCGGAGGCCAGCAGCTCGACCTCGCGCAGCTTGCGCTGGGCGTCCTCGGCGCGGCGGCGTTCGACCGCGTACCGGACGCCGCGCAGCAGCAGCTCGCCGTCGACCTTGCCCTTGATGAGGTAGTCCTCGGCGCCCGCCGCGACCGCGTCGATGCCCTCGCGCTCGTCGTCGAGACCCGTCAGCACCAGGATCGCCGGTGCGTTCGGCTTGGCCAGCAGGCGGTGCAGTCCGGCGAGGCCCTGCGAGTCGGGCAGGCCGAGGTCGAGCAGCACGCACTCGGCGTCGGAGAGCATCCGCTCGGCCTCCGCCAGCGTTTCCGCGCGTGACAGCACGAATGGCGCGCTCGCCTCTTCGAGCAGCGCCTCGACGAGGACGGCGTCCCCGTCGTCGTCCTCGACCAGGAGGACCCGCACGGTCTTATTTCGCATCACGTCGGACTTTAACGTTATCGGGCTGCGGGGTCCGCGTCCGACCTACCAGGATGACGGGCGTGTTGATCCGTCTCGCCCAACCAGACGAACTGCCGTACGTCCGGCAGATCGAAAAAGCCTCCGGTGAACCCTTCCGCGACGTGGGCATGCCCGACATCGCCGACAGCGCCCCGATGCCCCTGGACGACCTGGCCGGACACGAGGTCTGGGTGGCCATCGGCGCCGAGGGCGTGCCTGTGGCGTTCATCGCGGTCGGTGACGTCGACGGTGTGACGCACATCCACCAGGTGAGCGTGCACCCCTCGCACGCGCGCCAGGGAATCGGTGCGGCGCTCATCGAACACGTCACCCGTCCCGGTCGCGCTGTGACGCTCACGACGTTCCGGGACGTGCCGTGGAACCGGCCCTACTACGAGCGCCTGGGGTTCCGGGTCGTGACGGAGGTCTCGCCGGGGCTCGCGGAGATCGTGCGCCGGGAGGCCTCAGCCGGCCTCGATCCCGCGAGCAGGGTCGTCATGCTTCTTCTCCCAGCGCAGGTATGACCCCGACGCCACCGAGAGGCTGCTGAGCAGCCACACGAGGACACCCGCGTCGTCGGTCACACCGATCAGGGGGAGGAACTCCGGCAGGACGTCGATCGGCGACACGAGGTAGACCAGCGCCACCGCCCACATCACGACCTGGCTGCGCGGCAGCTCCGGGTACTTCCCGCTCCGCCAGGTCCTCCACAGCCGCGGCAGCGCCTTGAGCCGCTGCACGGGGTTGCCGACCGGGCCGGGAGCCCCCTGCGCGCGCTTGCGGCGGTGGCGCAGGACGCCCAGCACGACGAACACCAGGCCGAGCGGGATCATCACCCAGCCGGCCACGGCGGGGCTCAGCCCGCCCAGCGGTGCGTCGCGCAGCAGCAGGATCAGCAGACCTGACAACGAGATGAGCGATCCGAAGACGACCATCTGGCTGGGCGCTCCTAACTGGGCTCCTGGAAGAGCATGGTCGGAATGGCCTTGTGGGGTTGCTTCTGCCGCGGCTCGGGCTCCCGCAGCTCGATCACCGGTTCGGGTTCCTCGGCGGGAGCCCGCTCAACCACCGGTTTGCGCGCGACCTTGACCGGGGCGGGAGTGGTCTGGTCCAGGGCGGTGCGCGCGTTGGAGATCCAGACCTTCTGCATGGCCTCGTCCTTGCTGCCGGCCGCCGTGGCCGCGAGTCCGGAGAGGACGCCGCGGATGCGGGGGACCAGTGCTGGATGACGCCGGATCGCCTGCCACACAGCGTGATCACCCGGTAGCCGGGCGGACACGAGCCGCGAGACCTGAGCGCGCAGCTCCTCTGTGGACAGATCGAGCCAGCGCTCGACCGCTGACGGGCCAATTGCCACGTAGACAGCCTTCCCCGAAAACGACAACTGCCCCCAGGATCTCACGGATCCGGCGGGGGCAGCGGTCTGGTGCCGGGATCGGTCAGGAGGCGACGGCTTCGAGCAGCGTCTTGCCGTTCTCGTCGACGATCCGGAAGGTCGCGATCTCGTGCCAGCGCATGGCGACGTTCGCCTGCAGCTTGATGGTCTTCGAGTCACCCGCCACCGGTTCGGGGGCGAACCACGACGTGACCTGCGCGACGCGGCCCGTGCGCCCGACGGCGACGAGCGAGCCCCTTCCGGGGCCGGTCATCCCGCTCACCTCGATGTCCATCGCCGTCCCCGACGGCGTGTCCTCCGCGGCGATCTTGGTGAAGACACCGCTGCCGGGGTCCTGCTGCTGGACCTTCATCGAAGCTTCGTTGCGGTTGTTCGCCACCGGCGTCTGGGACGTCGGGGTGGTGTTCTTCGGCGCGGCCTGGTTCGAGCCGTCGCCGCCACCCACGACGAGCGTCGTCACGACAGCCGTCACCGCCACGATGCCGGCGGCGGCGGCCGCGACACCCTGGGCGACGAACCACCGCCGGCGCTTCCTGCGCGCCGCGACGGCGTCGAGCATCACCCGCACCGACTTGCCGTCGGGGCGTTCCGGAGCTGTCCCGCGCAGCATCCCGCCCGCGTCGGCCTCGTCGATGAGGTCCGGCACCACCGCGAAGTCGCGCAGGTCAAGAGCGCACCGCCGACATTCGGTCAGGTGGTTCTCGAACGCCTCCACCTCATCGGCATCGAGGATGCCGAGCACGTAGGCGGCTACGTCGAGGTGATCTGGTGCCGTTGTCACCGCGTCTCTCCCCGATCGTGCAACGCACGCCGCAACGCACGGAGCGCGTAGTACACCCTCGACTTGACCGTCCCCGGAGGCACACCCAATGCCGCCGCGGCCTCACCGACGGTGCGGTCCCGCAGATATGTTTCGAGAATAGCCTCCCTGTGTTCCTCGGAGAGACCGTTCATCGCCTCCGCCACGACGATCGCCGCGAGGGTGCGGTCCTCTTCGCCGCCGGAGGGCGACTCGTCCGAAGGGGTCAGTTCGAACTCCTGCGGACGGACGCTTCTCTTACGCCTGTCGTCAATGACCAACCGCCTTGCCACCGTGAACAACCACGACCGCAGGAGCACGGGGTCACGTTCGAGCTTTTCGGCGTTGCGCCATGCCCTGACCAGGGTTTCCTGCACGATGTCCTCGGCCCACTGTCGATCGTGGCCCGTCAACCTCATGCAGTGTCCCAGCAGGGCGCTGCCGAATTCCTCGTACAGCCGACGGATCAACTCTTCTTCGAGAGACCCCGGTCTTGGTGATTGTTCGTCTAACTCGCGTTGACGTCTATGCCGCGCCACGGGGGACATCCTTGCCCTACCAACCGTCTCAAGTCGAGAGGCAAATATTCCTCACGAAGTTCGTGAACCGTTGCCGGATCGTGTCCGTACTCCTCGGTACCCAAGCCGAGAAAGGACCTGCCGATGCGACGTGGTCAAGCCATCACCGCTCTCGCGGCACTGGCTGTGAGCCTCACGGCGTGCGGTAGCACCCAGACCCCTCCCGGAGGGGCCGCGACGGGCGGCTTGCAGGCGAAACCCGCTGATCTGGGCGGCATGAACATGTACTTCATCGCGAACACCGACCAGATGGGCTGGTTCGTCACCGACGCCGACGGACTGCCCCTGTACCGCTACGACAAGGACGTTCCCAAGCCGTCCAAGTCGAACTGCGAGGGCGAGTGCGCGAAGGCGTGGAAGCCGGTGCCCGCGGACAAGACGCCGATGGCGACCGGTGTGGACCCCATCTCCATGGGTGTTCTGACCAGGCCCGACGGCACCAAGCAGCTCACCATCCAGGGCTGGCCGCAGTACACCTACGCCGAGGACAGGGCGGCCGGTGACATGAAGGGGCAGGGGAAGGGCGGCGTGTGGTGGGTCACCGCCCCGAACGGCGCCAAGATCACCGGCGGCAAGGCGCAGAACAACAGCAGGAGCAGCGGTCAGCCGAGCACGCCCCCCGCTTCGGGGACCGCGCGGACGCCGCAGTCCGCGCCACCTCCGCCGGCGCCCGGCTACTGAGCCCGCTGCTCAGGCGAACACGTCCACCCCTACCGACCTCCTTTGAACGACGAGGACCACAAGACGATGACCAGAGCCCTCGCCACCGTCTTCGCGCTGCTGTTCCTCCTCTCCGGCCTGACCGCCACGGCTGCGGCGCAGCCCGCGGACACCGGAGGAGTGATGGACACCCCGTCGGGGCCGTTGACCGCGAACGACCGCGAACTGCTGAACAAGGTGCGTCAGGCGGGTCTGTGGGAAATGCCCATGGGCGAGCTCACCGCCACGAAGGCGTCCAACGCCAGGGTCAAGCAAATCGGCAAGATGATCATGCTCGACCACATGATGCTGGACACGCTGACGAAGAAGACGGCCGCCCAGTTCGGGCTCACCACCCCGGACGTGCCGAACCCGGCGCAGCAGTCGTGGATGGAGGAGATCAACGCGCTCGACGGGGACGCGTTCGACCAGGCGTTCGTCGCCCGCTTGCGCGCCGCCCACGGCCAGGTCTTCACCTTCATCGCGAAGGTCCGCTCGGCGACGCGCAACGACGTGATCCGCGGCTTCGCCCAGGCCGGCATCGACGTCGTGATGAAGCACATGACGTTGCTGGAGAGCACCGGCATCGCCGGTGACTCGGCCTTCGCCGAGCCCGTGCCCGCCGGTGGCATCGTCAACGCGACCCTGGCCTCGAACGAGGGGCCGAACATGTGGGTGATCCTCACGGTCACCGCCGCGGGAGCCGTGCTCACGGTCCTCCTGCTCCGAGTGCTCCGCCCGCGACGACCGGTGCGGTGATGTGCGCAAGACCCCTGTGAACAACGGGAAACGGAGGTGGTGTCCCCAAGGTCAGAGGCACTCCAACGCGGACCTGTTCCCACCCGCCCGGCCCTGATGTGTCCACTCCTGCACCGCGGGGCCGGGCGGGTTCCCGCGAGAAAGTTCTTTCCGGAGGAAGAGTTGTTGTCGAGCCAGATTCCGCTCCTGGTGGCCCAGTCGTCGGAGTTCGACGCGGGCGTCAAGAAGATGGCGCAGCTGTCTGCCAGGCTGGCTTACGTCCTGATGTGCGCGACCTTGTCCTGGGGCGTGCTGATCGCGACCGGGTGGGCCGAGAAGCTCACCGGCCGTGAAGGGCTGAAGAACGGGCACATGGTGCTCGCCTCGCTGGCGATCGCGTTCGGCTGCATCCACGCGTTCGCCTTCACGCTGATCCAGACCGGTACCTTCGGCTTCGTCAAGCTCGTCCTGCCGTTCGTCGACGGCGGCCTGTTCCGGCACGCGCTGGGCATCCTCGGCCTGGAGGTCATGCTCGCGATCGCCGTGCTCGCCTCGATGAGGCACAAAGTCTTCTACCGCAAGTGGTTGCGGTTCCACCAAACCGCCTACATCGCGGTGACCACCACCGTGGTGCACTCCTGGTTCGGCGCCATCGCGAACGGCAACCTGTCCGTCCTCTGGCTCGCCGGCCTCACCGTGCTCGTCCCGACCGCCACCCTGGCCCTGGCCCGGTTCCTGCCGCCCGAGGTGCTCGTCCGCATCGGCATGCTCGACGCCGAGCGCGGCCAGGAGCCCGGTGTCGGCGAGGGCGACGCGATGGACGTGAGCGTCAACAACGAGAAATGCCACCGCTACGGCACCTGCCAGGCGGAGGCCCCGGACGTCTTCCAGCTGATCGAGGACAACCGCCTGACCTACAACCGCCGGCCGCCCGAGGAGCACTTCGCCCAGGCCCGTGCGGCACAGCGCGCGTGTCCCATGCGCGCGATCGAGATCAGGGAGCGAGTGAAGTGAGCGAACGGATCGTGGTCGTCGGCGGCGGACTCGGAGGAGTCCGTTCCGCGGAACGGCTGCGGGAGATGGGCTTCGACGGGCAGATCACGATCCTGTCCGCCGAGCGGCACCTCCCGTACCACCGCCCGTGCCTGTCGAAGCAGATCATCACCGGGGAGTGGACACCCGACGACGCCCTGCTGTCGTTCTCGGGGGACCTCGACGCCGAGTGGCGCCTGAACTCCCCGGCCCTGCACCTGGACCCGAAGAAGCAGTCGGTCTGGGTGCCCGGCGGCGAGGAGATCAAGTACGACGGCATGATCATCGCCACCGGCGTCGACGCCAGGGCGATGGGCGGCGCTCCGCGCCACGACCCGCGGGTGCACGTGCTGCGGACCCTGGACGACGCGGTCGCGATCCGCAGGAACATCCGCCAGTCGCAGGGCCTCGTCGCCGTCATCGGCGGCGGGTTCATCGGCTGCGAGCTCGCCTGCTCGGTCCGCCACATGGGCCGCGACGTGGCGCTCATCGTGCGCTCGCCCGCCTTGCTGGGCGGCGTCGTCGGCGACGACATCGGCAAGAAGATCACCGAGGCGCACGTCGAGCACGGCGTGCGCCTCGCCACCGGCGTGGGCATCAAGCACTGGGTGCGCCAGCCGGGCGGCATCGGCATCCACCTGTCCGACGGCCAGGTCTTCTTCGCCTCGTGCGTCGTGCTGGCGGTCGGCGCGTCCCCGGCCGTCGACTGGCTGCGCGGCTCCGGCCTCGACATCTCCGACGGCGTCCTCTGCGACTCGACGAACCACGTCGTGGGCGCCGAGAACCTGGTCGCCTGCGGCGACGTGGCCCGCTGGCCGAACATGCGCTTCAACGGCGTCGTCCGCCGCGTCGAGCACTGGCTCAACGCCGTGGAGGGAGGCCGCGCCGCCGCCGAGAACCTGCTGGTGGGCCGCAAGCACGCCCGGACCTACACCCCGGTCCCGCGCTTCTGGACCGAGCAGTACGGCATGCGCGTGCAGGGCGCGGGCCTGCCCGTCCTCGGCACCGACACCACCGACGTCAACGGCCTCACCGGCTTCATCGCCAACGGCAAGCTCGTGGGCATCGTGGGCCTCGAGTCGCCCGGCAAGATCATCACCGAGACCCCGGAACTCTTCCGCCAGAACGAGGTCGAGACGAACGTTCCGGTGTGGACGCAGCCGGAGGAACCCGCTGCCGCCGCACCGGAAGTCCTCCCGACCACCATGATCCCGGTTCCCGAACCGGTCGCCGCCCACGCATCATCCGTTCCCCCGTCCGTCTCGTCGTCGATGTCCCCGCCTTTGCAGCGGCGGCGGCATTCGCGCTCGAGGCCGGAGATGGTGCGCTCGGGCGGAGGACGCGCGAGGCCCTGACCAGGGCGAGGAGGTACCGGATGCCGGTACAGGGCAAGCGGGGACGGCGAACTCCGACGTCGCACGCGTGGCCAGGTGGCGGACCGATGACGTCACGCGGCGATGCGCTCGTTCCCGCGCCGGCAGTCCGGAACTTCCCTTTCGCGCGTCACCGGCGGTGTGGCGGCTCGGCGGGCTCCCGAGTCGCCACACCGGCCCCGGTGGTGTGGGCGGGTGTGAGGATCGCTTGGCGGTGGTCGCCTTGGTCCCGTATCGCGCGTGGTCGAGTCATCGCCGCTTCGCGACGATCGCCGTCGTGGTTGCGTCATCACCGCTGGTCAGAGGCATATGGCTTGCGCGGCTCGGTTTTGCCGTCGCGGTTGGTGGACTGGTGGCTCGCCTTCGGCTTCGCCCTGAGGGGCGTGGTGGTGACGGCGCACGGCACCGAGCCCCGGCCTCAAGGCGCCGTGACGACCTGCCCCGACCACGAAAGCCCGCCTCCGAAAGCGAAGAGGAGAACGGGCCGGCCGGACGGGAGCTCCCCGCGCTCGGCCATCTTCGAGAGGGCGAGCGGGACCGAGGCCGCGGAGGTGTTGCCGGACTCGACCACGTCGCGGCCGATCACGACGCCGGGCGGGAGGCCGAGGCGCCGGGTCATCGCCTCGATGATGCGCAGGTTGGCCTGGTGCGTCACGACGGCGGCGAGGTCGGTGACGGCGATGCCCGCCCGGTCGCAGGCCTGGGCGGCCACCGCGGGGAGTTCGCTGGTGGCCCAGCGGAAGACGGCCTGGCCCTCCTGGGCGAAGCGCGGTTGCCAGGCGTCGACGAGGCGGACGGCGTTGCCCCGGGTCGGGTCGGAGCCCCAGACGACGGGGCCGATGAGGGCGTCCGGGGAGGTGCTCACGACGGCGGCGCCTGCTCCGTCGCCCAGCAGGATGCAGGAGGAGCGGTCGGTCCAGTCGACGAGGTCGGACATCTTCTCGGCGCCGATGACCAGGGCGTGCCGGGCCGCGCCCGCTCGGATGGTGTGGTCGGCGGTGGCGAGGGCCGTGCAGAAGCCGGCGCAGGCGTTGTTCAGGTCGAAGCAGACGGCGGACGGGATCGACAGGCGGGCCGCCACCTGAGCCGCGGTCGACGGGCTGCGGTCGATGGCCGAGCAGGTGGCGACGACGACCTGGCCGATGTCGGACGGGGACAGGCCCGAGGACGCGAGGGCCTTCGCGCCCGCTTCGGAGGCCATGTCGGCGACGGTCTCGTCCGGGGCGGCGATGCGGCGGGTGGCGATGCCGGTGCGCTGCAGGATCCACTCGTCGCTGGTGTCGACCACCTTCTCCAGGTCGGCGTTGGTCAGCACCCGTTCCGGCTGGTAGTGGCCTAGCGCTGCGACACGGGATCCGGACACGGTGTGCTCCTTCGGCGGGGCCGGGCGACGACGCGGCGAATATAGCAACCGATCGGTCGGTAGCTAAAGAGACGTAAGGTACGGGGATGAGCCCGCGCAGATCTGTCGCCGACACCCTCGAGACGCGGCAGCGCATCCTCGACCGGAGTCTCGCCATCGCGTCGGCGGAAGGGCTGGAGGGGCTCACGATCGGGCGGCTGGCCGCGGAGCTCGGGATGAGCAAGGCCGGGCTGCTCGGGCACTTCGGTACCAAGGAGGCCCTGCAGCTCGCGGTGGTCGACCAGGCCGCCGAGGTCTTCCTGCGCGAGGTGCCCGGCAAGGTCGAGCAGATGCCGTCGGGGTTGCCGCGGCTGATCGACGTCTGCGAGGCGTGGGTGTCCTACCTCGAACGCGAGGTGCTGCCCGGCGGGTGCTTCTTCACGGCGGCGACGGCCGAGTTCGACGGGCGCAGCGGGCGCGTGCGGGATGCGCTGGCCGGCATGAACGCGTTGTGGCGCAGGGACTTGCGCATCCACATCCGGCGCGCGGTGAACGACGGCGACCTCGCGCCGGACACGGACGTCGACCAGCTGATCTACGAGATCCTCGGGGTCATGCTGGCGCTCAACCACTTCCTGCAGCTCGAACACGACAGCACGGCGCCGCGCCGGGCCCGTCAGGCGTTGAAGCGGTTGCTCACGAAGTGATCGACCACGGCCGCGACCTCCCGCGGCCGCTCGGCCACCATGCCGTGCGTGGCGTCGATCTCGTGCACCCGCACGTTCGGCGGCAGGTCGCGGCGCAGTCCGGCGCGGTGGGCGTCCATCAGCGGCACGAGCTCCGGCGGCACGGGCAGGTTCCGGGTGGCGAGCACGAGCAGGAACGGGCTCCTCACCGCCGCGAAGACCGGGAGCGCGTCCAGGAACTCCGGCGCCGTGCGCAGCGCCGAGGTGATCGAGCGCGACGGACGCGTGACCGTCTCCAGTTGCGCGTCGAAGAGGGCGTTCAGCGCGGCCAGGCCCTTCTCCACCTCCTCGGCCGGCAGCCCCGCGTAGTTCGCCGGATGCGTTGTCGCGGAACGGTGTCCGTCCAGGCTCACGGCGGGACGCCCCGGGTGCCGCGCCGCCCACATCCCGGCGAGGACGCCGCCCAGCGAGTGCCCGACGACCACGGGCTCGTCGAGTCCGAAGTGGACAGCTGTGTCCTCGAGGTCGTCGAGCACGGCGTCCCAGTCCCATTCGCCGTCGGGCGACTCGCCGTGCCCGCGCAGGTCGACCGCGACCGCGCGCCCGTCCAGTCGTGGCGCGAGCGCGTCCCACGCCGACCGGTCGCCGCCCAGGCCGTGCAGCAGCAGGAAAGGCGTGCCGGAGCCGCCGTGGTCCGTCGCCGCGAGCTTCACGCGTCTCTCCTCAGGCCGAGGCGGGCACGGATCGAGTCGACGGTCACGCCGCCGTCCGGGTGCCGCAGCAACTTGTGGCGGTTCACGAGGTCGTGCACGCCTTGGCGGGTGATGCCGAGCATCGCGCCGGCCACGCCGAGCGACACGTGGTCCTTGCCGGGGTGACCGGCGCGGCGTGCGGTGACGCGGCCCAGCGGCGTCGCCCACCAGCCCTCGGGCGGGTCGAACGGCGCGTCGCCGGGGTGGAGCACGGTCAGCAGCCTGATGGCCACCCGCCGGGCCACCGCGTCGTCCGGGCCGAGCAGCTGGGCCGCCCACATGTCGGCGTCGGCGCGGACGGAGGTCCGCAGGCCGGCCAGGTCGGCCTGCGGCAGCAGGATCTCCAGCGGGTCGAGCAACCGGCTCGTCACGAGCCGGATCAGGTCGTTCCGCAGGTCCACGTGATCCGAAAGGGTCGGCACCGGACAGACGATATCAAGTACTTGACGGCTGCTGTCAAGTAGCTCAGGCCGCCCACATCTGCACGGGCGCGATGTAGTTCCAGCTGTGGAGCTGGTTCGCTCCGTCGTAGCTGCCGTCGGTGCCCGCGCCGTAGGTGTCGTGAACGTAGAACGACCCGTTGTGAAGGTGGTGCCGCGGTGGGAGAACTCGTCGGTGATGTAGCGGCCCCACTTCGAGTGGTGCGAGAACGGCTGCGCGACCTGGACGCCGAACTCGCCGGTCAGCTGGTAGGTGACGAGGTCGACCACGCACTGGTCGGGCCGCAGGAGGAGTTGCCGTTGAACTCGTCGCGCGTGTCCCACAGCTGGTGTACGTACTCGGCGCGGTTCAGCCGGCCCATCGTGGTGACCTGGCCGCCGTCGAGCGTCGCCGCCTTCAGCCCGGAGGCCTTCACGTACCCGCGAGCCGGGCTGCCGATGACGGCCTCGGTGCCGTCGACGCCGGTCAGCGCGTAGTGGAACGACAGGCCCTCGACGACCCGCGTGGTCTTCCCGCAAGCCAGCTCCCGGACGTGGACGCCGTGGAGACCGTCGAACTGGTTCGGCCCGAGCTTCTTGTCGGACACGCCCCATGACCTCGTACGCCACGCGTGCGCCGTCGGTGCTCCACACCGCGCTGCGGTTGCAGGACGCGGGCGTCTTCCAGGACGAGCACTCGTCGCTCGCCAAGGCGTTCGTGACGTCGCGGATGCGCGAGGTCGTCGCCTGGGCGCGGGAGATCTTCGGGGGCAACGGGATCGTGCTCGACCACGACATCGCGCGGTTCTTCGCCGACGCCGAGGCGATCTACTCGTTCGAGGGCACCCGCGAGATGAACACGCTCATCGTGGGCAAGGCGATCACCGGGCAGAGCGCGTTCGTGTGACCCGTGGCGTGGAGGGGCCGTTGTCGGCGACAGCGGCCCCTCGTCGCGTCCTCAGGCGTGCCCGGCGATCCGGTGCGGCTCGTAGGAGCCTTCCAGCAGCAGCACCTCGGCGTCGGTCAGCTCGAAGTCCAGCGCCCCCACCGCGTCGTCGAGCTGCGCCGGCTTCGTGACGCCGACGATCGGCGCCGTGACGACGGGGTTGCGCAGCAACCACGCCAGCGCGACCTGGGCCCGGGAGACGCCGCGCGCCTCGGCCACCGCCGCCACCTGCTCGACGGTCGCGCGGTCCGAGTCGGTGTAGAGCGTGGCGCCGAACTCGTCGGTCTCGGTGCGTGCGGTCGTGGCGTCCCAGTCGCGGACCAGGCGGCCGCGCGCGAGAGGGCTCCACGGGATCACCGCGACGCCCTGGTCCGCGCACAGCGGCAGCATCTCGCGTTCCTCCTCGCGGTAGATGAGGTTGTAGTGGTTCTGCATCGACACGAACCGCGTCCAGCCGTTCTGCCGTTGCGTGAACAACGCCTTCGCGAACTGCCACGCGTACATGGACGACGCACCGATGTAGCGCGCCTTGCCGGATTTCACGACGTCGTGCAGCGCCTCGAGCGTCTCCTCCAGCGGCACGGTCTTGTCGAAGCGGTGGATCTGGTAGAGGTCGACGTAGTCCGTGCCGAGGCGGCGCAGCGAGTTGTCGATCTCGGCGAAGATGGCCTTGCGGGACAGCCCGGCGCCGTTGCGGCCGTCGTGCATGCGCCCGTTGACCTTGGTGGCGAGGACGATCTCGTCGCGGCGCGCGAAATCCCTCAGCGCGCGGCCGGTGATCTCCTCCGAGGAGCCCGCGGAGTAGACGTTCGCGGTGTCGAAGAAGTTGATGCCGGCCTCGATCGCGGCCTTGATGAACGGCCGGGACTCCTCCTCCGGCAGCGACCACGGGTGGCCGCCCCGAGCCGGGTCCCCGTAGCTCATCATGCCGAGGCAGATCTCGGACACGTCCATGCCGGCGAGCTTGGTGTAGCGCATGGTCAGCCCCTCAGGAAAACGGTGATCACGGTCGGGTGATGGCAGCCACGATCCGTTCAACATCAACCTAGTCCGCCTCGCCGGATCGTGCCCGGATCAGACACGACGGTGGAAACCCGCCTCCGGTACCTGACCAGCGGGTTTAGCGTCGGGATCCCGGTGTCTGAGAGGAACGCGGATGACGAGCATCGAGGCGGTCGCGCCGCCGAGGACCGCGCTGGAGCGGGCGCGTGCCACCGTCGGGCCGCTGCTGGCGGCCGCGCTGGCGGAGCTCCCCGGCGAAACACGCGAGGTGGTCGAGTCCGGCCTGTCCCGTCAGGACTTCTCGACGGCGGCGCTCGTGCTGCTCTGCGCGGAGGCGGTCGGCGACGCGGACGTGGTGCCGGTCGCCCTCGCGATGGAGTTCGCGCACCTGCACGAGCAGTTGCACGCGGACCTGATGGCGCACACGGGTGCTCGGGTGGAGTTCGGTGCGGACAGGGTCGTCTCGGCGGCCGACGCGCTGCTGTCCCTCGCGTGCGGACGGCTCGGCAGCACCGGGGTGATGATCCTCAACATCGCGCTGATGTCCGTTGTGGACGGTTACGTCCAGGAGATCGGGATGGCCGAGGAGGACGAGGCCGACATGTCCCGGCACCTCGGCGTGGCGGTGGCGAAGCACAGCTCGCTCACGGCCGCCGCGTGCGAGCTCGGCGCGCTGGCCGCCGGGGCGGACGCGCGCCGGGCGGGCCACCTCCGGCAGTTCGGCGACGACCTCGGCCTCGCGCGCAAGCACGTGGACGACGTCCTCGCCGTCCGCGACGACCGCAGGACGCTCCCGGTCGTGGCGGCGATCAACGCGAAGATCACCGTCGAGGGCGGGCGCAGGTGGTGCGAGCAGCAGGCCGGGCTGCTGCTCGCCCGCGCGCTGGGCCACCTGCGGCGGTGCGGTCCGAGGGCGGGGGCGGCGGACGAGCTGGCGGGGCTCGCCAGGCAGATCACGACCGGCAGGTGCGCACCGGCCGTGCCCGCCCAGGTGAGCCGGGAACCTCACTCCGACGGGCGCAGCACGACCTTGCCCGCGGCGTGTCCGGTCGCGACCAGGTCCTGAGCGTCGGCCGCGTCGGTCAGCGGGAAGCTCCGCGCGACGCGCACCGCGAGCTCGCCGTCGGCCACGAGCCGCGCGTACTCGCGCAGCCGCGAGCCGAACGGGGCACCGCCGCCGGAGAACTCGACGCCCAGTCGGGCCGCGTCGCCGGGGTCGACGATCGTGACGACGCGGTCCGTGGCGCCGCGCAGCTCGACGAGCACGTCCAGGTCGTGGCCGGCCGCGTCGAACACGGCGTCGACGCCTTGCGGTGCGGCGGCGCGGACCCGGTCGGCCAGCCCGTCGCCGTAGGCGACCGGCGTGGCGCCGAGCGATCGCAGGTAGTCGTGGTTGCCGGCCGAGGCGGTGCCGACGACGGTGGCTCCGCGGGCCACCGCGAGCTGTGCCGCGACGGCGCCCACGACCCCCGCGGCGCCGTTGAGGAGCAGTGTGTCGCCCTCCGCGACCGCGAGGAGGTCGAGCACGCGGACCGCGGTCTCCACGGCCACGGGCAGCGCGGCGGCGAGGTCCCAGTCGAGATCGGCGGGCTTGGGCGCGTAGTCGGTGGCCAGCGCGTGCTCGGCGTAGGCGCCGGTGGTGGTGAAGCCGAGGACCTCGTCACCCACCGAGACCCCGGTGACGCCCTCGCCGACCTCGTCCACGACACCGGCGGCCTCCAGACCGGGCGTGACGGGGAACGGGGGAGTCATGGACGGCATCCAGCCGTTGCGGATCTTGTGGTCGAGCGGGTTGACGGCCGCCGCCACGACCTTCAGCCGGATCTCGCCCGGTCCCGCGTGCGGCTCCTCGACCTCGTTCAAGCCCAGGACCTCGGGGCCGCCGAACGTGGTGTAGGTGATCGCCTTCATCTCTGTCTCCGGTGTGGTCGCCGTGTGGGTGGTACACCAGCCTTGAGCCTGTGATCGTTCTCGCGCGCCCGTACTTCGGCTAGCTCCACCTGTCCGAACGGCCAGTCGGCCACCTGTCGGTGAGAGCTACGCTCGGTTCATGGACCTGGTGACGGCCGCTCGGGTGATCCAGGCACCGCAGAGCGAGACGCTGGTGCACCTGTCGGCGGCGGTGGAACAGGCGATTCCCCACCGCGCGATCGCCGAGCTGTCGAACTGCTCGTTCGCGCCGTTCAAGTTCCGCGGCGAGTCGCCGGGGCCGTCCGTCACGATCGCCGACCTCGCCGCGCTGCGGTCGCGGGCCGGCGACGGGGGCGCCTGGCAGGGACGGGCGCTCCTGGCGGGCACCGAGGTCCCGGTGGTGGTGCTCGTCAGCGCCTTCTCCGAGCCGGACGCGCTGCTGGTGCTCCTGCGCACGGAGGACTCCCCGGTGCCGCGGGAGGTCCTGGCCTCCGCCAACGCGCTGTGGGACGTCGTGACCGCGCACATGGAGGGCCTGCGCAACGAGGCCGTGCCCGCCACGATCGCCGTATCACGGGCGGCCGCGGCGGCGCGTGCCGTGGCGATCTCCGACCTGGGAGACGCCTACGGGGCGTCGCTGACGGCGTTGCTGGGCGTGCTGCGCGACCGCGACGTCACGGACGCGGCCGCTCGCTCGCGTGCCACCGACCTCGCGGTGAGCGCGCTCGTCGAGCTCCGGGCGCGCGCGGACCTCGACCGGACGCAGACGGAGGAACGCGCGGGCGACGCCTTCGAACGGCTCGCCGAGTCGCTGCGCCGCGCTCTGCGCGGCCGGGACGTCCGGCTGGACCTGGGCACGCCCGGCGCGGAGGAGGGCGCGGACCGCGTCCTGCCCAGCGACATCGCCGCCACGGCCGCCGCGGTGGTCCGCTCGAGCGTGCACGCGATGCTCGACGACCAGCGGGGCGTGCACCGCGTCCACCTCGGCTGGAAGATCGCCGGAGCCGTGCTGAGGGCGACCGTGCGCGACGACGGCCCCGGCACGTTGTCGTGCGGCAGCCTGGACCTGCGCCGGGTTCCGGAACGGCTCGGGCCGCTCGGCGGCGTGGTCGAGGTCGACGCCGTCCCCGGCTGGGGCACGACCGTGACGATCGAGGTGCCGCTCGGCCCGCCGCAGACCCCGCGCGAGGACCCGCTGACCGTGCTGGGTGCGCGGGAGCTGGAGGTGCTGGGGCAGCTCGCCCGCGGCCGGCGCAACCGCGAGATCGCCGGGGACCTGCACATCAGCGAGTCCACGGTGAAGTTCCACGTGGCGAAGATCCTGGAGAAGCTGGGTGTCGGGTCGCGCGGCGAGGCGGCCGCGCTCGCGCACGAGTGGGGTGCGGCGGCGCGTTAGGCCGTGCCTGTGCCGGGGCCACGTCCGGCGGGGCAACGGCCGCCGATCGTGCCCGTCGATCCTCGGCACGGTCGCCACCTGCGCGAAGTCTCCCGCGAGCGAACCTGTGGCCACGGGCGCGAAGATGGCGTCTCCTGCTCGATACAGAGACGTGGACCACCCCTGGTTGCACGTCCAATAGTAGGAAGTCAAACTATTCTCATGACGATGCCGTCTTCTGGGACGTCCCCCGCGCCCGCGTTGCACAAGCCGGTCAACCCGGTGCGCTTCGTGACCGCGTCGAGCCTCTTCGACGGCCACGACGCGGCGATCAACATCATGCGGCGCATCCTGCAGTCGCAAGGCGCGGAGGTCATCCACCTCGGCCACAACCGGTCGGTGGCGGAGGTCGTGAACGCGGCGATCCAGGAGGACGCGCAGGGCATCGCCATCAGCGCGTACCAGGGCGGGCACGTCGAGTACTTCTCGTACCTCGTCGAGCTGCTGGGCGAGCGCGGCGCCGGGCACATCCGGGTCTACGGCGGCGGTGGCGGCGTCATCGTCCCCGAGGAGATCGAGCTGCTGCACTCGCGGGGTGTCGCGCGGATCTTCTCGCCGCAGGACGGGCAGACGCTCGGCCTCGCGCGGATGATCAACCTGATGATCGAGGAGTGCGACCACGCGCTCACCGCGCCGTTCAGCCACGACGCGTTGCTGACGGGGGCCGACGAGGCACTGGCGCGCGCGATCACGCACATCGAGGCCGGCACCGCGCAGCCGTTGGAGACCACGCGCAAGGTGCCGGTGCTGGGCATCACGGGCACCGGTGGCTCGGGCAAGTCGTCGCTCACCGACGAACTGGTGCGCCGCTTCCGGCTCGACCAGCAGGACAAGCTGCGCATCGCCGTGCTCGCCGTCGACCCGACGCGTCGCCGTGGTGGTGGCGCGCTCCTCGGTGACCGCATCCGCATGAACTGCCTCGACGGCGACCGCGTGTTCTTCCGTTCGCTGGCCACGCGCCGTGCGGGCAGCGAGATCCCGGACGGCTTGGAGCAGGCCATCGTGGCGTGCAAGGCGTCCGGCGCGGACCTCGTCATCGTCGAGACGCCCGGTATCGGTCAGGGTGACGCGGCCATCGTGCCGTTCGTCGACTTCTCGCTGTACGTGATGACGCCGGAGTTCGGTGCCGCGTCGCAGCTCGAGAAGATCGACATGCTCGACTACGCGGACGCCGTGGCGATCAACAAGTTCGAGCGCCGCGGTGCCGAGGACGCACGGCGCGACGTGGCGCGGCAGATGGTGCGCAACCGCGAGGCGTTCGGCGCGAAGTGGGAGGACATGCCGGTCTTCGGCACGTCCGCCGCGACGTTCAACGACGACGGCGTGACCGCGCTGTACCAGTTCCTGCGCGACGGACTCGTGGAACACGGCCTGAGCGTGGAAGAAGGCGCGCTGGCCACCGTTTCCGGCAAGACGTCGACCTCGGCGTCCACCGTCGTGCCGGCTTCCCGTGCGCGGTACCTGTCCGACATCTCCGACACCGTGCGCGACTACCACCGCAAGACCGAGGAGCAGGTCGCCGCGGTCCGCGCGCACACCCAGCTCACGGCGGCGCAGAAGGCGCTGGAGGCCGCGGGCAAGGGCGTCGCGGACATCGCGGACCTGGCCTCCGACGCGGAGCGCAGGGTCGACCGCGGCACCGCCGACCTGCTCCGGGCGTGGCCCGCGACGGTCGAGCAGTACTCCGGCGACGAGCTCGTGTTCAAGGTCCGCGACAAGGAGATCCGCACCCGGCTCACGCGGGAGACGTTGTCGGGCAACCAGGTCCGCCGGGTGAGCCTGCCCCGGTACGACGACGAGGGCTCGCTGCTGAGGTTCCTGCGCAAGGAGAACCTGCCGGGCTTCTTCCCGTTCACCGCGGGCGTCTTCCCGTTCAAGCGCGAGGGCGAGGACCCGGCGCGCATGTTCGCGGGCGAGGGCGACGCGTTCCGCACCAACCGCCGCTTCAAGTACCTGTCGCAGGGCAACCCGGCGACGCGCCTGTCGACCGCGTTCGACTCGGTGACGCTCTACGGCCGCGACCCCGACACCCCGCCGGACGTCTACGGCAAGATCGGCACCTCCGGCGTCTCCATCGCGTCGCTCGACGACATGAAGGCGCTCTACGACGGCTTCGACCTCGTGGCGCCGACGACGTCCGTGTCGATGACGATCAACGGCCCGGCGCCGACGATCCTCGCGTACTTCCTGAACACGGTGATCGACCAGCAGGTCGACAAGTTCAAGGCCTCCGAAGGCCGCGACCCGTCCGCCGAGGAGTACGAGGAGCTGCGCGCGTTCGCGCTGGCCAACGTCCGCGGCACCGTGCAGGCCGACATCCTCAAGGAGGACCAGGGCCAGAACACCTGCATCTTCTCCACGGAGTTCTCGCTGCGCATGATGGCGGACATCCAGGAGTGGTTCATCCAGCAGCAGGTGCGCAACTTCTACTCGGTGTCGATCTCGGGCTACCACATCGCCGAGGCCGGGGCGAACCCCATCAGCCAGCTCGCCTTCACGCTCGCCAACGGCTTCACCTACGTCGAGTCGTACCTGGCGCGCGGCATGAACATCGACGACTTCGCGCCGAACCTGTCGTTCTTCTTCTCCAACGGCATGGACGCCGAGTACAGCGTCATCGGCCGCGTGGCGCGCCGCATCTGGGCCGTGGCCATGCGCGACCGCTACGGCGCCGCGGAACGTTCGCAGAAGTTCAAGTACCACGTGCAGACGTCCGGCCGTTCGCTGCACGCGCAGGAAATGGACTTCAACGACATCCGCACCACGCTGCAAGCGCTCTGCGCGCTGTACGACAACTGCAACTCCCTGCACACCAACGCCTACGACGAGGCGATCACCACGCCCACGGAGTCGTCCGTCCGCCGCGCGATGGCCATCCAGATGATCATCAACAAGGAGTGGGGCCTCTCCGCGAACGAGAACCCGCTGCAGGGTTCGTTCGTCATCGACGAGCTGACCGACCTCGTCGAAGAGGCCGTGCTGATGGAGTTCGACCGCATCTCCGAACGCGGCGGCGTGCTCGGCGCGATGGAGACCGGCTACCAGCGCGGCCGCATCCAGGACGAGTCGATGCTCTACGAACAGCGCAAGCACGACGGCTCGCTGCCGCTGATCGGCGTCAACACCTTCCTGCCCGAGGGCGGCGAACGCGAGGTCGTGAAGATCGAGCTCGCCCGCGCCACCGAGGAGGAGAAGGAGTCGCAGGTCCAACGCACCCGCGCCTACCAGGCGGCGCACCGCGACGAGGCCCAGAAGGCGCTCGCCCGGCTGCGCGAGGTGGCGCAGACGAACGAGAACGTGTTCGCGGTGCTGATGGACGCGGCTCGCGTGTGCACGCTGGGGCAGATCACGGAGGCGTTCTTCGAGGTGGGTGGGCAGTACCGCCGCAACATCTAGCCCGGCCGAAGAGCAATGGCGCCCGTCAACAGCTGTTGGCGGGCGCCATCGCTGTTGAACCTGCCAGCTGCGGTGCCTCCGGGGCACACGGCCGGTGTCCACTTCTAGACCGCGTAGGGCCAGCCGACGATCCACCCGCCGACACGCTCGGGAAGCTCGTCGGTCGGCACCACCTCCACCGGGTCGCCGACGTTCACCACGCCCGCCCGCACCACCCAGCTGTCCAGGCACAGCACCCCGCCGAACTCCCGCCGGATCCGCCGGTGCACGTCCAGGTCCTGCGCCCCGGTGTCCGGGTCGATCGTCGTCACGACGCACCGCGCCCGCTTCCGGTACATCCCGATCACCACGTCACCCACCACCAGCGCGTGCCCCGGCCACGAGTCCTCCTCGCCCGCCTCGACCCCGCCGATCAGGATGTTGGGTCGCAGCCTCCGCACGTCGACCCCCGCGGCCGCGACCTGGCCGTCCGTCGCCACCAGGACGTTGAGGACGTCGAAGCGCTCCGGGCCGGTGTAGCGGGTGAGCCTGCCGCCGAACGGCAGCACCCGCTCGTGGGCTTGCCGGCTGTCCCACGGGTGGCCGTCGACCAGCGGTCCGCCGGGGCCGGTGGAGGCCGGGATCGTGAGCAGGCCGTAACGGGTGCGGCCGGTCAGCACGCCGCGTGGGCCCTGCACGTGCACCAAGCGGTCGCCCGCCACGCCGTCAGATGTGAACTCCGCCGACTCGAGCGGTTCGCCGCCCAGCGACTTCACGGGATAGCGCCACAGGGCTTCGACGTGCATCGCGGTCACTCCGCCGGGATCTCGTAGGTCGACGCGGGATCGATCCGCCTGTCCTCGAAGGCGATCCGCACGTCGTTGATGCTCGCCTCGCGCCGCGCCATCAGGCCGGAGGCGGCGAACTCCCAGTTCTCGTTGCCGTAGCTGCGCCACCAGCGGCCCTCGTCGTCGTGCCACTCGTACTGGAAGCGCACGGCGATGCGGTTGTCGCCGAACGCCCACAGCGACTTGCGCAGCACGTACTCGTGCTCGCGCTCCCACTTCCTCGTCAGGAACGCGACGATCGCGCCGGTGCCGCGGAGGAACTCGGACCTGTTGCGCCACACGGAGTCCGGTGTGTAGGCGGCGGCGACGCGCACCGGGTCCCTCGTGTTCCAGGCGTCCTGGGCGGCTCGCACTTTCAGGCGGGCGGTCTCCGCGTCGAACGGGGGCAAAAGTGCCACGAGCGGTCCTTCCAACGGTTGAACGATGTTCTGAACGTTAGAACGCGAGGCTAACGGATGCAAGCCTGTGTTACCGTTAGACGTGCTGACGCCCGACGAGCCCCGTCCGGTCCTGCTGATGAACACCATCTGGGCCAGCCGGTCGCAGGTGCACGACGACCTGACGACTGCCGGTGGGCTCCGCGACTTCCTGGGCGTGCCGGTGGACCGGGCCGACCTGGAGGCGTTCCGCGCGCTGCGGCAGGCGTTGCGGGACCTGGCGGGCGTGCTCACCGAGGACACGCGTGCGGTCGCGCAGGATCGTGACCTGGAGAGGGCCGTGACCGAGGTCAACCGTGCGGCGCGGAGCGCGCGCAAGTGGCCGCAGCTTGCTGTGCGCGACGGGGAGCTGTTGCGCCACAACGAAAGTGAAGGTTCGCCCGCGGACAGGGAGCGCGCGTCGATCGCCGCGGAGGCCGTGGAGCTGTTCACCGGCGAGTCCCGGCTGCTGTTGCGCGCCTGTTATGCGCCGGGCTGCGTGCTGTACTTCGTGAAGGACCACCCGCGCCGGGAATGGTGCTCGCCCTCGTGCGGCAACCGGGTGCGCGCCGCGAGGCACTACCGGCGCAATCGGGGTGAATCCCCTGGTCCGAACGGGTTTTCCTGATCGCAGGGCCTACACGTGAGCCGCGTTCGTTCCGATTAAACGGATAACAGTTGGGCGCGTTTGTGTGTGGTGGTGATCCGCGATGTCCCGAGAATCCGTACCAGGTCACGACATCAGCTATCACCTCGTCTGCTTCGACGAGACCGGCGACGAGCGGGGGCGCGACAGCGCGGACGTCCTGTACGACGCCCGCCGCGGTGTCACCGACGTCTTCTTCTTCATCCACGGGTGGAACGGCGACGTGCCGGCCGCCCGTCACCAGTACGGGCAGTGGGTCGCGACGATGGCCGGCTGCCGCGCCGAACGCGATGCGGCGCACCGGCTCCCGGGCGGCTTCAAGTCCCTGCTCGTCGGCCTGCACTGGCCGTCCAAGGCCTGGGGCGACGAGGACACGCGGTCCGACGAGTTCATCGAGGCGCAGGCGCAGCGGCTCGGCGGCGGTGCCGGGCGGACGGCCGCGGTGCGCACGATCGTGCAGGCCGCGCGGCAGCACCCGTGCCGGATGTCGGCCGCCGTCAAGCAGGCGTACGACTACCTGGAGAGCTCCGTGCCGGACCTCCCGGGCGAGGACGGGATGGCGTTCGACGCCGAGCAGCTCTACCGGGCGTGCCTGGAGGACCCGGCGCTGGGCGGGATCCTGTCACCGCTGCGGATCCTGACGTTCTGGAAGATGAAGCGGCGCGCCAAGGTGTTCGGCGAGAGCGGAGCCGCGCGGATCGCCCGCGAGGTCGCGCAGGCCGCCCCGGACGCGCGCATCCACCTGATGGGCCACAGCTTCGGCTGCATCACCGCCACCGCGATGGCGAACGTCGTGCCGGCCGCGACGCTCACCCTGGTGCAGGGCGCGATGTCGCTGTGGTCGTTCGCGGAACGGCTGCCCGGCGAACCCGGCTCCGGCTACTTCCGCGGCGTGCTCGGCCGCGTGCCCGGTCCGATCGTCGTCACGACGTCCGCGCACGACCACGCCATCGGCCGGTTCTACCCGCTGGCCGCGCGTTCGGGCCGCCAGGTCGACCTCGACTCGTACCCGAAGTACGGCGCCATCGGTTCGCACGGCGTGCAGGGCACGTACGCGCACGGCCACACGATCGGTTCACCCGGCGAGCTGGTCAGGGGCCAGGTGCACAACGTCGACTGCACGTCGGTGATCCGCCGCGTCGACGGGATCGCGGGCGCGCACAACGACATCTGCCACCCGGAGCTCGCCCGGCTGCTGTGGAAGGCGGTGCTGTCGCGGTAGCCGCCGGTCCGATGTGGACGGCTAGCTGTACTGACCTGTGAGGTTGGGAACGCGGCTGGCGGGTGGCTGGCCTTTGAGTGCGGTGTGACCGCGGTGGTGATTGTAGGTGTGGAG